>CANREJ010000010.1 GCA_947629665.1 uncultured Clostridia bacterium
AAAATCACGAAAATTCGCAGGCACGGCCTGCCGAGAATTTTGTGAACAGCGTAGCTTATAACACGTTGGCGGGAGCTGGCGGTGGGTAGAAGCGAGCAGAACGAGGAGCGCGCGGCTTTGCGACGGGGAGTGTACATTGAAGTACATGACCCTAGCAAAACGTAAGCGCGACAATGTTATGCGACGCTTATACACGCCGCTCGGTAGTAGGTTCCCCTATGGTGCCGACATATACGGGTATAATATACGGATACAGCTTCCCGCCGAGTTTTTTATCTATTGCCAGCAGGGCGCAGAATACAAACGTGAGCGCAAAACACCAGATTAAATCCATCATAGTGTCTATTAAGCCCGTATCAAGAAATCCGCCTTCGATTGTATACAGCAAGTTGCCGCTTGCGTCATACAGCTCGGTTTTGGCTATTCCGTACACGCGCAGGGTGTTGAGGTGGTCGTACGGATTGTGAAGCATGAACGAATGTATGCTGTGGACTATTGTATCTTCCTGCATATCAAAGAACGGAAAGAGGTTGTCCATTGTGAACTCGTATATCTCCCACACGATTGCGGCAATCATGCAAAAACCCGCGCCGAATAAAAGATATGCAAAAAACTGCCGCCAGGTTTTGGGCTCGCCCATGAGCGACTTTACAATGCAGAAGCCGAGTGAAGTGAATAAAAATCCCCAGCACATATGCAGAATATCGTCCAGACAGGGTATTAACGTGTAGAAATTAAAGCTCGCGCCCAAAAAACAAAAGACGCAATACACGATTATGAAAAAAGTATAAAAAACAGAGGCGCGGATTTTGAGAAGAAACTCCACAAGATAGAACACGGGAACCACCGCCACGTAGCTTAACGCTATAAGGCAATCCCTGTAATGCTGTCCGTTGCTAACTGAGCCTATTACGGCAAAATATATGAGCGCACCCATACAAAATAAAAAGTAGCCGCCCAATAATATATCAAGAACAATGTTTTTACTTCGCTCTTTAAAATACTCTTTAAAAGTCAGCTTCGTTTTTTCCATCCTAAGTTACCCTTCCGGCTTTGCGCCTGAAAATATTTGCGGATTTTAGACTATAATAGCATAATTTTTTAATTTAGGCAAACCATATAACGGACTAATTTAAAAAATCTTCCGTAAGCCCTGCGGGCTTCGGTTCTTGTTGTAGAGCGACTTGCCGAACATGATTTTGACAGAGCCTTCTTTCTGTTGTTGGCAATAGCCGCCAACGAAATCAAAATAGCCTTCTCCCTCTTCCTCCGCTTTTTCCAAGCGTTCCAATTCTTCTTCGGGGCGAATATCATCGATCTCCAAACACTCCTCGTTGCCGTCCCAATAGCAGACATATAAATGGCATATATCGTGCTTGGCGATATATCCGGTACCAACCAGCCGCTTCTCCAACTGTTTAAGCGTGGGGTGCGATATGGAATGGAAACATGTTTTGCGGAAGTCGATCGTCTTGTCTAATTTGATCGTCAGATAGCCGCTCCTGATACACCGGTATAAAGCATCGCTCCCTTCGCAAAGTTGGGGGTCGAATTGTAAGTGTAAATTTTCGATCTCATTATCGTACACAGTGAAAGATTCGCAGTTTTCAAAATCCAATATGATACTTCTCACTGTCTTTTTAGTTACATTCCGAACGGCAACCGTATGCACGGTTCCCTCGCTTTTGCCGCCGCTCCGCTTTGGAAGGTAGGTGAGAACCAATTTCCCCTCCCGCAGTTCGGCGGACAGATCACCGTACAGCGTTCTGCCCCAATTCAGGTCGTTGCAAAATTCCACGGCGCACAGCCCGCCTTCTTCCACACACCTCTTTTCGATGTAGGTTTTTCTGTCCTTTTTGAACTCACTCTCGTTATAGACGTGGGCGTAGGAATATTTCGGCGGTTTCGGCGCAACATCGATCACGACCCGACCGCTCTCCGCTACGGGAGAAAAGCCGTCCCCGTCGGCAATCAGGCTGTCATATAACTTGACAGACAACTCTTGAAGTTCTTGTTTTTTGAACGGAATGGAATCGCCGTTTGCAAAGTGTAAATAAAACTGTTCGACTCCTGTTGTATCATATTTCTGTTTTTTTGAAGTGTACATATATTGCATACCGTGCCGCCATCCATTGTAAAATTTACTTTATTATAGCATAGATCGTTGAAAAAAACAAGGTACGACGGGGCACAAGCCCCTTTTTGCATTCCACCAAGTACCCCCGCCGCTTTTATGCGGGAAATTTTTTGCGGGGAATGTGGACGAGTAAGCCCTGCGGGCTTCGGTACGACGGGACACAAGCCCATTTCGTTACTCCCGTCCACCAAACGGCCCCCGATGCTGTTGCATTGGGGGCCGTTTGGTGGACGAGTCGGGACTTGCACCCGAGTCTTACGGAGTTCAAAAAAGGGTTCTACATATTTAGTCTTTTTTTAATCTTTGCCGAGGGCGCCCAAAAGACAGGGCGCCTGCGGCGCATGCCGCTTTGATTTTACCGTGCGCGTCCACGGCAAGGGGCGTACAGGGCTATCCGTTTAAATAACGCCGCGCGCCGCCAACGGAATACGGCGCGTAACGGACCGCTCAGGTTAAGCGGCGCAAGCGCAACCTACCGCGCGTGCTGCGGGGAAGGATACAACTTTTTCAGATTTATTATCTGCATTTAAATTTAATTTCCGTTTTTACAAAGCCGTGCCTTTGATATGCTTTCCTTTCTCTCCTTTCGCAATCGAATCTTAAACTCGCCCGCATTTAAAGGTATATCCTTATTATATATTATAAGGGGCGGGAGGCAAAAAAATCAAGCGGTTATTTGTTTTTTATTGACATTTTTAAGTAAATGTTATAAATTGTTATATATGATTTACACGGTTACTTTTAATCCGTCCCTGGATTACTACGTAAAAGTGAATAACATAAAGAGCGGAATAGTAAACCGTACCACCGCCGAAAGGCTTGCCGTGGGCGGTAAGGGGCTGAATGTTTCCCTGGCTTTGAAGGAACTCGGCGACGATACCCTCGCTTTGGGGTTCGTGGCGGGGTTTACGGGCAAATATATCCGCGACAAAGTTACCGAACTTGGGCTGAATTACGAGTTTATCGACGTTAAGGGGCAGAGCCGCATTAACGTTAAGGTGAGAAGCAACACCGAAACGGACATCAACGGTTCGGGTGCGGAAATTTCCGCAAACGACGTGAATAAACTTGTGAGAAGGTTGAAAGCTCTTTTAAAAGAGGGCGATTGGCTTATTGTTTGCGGCAGTGTGCCCTCCACCCTCGACCAGCAGACTTACGCGAATATCTTTAAAAAACTCAAAAATATCAAGGGCGTGAACCTGGTTGTGGACGCAAGCGGAAAACTTTTGACAGAGACGCTTAAATATAAGCCCTTTTTAATCAAGCCGAACATTTACGAAATGTGCGAGATATTCGGGCTTACAACCGTGCCCGATTTGGAGGGAATTTACGCCTGCGCGCGCAACTTGCAGGAGATGGGCGCGAGGAACGTTATAGTTTCCATGGGCTCCTCCGGCGCGGCAATGGTTACCGAAACGAGCCAATCCATTTACGTGCGCGCCGCGCGCGGACAGCTTGTGAACTCCGTGGGCGCGGGCGATACCATGGTGGCGGGATTTATTCACGAATACCTGAATACAGGTAACTATTTTAAGGCGCTGAACTTTGCCACGGCGGCGGGAAGCGCGTGCGCGTTTACCAAAAATCTTGCCACAAAAGAACAGATTGAATACGTTGAAAGTTTGATGTTATGACCGAAATATATCTTACGGGCAAAGACCCGCGCGAAAAAGCCGAACGGATTTTTGCGGAGAGACTGGGAAACTTTGAAATTAAAACGACCGCAAACGGCAAGCCGTATTTAGCGGGCAACCCCCTGTACTTCTCCTATTCCCACAGCGGCGCGCGCGGGCTTTTGGCTATAAGCGACAACCCCATAGGCGCCGATTTGGAACTCTACCGCAGGAAAATCGCAGAGAGCGTTTTAAAGAGGTTCACCGCGCGCGAGCGCGCGGAAATTGCGTGCGAGCGCGATTTTTTGTTTCACTGGACCGCCCGCGAGGCGTACATTAAGTTATACGGGCTTACGCTGGCGGAATTGTGGAGACGTGTTGAGTTTTTCGGCGGAAAAATTTACGTGGACGGGGAAATTAAGCCCGTAAAAATAACGCGCTATATTTTTTGGTGCGGCGTGGGCGCGGTTTGCGCGGAGGAATGATATGAAGTGTTTTGTTATTGCCATGGAAAAGGAAGCGCGCGTACTGCTTGACGAAATGCAAGTTGGAAAGGATTATCGCACGGGCGGCATGCACGTGGCTTTGGGCAAGCTGTTCGGCAGGGAGACCGCAGTTGTGGTGTGCGGCGTGGGCAAGGTGAACGCGGCAAGAGGAACCCAATACGCCATAGACTGCCTGGGCGCGACGGGAATAATTAACCTGGGAGTCGCCGGCGGGCTGCATGGCGGCGTTGAAGTGGGCGGCATATACGCCGTATTCTCCGCCGTGCAGTACGATTTTGACCTTGTGCAGATAAACGGCGGCCAGGTGGGCGCTTTGGACGGCTTTGCCGAAAATTATCTGCCCCTGACTCTTACGGACGGCTTTGAACCCAGAAGAGTGGGTACGGGCGACAGGTTTAACGACGACTACGAGGACTTTTTGCTTTTGACCGAAGTTCTCGACGCCGACATACGGGATATGGAAGTCGGCGCAATTGCGCAGGTGTGCGTACTTTCAAATGTAGAGTGCCGTGCGTTTAAAATAATTTCGGACATCGCGGGCAGCGGCTCCACAACCGAACAGTACGTGAAAAATCTTGAAAAGTGCCTGGAAACGCTTAAAAATAATCTCAAAAAAATAGTTGGCGCGGTGGAACTATGAAACCTCTGGGCGGAGGCTGGGACGAACTGCTCGCCCCCTTGTTTGCGGACGAAAAATATCTTAAAATACGCGAGTTTTTAAAGTATGAATACTCGCACTATATCGTATATCCCGATATGTACGACCTTTATAACTGTTTCCGTTTTACCCCGCTTGACGGCCTTAAAGTTGTGATTTTGGGGCAGGACCCCTACCACGAGCCGGGGCAGGCGCACGGGCTGTGCTTTTCGGTTAAGCCGGGAGTGCCCCTTCCGCCCTCGCTGCAAAATATTTTTAAGGAAATAGAGAGCGATTTGAACATAAAGGAGCCAAACTGCGGCGATTTGACCAAATGGGCAAGAGAGGGCGTTCTGCTTTTGAATACCACGCTTACCGTGCGGGAACATATTGCAAATTCGCACTCGAAGTGCGGCTGGGCATGGTTTACGGACAGCGTAATTAAATTGATTTCCCAAAACACAAATAACACGGTGTTTATTCTCTGGGGCGGAAACGCGCGGGGAAAGGCGCCGCTTATAGATGGCAAAAGACACCTCATTTTGCAGTGCGCGCACCCCTCTCCCCTTTCCGCCTACAACGGATTTTTCGGGTGCAGGCACTTTTCAAAGGCGAACGAATATCTTGCCGCCCACGGCAAAAAACCCGTGGACTGGGATTTGAACTGATATGAAGTACATTGTTGTTTTAGGCGACGGCATGGCCGATAAAAAACTGCCCGAACTCGGCGGGAAAACCTGTCTGGAAGCCGCCGCAACACCCAATCTTGACAGGCTTGCCCCTATTGCGGAAGTGGGGCTGTGCAAGACCGTGCCCGACGGCATGAAACCCGGCTCGGATGTGGCGAATATGTCGGTTATGGGCTTTGACCCGACGCTGTGCTACACGGGGCGTTCACCCCTCGAAGCCGTTTCGATGGGCATAGATTTGAGCGATACGGACGTAACGCTGAGGTGCAACCTGGTTACCCTCTCCGCCGTGGAGCCGTACAACAAAAAAGTTATGCTGGACTACTCGGCGGGCGAGATTACCACTGCCGAGGCGGCGGAGCTTATAGATTATTTAAAGGGATATTTCGACAATGAAAAATATTGCCTGTACGGCGGGATTTCGTACAGGCACTGCCTTGTGATAAAAAACGGGCGCACGGGGAGTATTTTGACGCCGCCGCACGATATTTCGGACAGAACAATAGGCGAGTGGCTCCCCAAGGGCGAAAACGCGGAAATTTATCTTGCGTTTATGGAGAAAAGCTACGAACTTTTGAAAGACCACCCCGTGAACTTAAAGAGGATAAAAGAGGGAAAAAATCCCGCAAACGGTATTTGGCTGTGGGGCGAGGGCACAAAGCCACGCCTTGAAAACTTTGAGCGGCTGCACGGGCTTAAAGGGGGCGTTATTTCCGCCGTGGACCTTGTTAAGGGCATCGCCCGTACCGCGGGCATGAGGTGCATTGAAGTCAAAGGGGCGACGGGGGATTATAATACCGACTTTGAGGGAAAGGCAAACGCCGCCTGCGACGCGCTTGAAGGCGGGCTGGACTACGTATATATCCACATGGAGGCCCCCGACGAGTGCGGGCACCACGGGGACTGTAAACATAAGATTTACTCCATAGAACAGATTGACAAAAAGGTGGTTGCGACAATTTTGCGGAGAATGGGGAACGAGCCGTTTACCATGCTTGTGTGCCCCGACCACCCCACTCCCTGCGACTGCAAAACGCATGTGGGCGACCCCGTGCCCTACCTTATTTATTCCAACACGGAAAATCTGGGCAACGGCGCAAAACGTTACACAGAAGCCGAGGCGGCGGCAACGGGCGCGTACCTTCCGCACGGTTATGACCTTATTAAAAAACTGTGCCGCGGGCTTTAAACCGCACCTTAAAAAATCTCCCCGCCTTTGGCACGGGGAGATTTTTTTATTGGTTGTTAAGGGATATTATTTGCTCTATCTTGGTTTTGACTTCCTCGCAGCCTTGGCCGCTCTGGGAGGAGGTTACTATTATGTTCCCCGCGCCGATTTTCAGCTTTGCCGCAATGGATATTATGCTTCTCTGCGCCTGCGCACGCGATAATTTGTCCGCCTTGGTGGCGACTACGGTGAACGGAATTACGTGGTAGTTTAAAAATTCCGCCATCTGCACGTCGTCCGCCGTGGGGTCGTGGCGGATATCCACAAGGCTGAAAACGTGCGCGATTGCCTCCTTTTTTGCAAAAAAATCGTCAAGGAGCTTTGCCCACTTCAATTTTTCCGCCTGAGATACGCGCGCATAGCCGTAGCCGGGGAGGTCGGCGAGGATAAATCCGCCCATGTCGAAATAATTTATAAGCCGCGTCCTGCCGGGTTCCTTGGAAACTTTGGCAAGTTTTTTTTGCCCCGCAAGCATGTTTATAAAGCTCGATTTGCCCACGTTGGACTTTCCGCACACGGCGATCTGCGGCTTGGGGGATTTTAAAAACTGCGAAGCCGAAGCCGCGCTCGTTATAAATTGAGCGTTTATTTTAAGCATATCATATACCTATTATCGCCCTTTTGAACACCGCGTCCACTTCGGTTACGGGTATAAAATTCAACTTGTCCCTCACCGACTTGGGGATTTCCTCCAAGTCCTTTTTGTTTTCGGCGGGGATTATTACGTCGGTTACGCCCACGCGGTAGGCCGCCAGAGCCTTCTCCTTTAAGCCACCTATGGGCAGTACTTTGCCGCGCAGGGTTATCTCGCCCGTCATGGCAACCGAACTCTTTACGGGCTTGCCCGTGAACGCCGAGAGTATTGCCGTTGCCATGGTTATGCCCGCGCTGGGGCCGTCCTTGGGGGTTGCGCCCTCCGGCACGTGAATGTGGATATCCGTAGTTTCAAAGGCGCTCTGGTCTATGCCGTACTCCTCGCTGTTGGAACGGATATAGCTTATCGCCGCCCGCGCGCTCTCCTTCATCACGTCGCCCAGCTTGCCCGTTAAGAGCACTTCGCCCTTGCCGTGCATCGCCGAAACTTCTATTGTGAGCGTTGTGCCGCCCACGGCCGTCCACGCCAGCCCCGTCGCCGCGCCCACTTCGTCCTTTTGGATAAAGCTGTCCCGTTCGTAGCGGCGGGCGCCCAAAAGGCCTTCAACCGAGCTTGCGGTAACGCGCATTTTTTTGACCTTGCCGGACGCCAGCTTTACGGCGGCTTTGCGGCAGACGGAGTCTATGTTGCGCTCCAAACTCCTTACGCCCGCCTCCATGGTGTAGCCGTTTATTATTTCATCCAGGGCGTCGTCCGTTATGACGAGTTTGCCCTCCTCTATGCCGTTGAGTTTTGCGCGCTTGGATACGAGATAGCGCTTTGCTATCTCCCTCTTTTCCTCCTGCGTGTAGCCGTTTATCTCTATAATCTCCATTCTGTCCAAAAGGGGACGGGGGATTGTATCCAGCCCGTTTGCCGTGGTGATGAAGAGAACTTTGCTCAAATCGTAGGGAACTTCGAGATACCTGTCGCGGAAGGTGGAATTCTGGGCGGGATCCAACACCTCCAAAAGGGCGCTGGCGGGGTCGCCGCGCAAATCGGAGGAGAGCTTGTCTATTTCGTCCAGAAGGAACACGGGGTTGGATGTGCCCGCGTTTTTTATGCCCGCGATTATCCGCCCCGGCATTGCGCCTATATATGTTTTTCTGTGCCCCCTTATTTCGGACTCGTCCTTGACGCCGCCCAGGGACATTCTTACAAATTTTCTGCCCAGACACCTCGCTATTGAGGTGGCTATGGAAGTTTTGCCCACGCCGGGAGGCCCCACAAAGCAGAGTATGGGCGCGTTTAATCCGCCCGTGAGCTGGTGTACGGCGAGATATTCGGTAACGCGCTCCTTTATTTTTTCAAGCCCGTAGTGATCCTCGTTTAAAATTTTGACCGCCGCGGCCAGATCCTTGTTGTCCTCGGACAGCGTTCCCCAGGGCAGGTCTAAAATCCAGTCGAGATACATTCTCAAAACGTTGTAATCGGGCGAGGAGGTCTGCATTTTATCCATGCGGGAGAGTTCTTTAAGCGCCTTCTCCTTTACCTCTTCGGGCAGACCCTTTTCGTTTATTTTGCGTTCGAGTTCCTCTTTCTCGCTTTCGTCGTCGCCGAGTTCGGTGTGAATGGCGCGGAGTTGTTCCCTTAAATAGTACTCCTTTTGGTTTTTATCTATGTTCTGGCGGACAAGGGCGTTTATTTTGCGCTCCAAACGCATTATTTCAAGCTCGTCGTTTAAGATTTTGTCGAGCTGTTTGAGGCGGTCGAGCACGCGCTCCTTTTGAAGGAGTTCCTGCTTGACGTCTGCGCTTATCTTTAAATTGTTCGCCGCTATGTTTACAAATTCGTCGGGGTCGGTACAGCGGTCGAGGTTTGCCGCAACTTCCTTGGATATGCGCGATTCCGTTTGGCAAATGTCGCTCATTATGTCCTTGGCGGTGCGGAAATACGCCTCAACGAGATCGTCGTCGCCCTGCTGTACGGGCGGCATTTCGGCCACGTCGCACACGGCGCTTTCGCCCACTATTCCCTCGCGCACGGAGATTGCACGGAAAAGCCCGTCCGCCGTGAGCCTTATGGTGTTGCCCGGCATGCGGGAGAGCTGGCGTATGCGGCAGACGGTGCCCACTTCGTACAGCTGCGAAAAGGATGTGATTTCCTCATCGTCGGCATTGCGCTGGGCTACTAAAAAAAGATAGGAATCGCCATCGGTGGCCTTTTTTAAGGCGTTGAGGGAGATGAGCCTGCCCACGTCCACCGTAACGGTGGTATTGGGAAATGCTACTCTGCCGCGGAGCGGCAAAACGGGTATGTCGTTTAATGTCCTTTTAGCCATTTTTGCTCCTTTGAATAAAGCGCAATTTCCCGTTTAAAAGAAATTGCGCGCGATAGTTTTTGCTTAAAAACCGCAATACGTGTTGGTTTATGCGGATTTTTTGTAGATGATTTTGGGTTCGGCTTTGTCGGTTACGCACTCCTTGGTAACAATAACTTCCTCCACATTCTTTTCGGAGGGGATTTTATACATTACCGAGGTCATAAAGCCCTCTATTATTGTGCGCAAACCCCTTGCGCCCGTCTTTAAGCGAATGGCGGTGCTGGCTATCTCGCGCACGGCGGAGTCCTCCACCGTAAGTTTTACGCCGTCCATCGCTATAAGTTTTTGATACTGCTTTATTATGGCGTTTTTGGGCTGGGTGAGGATACTTACAAGCGCGTCCTCGTTGA
This sequence comes from uncultured Clostridia bacterium, assembly GCA_947629665.1. Classification (GTDB taxonomy): domain Bacteria; phylum Bacillota; class Clostridia; order Christensenellales; family Borkfalkiaceae; genus Coproplasma. The sequence continues at coordinate 10,118 of CANREJ010000010.1, forward strand.
GGGGGTGCAGGCTTACGACTATGGGCACCCTGCCCACAAATTCGGGAATGAGCCCGAACTGCGTTAAATCCTGCGGCTTTACGTCCGAGAGCATTTCGTAAATGTTCTCCTCAGACTGCTTTACCGTGCCGCCGAAGCCCAGCGAGGTGTTGTCCTTGCGCTTCTGGACTATTTTGTCCAGCCCCACGAACGCGCCACCGCAAATGAACAGAATGTTGGTGGTGTCTATTCTCAAACACTCCTGCTGGGGGTGCTTTCTGCCGCCCTGCGGGGGAACGTTGGCGACGGTGCTCTCTATTATTTTCAAAAGAGCCTGCTGTACGCCCTCGCCCGATACGTCGCGGGTGATGGAGACGTTTTCGCCCTTCCTGGCAATTTTATCTATCTCGTCTATATAGATTATGCCGCGCTCGGCACGGGAAATGTCGTAGTCGGCGTTCTGTATCAGTTTTAAGAGGATATTTTCAACGTCCTCGCCCACGTAGCCTGCCTCGGTGAGCGTGGTGGCGTCCGCCGCGGCAAAGGGCACGTTGAGGATTTTTGCAAGCGTCCTTGCAAGCAAAGTTTTTCCGCAACCCGTGGGACCGAGCAACAATATGTTGCTCTTTTCAATCTCCACTTCGCCGTCGTCCTCCTCTTTGCCCATGTTGTTTATGCGCTTGTAGTGATTGTAGACCGCAACCGAGAGAACGCGCTTGGCTTCGTTTTGACCAACGATATATTTGTCCAGCTCGGCCTTGATTTCCGCAGGCGCCTTTAAAGGCACGGGAGAGACGTCGTCGACGTCCAGATCCTTTACCATATCGCGGCAGATTTCAACACATTCGTCGCATATACATGCGCCGTTTCTGCCTTTTATTAACCTTTTTACCAAATCTTCGGTTTTTCCGCAGAATGAACAATATTGCTGATCTTTCATATACAAATAATTCCTTATGTTCACAAAAATCTCGCGCCATTGCGGGCGCTGCGCCCGAGCGTAGCGACGGTTTGCGCACCTTATTATAAATATTTCAGATAATTAGGCGCAAATTTTTCGTGAGTTTGGGCGGCCAGCCGCCCTTGCCGCCATTTTAAGGGCGCACGTATTATATAATGGCGGCAATTCCCACCGCCGCGCGAGCGAAGCGACGCCCTGCCGAGGCTCTCGAAGGGAAACGGCAGAGGCGCAGGTATGCGCAAATTGTGGCTTGCGGCGCAGGGAAACCCTGCTTGCAACGTAAATTATATCGCCGCGGGAGCTTATCTTTTATAGAATACGCGGTCTATTAAACCATACTCCAACGCCTCCTGCGCGGACAAATAATTGTCGCGGTCGGTGTCGCGCTCGATAACCTCCAAGGGCTTTCCGCTGTTTTGCGAGAGTATTGCGTTTAGTTTTTGCCTTGTTTTAAGTATGTGGTCTGCGGCGATTTTTATGTCGCTCGCCTGACCCTGCGCGCCGCCAAGCGGCTGGTGGATCATAATTTCACTGTTGGGAAGGGCAAAACGCTTGCCCTTTTGGCCGCTGGAAAGTAAAAACGCGCCCATGCTCGCCGCCATGCCGATACAGATGGTGGACACGTCGCACTTGATATAATTCATAGTGTCGTAGATGGCAAGCCCCGCGGATACGGAGCCGCCCGGACTGTTTATATAGAGCGAAATGTCCTTTGAAGGATCCTTTGCTTCAAGATAAATGAGCTGTGCCACGACCGTGTTTGCAACCGCGTCGTCAATCTCACCCGAAAGGAAAATTATCCTGTCCTCCAAAAGGCGGGAATAGATGTCGTAGGAACGCTCCCCGCGCGACGTCTGCTCAACGATGTAGGGCACTAACGCGCCTTTTATATTTTGCATATACTCCTCCTTTACTCGGCTTCCGCAGGAGCTTCGCCGGTATACATGTCGTTGTTTTCCTGCAAATAGTTGAAGAGCTTGGTTATTATTATGTCGTTTGTGATATAGTCGACCTGCCTGGGGTCAATCGTCTTTTTGTATTCTTCAAGAGTTTTGTCGACCGACTTAGCCTGCTCCTCTATTTTGGCGTCTATCTCTTCGGGCTCGGCCTTGAAGTTCTGCTCCCTTACGATTTTATCCACTACGAGCTGGCACACCACGCGCCTGTGCGCTTCCGTTTTGTATTGGTCGCGGAACTGCTCCATTGTGGCGCCCGTGTACTTCAAGTACTCCTCCATTTTGATGCCCTGATACATGAGACGGTAGGAAAAATCCTGAACTATTCTGTCAATTTCGTTCTCTATCATGGCGTTGGGAATTTCAACCTGCGTGTACTTGGAAATCTCCGCCAGAATGCTGTTTTCCGTTTCGTCCCTGCCGCGGCTTTCGGCGGACTTTTCGAGTCTTTCGCGGAGCTTTGCCTTGTATGCTTCAACGCTCTCCGCGCCGGCGTGCGCCTTTACGTACTCGTCGGTGAGTTCGGGGTACTGCTTTTCGGTGATTTTATTGAGCTTTACGGCAAACACCGCCGCCTTGCCGCGGAGGTTGTCCGCCTGATAATCCTGCGGGAAAGTTACGTTTATATCCCTGCTTTCGCCCGTGTTCATGCCAACGAGAGCGTCCTCAAACCCCGGAATGAAACTGCCGCTGCCGAGTTCCAAATCATAGCCCTCCGCTGTGCCGCCCGCGAACTTTTCGCCGTCGCAGGAGCCCGAAAAATCTATGTTTACCACATCGCCGAGCTTGCAGGGTCTGTCCTGAACCTCAACGGTAGTCGCCTGGGATTCGGTGAGCTTTTTGGCCTCCTTCTCCACGTCCTCATCGGTAACATTATACTCAAACTTGCGGATTTTTAAACCCGTGTATTTTTCGATTTTTACTTCCGGCTTGACGGGCACAACGGCGGAAAGCACAACGCCCTTGCCCTCCTCCATAGACTCGACGCCGAGTTCGGGCTCGCCCACGGCCGTAAAATTATCCTTTTCCTTTTCAAGAATGTCATAGTAGTGCTGTGAATAGAGGGCGTTGAACGCCTCTTCGTAGAATACGCCCTTGCCGTAATAATTTTCAAGAACGGGCTTGGGCGCCTTGCCCTTGCGGAAACCGGGCACCGTGTATTTGCCGCGCGTCTTTAAATACGCCTTGGCGATTGCGTCTTGCCACTCCTCCTCGGTGAAGGTGATTGTGAGCTTTACCGTACTTTTTTCTCCGGCGGCTTGCGTGTAATTCATAAAAAACTCCTCAAATATTATATAATTTTGTACAAAGGCTATTTTAACATATTACTTTTGTTTTGCAAAGCGATTTTTGGGGATAATCAATTTACTTTTTATTTTTTTTGGGTTATAATTTTTGTTGCAACACATATTTTGACAGGAGGCGACGGGGTGCCGCAGGACGCTTTTACAATTAAATATGTTGCCGCGGAGCTGAACGCCTTGCTGTGCGGAGGGAAAATTTCCAAGATAGTGCAGTACGACCGCGACAGCCTTACGTTTATTATATACACCCGCGGAGGCACGGTTAAACTTGATATTTGTCTTTCGGCGCGAGCGTGCAGAATGAGCCTGACCGACTGCGACAGGCCGGTGCCGCAGAACGCGCCCGCCTTTTGCATGTTGCTGCGCAAACACCTTGCCAACGCGGAGATCACTAACGTCGGGCAACTGCCCTTCGAGCGGATTGTTGCGGTTGATTTTTTATGCACCTCCGAGTTTGAAAAACTCAACATGCGGCTGTACGTGGAGCTGATGGGCAAGTACTCCAACGCCGTGCTTACGCAAAACGGGGTGATTTTGGGGGCGCTTAAAACCACGGCAATCGGCGAAAACACAAAACGTGTGCTGTTTTCGGGCGTGAAGTACCTTTTGCCCGAACCACAGGATAAAATTTTGCCGGACGATTTGGACGCGCTTGAAAAGGCGTTTGAATACGCCCCCGCGGACAGGGCGGCGTTTATTTCCCAAAAGGTCAAGGGTGTGGCGTACTCCACCGCCCTGGATATGGTGGAATTGTACGGCGAAAAAATTACCGCAAAAGATGTTCATCGCTATATATGCGGGGGTCAATGCAACCCAAGCGTTACTTTTTTAAACGGACAGCCCGCCGATTTCAAGGCGAAGTGCGCCGACCCCGAAAGGCGGGAATACCCCTCCGTTTTGGAGGCGCAACGGGCCTATTACGACTACCTCTACAAAAAACAGACCTTTGAGGACGCGCAAAAGAAGTTGCGTTCCGCCCTTTACTCCGCGCAAAAAAAGACGGAAAAGCGGCTGCAAATTATCAACTCAAAACTTTTCGAGTGCCTCGGCGCGGAGGAAATAAAGCTGAAAGGCGAGCTTATAACCGCATACATATATGCAATTCCCGCAGGCGCGGACAGCTTTGAGGCCGTAAATTACTACGACGAAGAGGGCGGCAAAGTCAAGATTGCGCTGGACAGGGCGCTTACGCCCGCGCAGAACGCCCAGCAATACTACAAAAAGTACGCAAAGTTGAGGCGCACGCAGGAATCCGTTACCTCGCAAAAGGACGAGGCCGAGGCAAAACTCGGCTATCTGGCGAGCATTGGGGCGCACATATCCTCCGCCGAAAACCTTGTCGATTTGGAAGAGATTGCCGAGGAGCTGAAAAATTTAGGGCTGTTGAAGGACGAAAACCCCAAAAAGAAAAAGGCCGCAACCCCGCCGTTCAGGGAGTTCGACATTTTGGGTTACAGGGCGATTGCGGGCAGAAACAATATACAGAACGACCGTCTTTTGAAGAGTTTAAACGGCGGGGATATCTGGCTTCACACGCAGGGGTACCACTCCGCGCACGTCGCCGTTCTGTGCGGCGGCGGGGAAATTCCCGACGGGGTTCTGCTTGCCGCGGCGGAAATTTGCGCGTACTACTCCGACGGCAGGGGCGGCACGAAAATTCCCGTGGATTACACCCGCAAAAAATTCGTTAAAAAACCGCCCGCTTCAAACGCCGGGTTTGTTATATACTCAAACTACAAGACGATTCTGGTTGAGCCAAAGAGCCATGCAGAACTTTTAAAGGGGGATTTATGAGTAAACAGACCGAAAATTATGACGAGGAGAACGAAAACCCCACGCGCGTTTATTTTTACGTTGCTTTGGGCGCGCTTATTGCCGCCGCCGCGGCGCTCGGCTGTGCGTTTATACCCGGTATCGGCGTGTATATGCTTATAGTTTCGGTACTTTTGGAGCTTTCCGCGCTGTCCTTTTTATCCGTGCAGAAAAAGAGAAACAATTTTAAAGCCGTGCGGATTTTGAACATTGCAGCCTACGTGCTGTGCGCGCTCTCCGTCGCGATATTCATAGGCGGGCTGGTTTATTCCGCCATGGCACAAAAATAAGTATAATTTTGCGCTGTTTTTGCCATTATAATTTATATGGACGGAATAAGCAGCGCGGTTTTGAACAAGCTATATGCGCTCGGCGAGGTCGGGCGCTATTTTGTACTTTCCAGAGAGGATTTTTTTGAAGCGTTCCCCGAAGACTGCCCCCGCGACGGCGGCGAGCTTGAAAAGGCCATTGAAAATCTTTCCGCCGAAGGCTATATCGACGTTAAATATTCGGGCGGAAATATGTACTGCGCGGCGCTTTTAAAGCCGTTCGACGGGGATACCGAACCCGCGGAAGAGAACGACGGATTTGACGAATTATACCTCGACCAAGAGGGGAAAACAAAACACGTTTCCGCATTTTGGGGCGCTTTGGCGGGCGGCGCGCTGGGCAGCGGCATAATTTGTCTGGTGTGGTTTTTAATAAATTTATGTTGAGCAGGAACGAAACGGAAGTTATGTCCGCCGTGTATTGCCTCTGCGACGGCACAGACGAGTGCCTTGTATCCTCCCTGGATATACTTTCGGTGTTGCCGCAAAAGAAAAGGCTGAACACGGAAGAGCTGGACAATATTTTAAACGGGCTGAGGCTGGACGGTTATTTTGACCTGGTCTATTCCGAACGCAAGGGCGAGAGAATGTATGTGATACGCCTTAAAGAGAACGGGTTTGCCTGGAAAAGGGCTTCCAAGCAAAAACAGCGGGATATTTCGTTCAGGATTTTCCTCGCCTTTTTGGGCGCGCTGGCAACGTTTGTTTTCGGGTTGATTTTAAAGGCGATTTCGGGCTGAAATTGCCTGTTTTTTTGCGCGGCGGATTGTTTTATTGCCAAAATGACAAATATGAGTAAATATAAACTTGATTTTTTTGTTTGCTTTTGGTAAAATGACTGTATATTATATACTTTGATCCGATTACGGAGCCGAGAAATGAAACATAAAAAACTGTTGATTGCCGCAATTGCGGTGTTTACCGTGATAGTATTTTTGGCCACGTTCATAGTTATTTGGCTGTGGGGCGACGAATATCCCGATTTTGACGACTTTAAACCCGCGGCGGAAATCCCCGGCCTTAAAGAGGGCGCGGTGCCCCAGGGGCTTGCCAACTACGAGGGCGAATATACCGTGGAAAATGAAAACGGCGAAGAGACAAAACTTACGCAGGATTACTTTTTTATAAGCGCGTATATGAAAAGCGGACCTTCGAGGCTGTACGTTGTGGGCAGAACCACGGGCTACGTGGGTTATGTTACCCTTAAAAATACCGACGGAAGCGACTACACCGAACACGCGGGCGGCGTTGCAACCAACTGCAAAAAGGGCGAGAGCTACGGCACGCTGTGGGTCGTTTCCGAAGGCACCGTTTACTGCGCAAAAACGGCTAACGATTCGGGTTATAAAAATATCGCCGATGAAATAATCGCGCGGGCGGCTATGGACGAGGGCGAAAACGTCATTACCTTTACCGCCTCCTTTAAGGCAAATAACAGGGCGTCGTTCTGCTACTTTTTTGAGGACGGAACGTCAAGCACCTATAACGACAAGCTGTATGTGGGCGAGTTCTACCGCCCCGGCGATAAAAATTACCAAACGGACGAGGCGCACCACATAACCACGGGCAACGGATATGCGCAGTACGCGCTTGTGAACGAATATACCTCAAACACGAGTTCCACAAACAAATACGGGCTTACGCTGATTTCGCCTTCGAACGTAGAAGAGGAAAATTACGTGCCGAAAGTGCAAAACATGTATTCCATACCCAACCTTGTGCAGGGTTTTGCGAGAATTCCGGAACGCAACGACGACGGCTCTTCCTCTTCCTCAAAGGGAAAACTTGTGCTTTCCACAAGCTACGGGCTGGCGAACTCTGCGCTATACTATTACGATTGGGCGGATATAAGCGCCAGCGGCAACAGAAAGAGCTATACCGAAGTATCGGGGCATAATTTTGAATATGAGGGCGTGCAGACCACTTCCGGCTGGCCTTACACCGAGAGCGGCTTATACGTTTACTTTGTAGACGGCAGTAAGTTGCAGAGGGAATACTCCGTGCCTTCCATGGCCGAGGGGCTGTGCGTTAAAGGCAACAGCGTGTTCGTGCTGTTTGAGTCGGGGTGCTATAAGTACAAGACCTTTGTGCGGCAGATACTCACCAATATTTACAGCTTCACCCCCAGAAAATAGCAAGCGTAACGCTTGACCTGGGTTTCTTAATTGCGGTAGCGGTGGACGAAGGTTGCCGCAGGTCAAGCAGAGTGGCTCTGCGGCCGGGTTTCTTGCGGCGGGTCGCCGCTGACGGGTTTCTTTATTGCGGTAGCGGTGGACGAAGGTTGCCGCTATTCAAACAAAAAATACCGCTTGATTTGCAGAAATGCAGACCAAGCGGTTTTTATTTTGTTGTATTAATAATTACGTGCTACTCCCACCTGCCCTTTCAGGGCACCCTCCCCCGTTTACACGGAAGAGGGCGGCGGGTCGCCGCTGACGGGTTTCTTTTTCGCTTTTGCTGTGGACTTGCTTTTCCACAGGTCAAACATAAATTTTTTGCCGTTTGCTCGCTACGCTCGTCTCCCTTCGTCTCTGCCGTTTCCCACAGGGAACCCTCGGCAGGGCATCGGGCAAAGCCCTCGCGCGAAATGACACAGGGTAATGTGCCGCGTACATATTTAAAAAATTGCGGGAGCTGTAATTACGAAGTTAGCGGTGGGTTAGAAACAAGCAAGACAACAATTATTCTAAATAATTTATGGCGCAAGCAAAACCACGCTTTTGCGCCAGCGCACCCCATTTGCAAACACTTTTGCCTCGGCGGGGTGAATGCCCGCGATTATATAAAAAATTGCGGGAGCTGTAATTACGAAGTTAGCGGTGGGTAGAAGCGAGTTATGCAAGGCGCGCGAGGATAACTTGAAGGAGTGTACATAGACGTACATGACTGAAAGTTGCCGCAGCGCAACACAGCAGAACGACGCTTATGCACGCCGCCGCGGGAGCTGAAAATAAAAAAAGGAGCCTCCCGCCCCTTTTTTTATTTTCACTTGCAAAATGCAAGGCATGCTTTGTATAAAGAATACACATCCGCCTTGGATATCAACTCGTAAGGGGCGTGCATTGAAAGTACCGGAACGCCTACGTCTACCGTGTCTATGCCGAGGTTGGCTATATACTTTGCAACCGTGCCGCCGCCGCCCGCGTCAACCGCGCCCAGCTCGCCCGTCTGCCAATATACTCCGTTTTGGTCAAATATATCCCTGAGCCAGCCCATAAACTCGGCGCTGGCGTCGTTGGAGCCCGACTTGCCGCGGGAACCCGTGTACTTGGAGACCGCCGCACCGCAGTGGATATAGGTTGAATTGCGCTTTTCATACGCCGAGGCGTATTCGGGGTCGTAGCCTGCGGTTACGTCCGCGGAAATACACTTGGAATTATAGCGGGTCGATATGGGGTCCGCGCCCAGAGAATTTGCTATTGCCGTTATTATATCGCCCACAACGTGGCTCTGCGCGCCCGTTGTGCCGTCCGAGCCTACCTCCTCCTTGTCGGCAAACACCGAAACTATTGTGTGGGGGCTGTTTTCGCTTTCAAACAGGGCGGTCATTTCGGGATAGGCGCAGACCTTGTCGTCGTGGCCGTAAGCCATTATCAGCGAGGCGTCAAAGCCTACGTCGCGCGCCTTGCCCGCGGGCACGAGACAGAGTTCCGAACACTGGAAATCCACTTCGGTCATGCCGTATTTTTTGTTGAGAAGATTTAATATCGCCGACTTAACCGCCTCCTTATCCTCTTCGTCGCCGATGGCGGGGAGGCCGCCTATTACGGCGTTGAGGTTCTCGCCCGTGATTGCCTTGGCGAGGGGTTTTGCCGCCTGCTCCTGCCCAAGGTGGGGAAGAATGTCGGTGATATAAAACACGGGGTCGCACTCGTCCTCGCCCACGCAGACTTCAACGCACTTGCCGCCGGGGAGCATAACCACGCCGTGCAGGGCGAGCGGGATCGCCGTCCACTGGTACTTTTTTATGCCGCCGTAGTAGTGCGTTTTGAAATAGCACAGCCCAGAATCTTCATATACGGGGTTGGGCTTTAAGTCTAAACGGGGGGAATCCACGTGCGCAACCATTATCCTTATGCCGTCCTCTTCGACGTTTTGCGTGCCGACTTGTATGAGGAACACGTTTTTGCGCCTGTTGATATAATATCTCTTGTCGCCCGCCTTTAATTTTTCGCCGAACGTGTAGGGCAGAAAGCCCCTCTCTTCCGCCAGCTTTTGGGCGGCAACGGCGGCGTCGCGCTCCGTTTTGGATACGTTTAAAAACTGCTTGTAGCCTTCGGCATAGTTGTAGATTTCCTGCAACTGCTTGCCGTCCGCTTCCTTAAATACGTTTTTGCGTGTGTACTTTAAATCCATAAATATTTCTCCTTTTCCACACGGAATTATAACCGAACGGAAAAAATAAATCAAGGGAAAACGGCTGTAAAAAATACTTACAAGTTTTATGAAATAAAACTGAAAAATTTTTTAATAATTTGGTAATTATTTTCAAGATATCTATTTACTATTTTTTTTGAAAGTAGTATAATTAAAACAGTATGAGCAAAAAACGTTTTACCGCAAAAAAGATTGCCGTTCTGGCGCTTTTAACGGGGCTGAGCCTTGTTGCGTTTATTATCGAGAGCCTTTTGCCGAGCATGATAATACCCGGTGCAAAGCCGGGGTTTGCAAATATATTTTCTTTTGCGGCGCTGATTATGTACTCCCCCGCCGAGGCCTTTCTGGTGGTTGCCGTGCGCACTCTTTTGGGGGCCGTGTACGCGGGGAATTTATCCGCGCTGTTGTACTCCTTTACGGGAGGGGTAATTTCCATGGCGGTGAGCTCCGTTCTTTTATATCTTGCGCCCAAAGTTTCGGTTATGGCCGTTTCGGTGGCGGCGGCGGTTGCTCACAACATTACCCAGAATATTGTGTTTGTGTTTCTTTCGGGCAGTGTTTTAATGTTTGGATATATGCCCTACCTGATACTGTTGGGGGTGCTTTCGGGCGCGGTTGTAGGCGGCGCGACGCTGCTTGTTTTTAGGGGCGTGCCCGAAAATATCTTTGCGAAAGTTATCTATCCCAAACCCGTAAGGGCCGGCGGAGACGGCGGGGATTGCCCGCAATAACAAAGGAAAACGCGGGATTTTTTCCCGTTTTTGAAAAATTATTTGGAGGTTGAAGTGAAAGCAGTAAGAGGAAAATACTTCTTCGGCGGCGTGCACCCGCACGACAAAAAGGCCATTTCAAGCGCATGTCCGCTTGAATATATGCCCGACCCCGAAGTTGCGGTTATTTCCACGGCGCAATCGCTTGGCAAACCTGCGCAGCCCGTTGTTGAGGTTGGGCAGGAAGTTAAGCGGGGCGAGCTGATTGCAAGAGCCGACGGATTTATTTCGTCCGACGTGTTTTCGAGCATATGCGGCACCGTTGAGGAAATACGCGAGCTGACGGGAGCCGGCGGCGCGCCCGAAAAGTTTATTTTTATCAAAAATAACGGCAAGACGGATACGGCGTTTTTGCCGCCGCTGTCCTCTCCCTCTGCCGGGGACATAAAGGCGAGGATAAAGGACGCGGGAATTGTAGGTTTGGGAGGCGCGGGCTTCCCCACCGCCGTTAAAGTTTCGCCTAAAACACCCGTGGATACGCTTGTTTTGAACGGCGCGGAGTGCGAACCCTACCTGACCTGCGACCACAGGCTTATGCTTGAAAAGACGGACGAAATAGTCCGCGGTGCGAGATACCTAGCTACTGCCCTGGGCGTTGCAAACATTATTATCGGCATAGAGGCCAACAAGCCCGACTGCATTGCCGCGTTTGAGCCGTATGAGGATATTAAGGTTGTAATACTTAAAAAGAAATACCCGATGGGCGGCGAAAAACAGCTGGTTTACGTTACCACGGGCAGAAAGATAGGGCTTCCGCCCAAACTCCCTGCGGACAGCGGAGTTGTGGTTGAAAACGTTGCCACGGCCTTTGCCGTTTGCGAGGCGGTGGAACTCGGCAAGCCGCTCTTCGAAAGGGTTTTGACCGTTTCGGGCGGGGCGGTTACTTCACCCAAAAACATATGGGTGAAAGTGGGCACAAAGCTCGAAGATATAGTAAACTACTGCGGGGGCGAGAGCATGCCGCCCAAAAAGGTTATCCAGGGCGGACCGATGACGGGCATGGCGCTTGCAAACTATGACGTTTACACGCATAAAACCACGTCGGGGTTGCTTTTAATGACGCCCGCAGAGGCGGCCGCCGAAGAGCCTACCCCCTGCCTCAACTGCGGCAAGTGCGCAGATGTGTGCCCCATGCACCTTATGCCCATGAACACGGCGTTTTATGCCAACGCGGGAGACTTTGAGGCGGCGGCAAAGTACGGCAATACAATGAGCTGTATAGAGTGCGGCGCGTGCGAGTACACCTGCCCCGCAAAACGGCCGCTTATACAGGCAATCCGCAAGACAAAGGCGGAAATGAGAAAACTTATGGCGGGAGGACAAAAGAAATGAACAATACGGTAGTTATTTCCACCCCTCCCCATGTCAAATCGAGAAGAACCACCCGCGGGATAATGGGCGATGTGTGCATTGCGCTTTTACCCTCGGCAATTGCGGGAATTGTGTTCTTTGGGTACATGGCGTTTGTTATAGAACTTATTGCCGTGCTTGCCTGCGTGGCGACGGAGTTCGTTTACTACTTTATAGCCAAGGGCGGGTTTGCCAAAAAGTGCAAAAACGCAAAGAGCGTGTGCATAAGCTGGTGGAAACAGTTTGATTTGACTTCCGTTGTTACGGGGTTGATACTCGCGCTTATTTTGCCCGTAACGGCAAAGTGGTACGAGGTTATAATAGGCAGTATATTTGCCATTGCGCTGGTTAAAATGTTCTTCGGCGGCACGGGCAAAAACCTTGTGAACCCCGCAACCGCCGCACGCGTGTTTATGTTTGTAAGTTTCAGTTCGCTTACAAGTTACGTTGCCGCCAACTTCGGCCCCGTTTTGGAAGGCGAAACGCTTACGGGCGCAACCAACCTTGCCGACTTCCTTTTAAACGGCAATCATCAATCGGCTTTGAGTACGCTCGACCTGTTCCTGGGCACGGGCGTGAACGGTAGCATAGGCGAAACGTGCAAACTTGCCATAATCATAGGATATGTATATCTGTGCGTGAGACAGGTTATCAAATGGTGGCAGCCCCTGCTGTTCATAGGCGTGTTCGGGCTGAGCGCGGTGCTTTTGTCGGGCTTCTACTTTACGCCCTACCGCTTTGATATATCGCTGTTTTTGCCCCATATACTTTCGGGCGGCGTGCTGTTTGCGGCGGTGTTTATGTTTACAGACTACGTTACCTCTCCCAAGGGCGTTTACGGACAGCTCGTATACTACATAGGCGGCGCGATACTTTTGGCGCTTTTGAGGTACTTTACAAAGCTGGAAGTTGCCTCCTTTGCAATACTTATAATGAACCTTATTGTGCCTCTTATAGACAAGTACTGCATAAGAAAGCCCTTCGGCTATGTTAAGGTAAAGAAAGTGAAAAAGCAAAAGGAGGGCAAATAAATGACTGTTAAACAGTTTTTTAAGAGCACTGCCTTTAAGTGCGTTGTTACCCTTTTGGGAATACTGCTCGTGTGCGGCGTATTTTTAACCGTTATGAACGGATTTTTAGCCGTTAGCGACGGGGAAAGATTTGACAGAGCCATCCAAAAAATCTACGGAAAATCGGTTGAGACGACCGAAATTGATATTTCGGGCAAGGAGACGGCCTTTGAGTACTCCGATATATTGGAGGCATACAAGGTTGAGGACGACGGCAACTATTTGGTGCTTGCCGCGGGCAAAGAGGGCTTTGGCGGAGTTGTAGAGTGCTGGGTCGTTGTTAAAATGGCAAACGGCGAAGTTGCGGGCGTGGATAAAGTTTCCATAAACAAGGCGAACGGGGAATCTTACATAAGCAAAGTTTCCCAAGGCGCTTTGGATACGCTGGCGCAGAAGGCCGATCCCTTAAAAGAGCTGGAAGGCGGATATAAACACGGCGTAAAGGAGCCCGGCGGCGACTACGTGCAGACGGGCGCTTCCTACTCCATGCGCGCCATTTCCAACGCCGTGAACGGAGCTATGGAATTTGTGAAGAGCTATGTTGCGGGAGGTAACAAGTGATGAACAAGTATAAAAAAATCACCCTCGACGGGTTGATATTCCAAAACCCCACCCTTATGCTCGTTCTGGGCACCTGCCCCACGCTGGGACTTATCTCCTCGGCGACGAGCGCGGCGGGCATGGGACTTACCGTAGTTGTTATTTTGACTCTTTCAAACATGATAATCTCGGCTTTGAAAAAGCTCATTCCCAACGAAGTGCGTATACCCTGCTACTTAGTTGTTATAGCCACTCTTGTTACTTTTGCGAGAATGCTTTTGGAAAAGTTTGTACCCGATTTATACGACAGTCTGGGCGGCTTCCTTGCGCTGATAGTGGTTAACTGCATTATCCTGGGCAGGGCGGAAGCCTTTGCGAACAAGCACACCGTTCTTGAATCGGCAGTGGACGGCATTGCAAACGGTTTGGGCTTTACCTGCGCCTTGACCGTTATGGGCATTGTGTGCGAGTTTTTGGGCAGCGGCTCGGTATTTGGGTTGCACATTATGGACTTTGCAATAGGTATGTTTGCAACGCCCGCCGGCTCGTTTATAATCTACGGGCTGAGCATTGCGCTGTTTACGTATATAATCAATCTCTTCGAACAGAAAAAGCGCGTGAAGGAAAACAAGCTCGCGCGGGAAAATCTTTTGGATAAGGAGGCCGCGTAATGGGTACTTTTATTGCTATTGTGCTTGCCGCCGTGCTTACCAACAACTTTATTACGGTTAAAACTTACGGCATTTGCCCGTTTTTGGGCGTTTCCAAAAAGACCCAGTCGGCGGTGGGCATGGGCGTTGCCGTAACCATAGTTATGGCGCTGGCAACCCTTGTTACATACCCCGTATATGTATACGTGATGGTACCCCTGCACATTGAGTTTTTGGAGATTATATTCTTTATATTCATAATCGCCTCGCTTGTGCAGATGTTGGAACAGGTAATTAAAAAGGTTTCCCCCTCCCTGTACAACACGATGGGCATATATCTGCCCTTGATTACTACCAACTGCGCCGTGCTGGGCGTTACCGAGCTTGTGATAGGAGATATGTCGCAGTTCCTCAACGGGGCGGCGATGAATATCGGCTGGGCGGTTTTATACGCGCTGTTCGCAGGGCTTGGGTTTACGCTGGTCATGATTATAATGAGCGGCATGCGCGAAAAACTCAACTACTACAAGACGCCAAAGGCGCTTGCGGGCTTCCCCACCGCCATGGTTACTGCAAGTTTTATCTGCATGGCGTTTATGGTGTTCACTTACATTCAAATTTAAGGAGGCGGAGATATGAATTTACTTGAATTTAGTTCGCAGACCTGGATTTCGGTGGGCATAGTGGCAGGCATTTTTGCAGGCTCCGCCATATTGATAGGTGTTTTGATTTTGATTGTGGGCAAGGTCTTTAAGGTTGACGTGGACGAAAAAATCACAAAGATACTTGAAAATCTTGCGGGCGCAAACTGCGGCGGCTGCGGCTGTTCTGGCTGTTCGGGCTTTGCAACAAAACTCGCCTCCGGGCAGGGCGATCTTGCCGACTGCCATGTTACTTCCCCCGAAAAGAAGGCGGAAATTGCCGCGCTGCTTGGCATTGAGTTAAAGGACGAGGAGCGCACCGTTGCCGTGATTAAGTGCAACGGCGGCACGGAGAACTGCGGGGAGAAGTTTGAATACTTCGGCAATCCCACCTGCGCGGGGTGCAATTCCCTTTTGGGCGGCAACAAACTGTGCGCCTACGCCTGCCTCGGCTGCGGCGACTGCAAAAACGCATGCCCCGAAAACGCCATTTCGGTTGAGGGTAAGCTGGCGCACGTTGACCCCGACAAGTGCATAAGTTGCGGCGCGTGCATTTCTGCTTGCCCCAAACATATTATAGAGCGCATACCCGCCTCCGCGCCCGTGTATGTGGCGTGTTCTTCAAAGTGCAGGGGTAAGGACGTGATGAACGCCTGCAAAGTGGGTTGCATAGGTTGCGGGCTGTGCGCAAAGAACTGCCCGCACGGCGCAATAACCATGGTGGACAATTTGCCCGTGTTCGATTACTCCAAATGTACGGGGTGCCTGACCTGCGTGGCAAAGTGCCCCAGAAAGATTATTTTGACGCGCGG
Source organism: uncultured Clostridia bacterium (assembly GCA_947629665.1). Classification (GTDB taxonomy): domain Bacteria; phylum Bacillota; class Clostridia; order Christensenellales; family Borkfalkiaceae; genus Coproplasma. The sequence goes on from CANREJ010000010.1 coordinate 25,669, forward strand.
CGTTGCACAGGCCGCGGAAAAGACCGAAGCCGCCCAAAAGGCCGAAGCCTAAAATTAATGCAAAGTAACGGCGGCGCGAAAAATTCGCACCGCCGTTTTTGGGACAAACCGCCCGCTTCAATCGTTATATTTATAAAAACTTACCGCGGGGTGAAAATATGACAAAAAACAAGACGTTGCTTGCCGCTGTTCTATGCGCCGCATGCTTTGCGGTGATTTTGGGCGCGGCTCCCTCCGCCGCCCTTGCCAATTCCGCACAGAGCACTTTTTACGGCGTGGACGCCACGGGCGCGATGATGGCCGACAGCGAGAGTCCCGTTATAGTGGAAAAGGAGCGGCTCATATTTGATTTGAACGAATTTCCTTCCAACTACTACGAGACGGCAGAGCAATTTTTGGACTACGGCGGCAAGGTTACCGCCGAGTATACCTTTTATAATCCCTCGGGATACACGGTTACATCCAAGCTCCTCTTCCCCTTCGGCAAGACGCCCGACTACTACGTTTACGACAGCGAAGGCGTCCCCGACGATTCCTTGAAATACGGCATAACCGTAAACGGCGAAGCGGCGGAAACAAATGTGCGTTACACATATTCGGGCGGACGGCAATTCGATGTAAATAAGGATTTGGCGCTTGTTTGCGACGGCTACGTTGAGGACGAATTCTTTTCGCCCGACTTGCCCGTAACGGAATATAACTTTTCGGTGGGCGGTTTGTACGGAAAGAACTACACCGCGCCCTATGCCGCGTTTGAGGTGCAAAAGGGCGGAAATACGGCGTTTATCTTCAATGCGAACGGCGGCAAAGTGAGCGGCGACGTGCTTTATGCGGGAACGTGGGTCAATGACGGGGAGACATTGACGGTGTACGCCGCGGGCGAGCCGAAAGTTCCGCAGTGGAAAATTTATGACGACGGCGGAATGAAAAAGGAGATTGACGCGCAAATAACGCTGAAAACCACCCGCACCCTTACCTTTAAGGAACTTGCAATGGAGGGCCGGAATGAGGACGGCGGCGTAAGCGAAACGGACTGGTACAATGCGCGCGTGGCATGCCTCAACCAAAACTATATGTACGCCGAATTCCGCATAACGGGCTTTACGACGTATTTCAGATCGATGTATGAAAGCCTGATGCGGTGGTATGAGTACGAAATTGTCTTTGCGCCCGGAGAGAGGGTTGTAAACAGCGTTACCGCGCCGATGTACCCGCTTATAGACCTCGATTGGGCGCCGGCGTTACATGAATACAGCTATCTTTTATCGCCCGCAAAAACCTGGAAGGAGTTTGGGGAACTGAAAATCGAGATAAACACCCCCTACTATATCACGGCGAGCGGCATTGACGGCTTTGAAAAGACGGACACGGGTTACAGCCTTACGCTTGACGGATTACCCGACAAGGAGCTGGAATTTACGCTCTGCGCGGCGGAAAAACCGGGGTGGTCGGAGCAATATAAAAAAAGTATGGAGCTGACCGTTACGATTTACGTTTTACTGCTGCTTGTGCCCGTGGTTATTATTGCTTTGGTTCTAATTGCAGTTGTGTTGGTGCACAGAAAAAACAAGAAAAACAGACTGTATTGAAAATTTTAAAAAGGAGCGCGTGTTTCGCGCTTAACGAAGGTTGCCGCAAGTCAAGCGTAAAATAATTTACGGCGCAAGCAAAACCACGCTTTTGCGCCAGCGCACTCAATTTGCGCATACCTGCGCCTCTGCGGGGTGAATTTGCGCCATTATATAAAAAGTGCGCCCTTAAAATGGCGCAAAGAGGGCGAGTAGCCCTGAAAATCACGAAAAATCCCAAGCACGGCTTGCTTGGGATTTTTGTGAACTTGTTATATTATTACCGTGTTGTCCTCTTTCAGGCCAAAAGGGACTATTTTTAAGCCGTGAGGGGAACAGTAGATTATCCCCGAATTGTCGGATATGGCGGGGGTGTGTACGCAGTCCTTGCCGCGGCAGTCCGCCTCCACTATCTTTGCCGTGCGTTTGGACTTGTTTATTTCCAGCACATTGTAGCCGCCGTTCACTTCTATCCTCACAGATAAAACTTCGCCCCCGCTTACGGTTACGTCCGCCGAAAAGGAACTGTACTCGCCCTTTTCAAAGTCGTACTCGAACAATACCTTACTGCCCACGCAGGCGCGCACCCCCGCAAGCGGCGAGTTGTCGCGCGGGATAAATACCGCCAAAAAAGTTGCCGCAACCAGCAAGAGTATTGCGCCGTAAACTATGAGGTCGGCTATTTTAAAGCCCCTGTCCTTTTTTACCTGTTGTATCTTTTTTAAAGACATTTCGCTTTTTAGAGGCGGCTGAAACTTTGGTTTACGAGTTCATAGCCGCCTTCCGCTATGTTTGTATAGTATTTATAGCCGTTTCCGGTGTTTAAAGTGAACACAACCTGCCTGTTTTGGAGTTGGGCAGATATAAACTCCTCCGCCTTTTGCGCGCCCATTGCCATAATCGCCGTGGTAATGGCGTCGTTTTCTGCCGCGGAGCCGCCTATCACCGTGGCGGACATTATGCCGCTTTCGATGGGCTTGCCCGTAAACGGGTCAAATACGTGGCAATAGCGCACACTGCCGTTTTCGTCCGCCAGTTCGTAGTAATTTTCGTAGTCGCCGCTTGAAGATACGCACGAATCGCAAACAGGTATGTTGATATACTGCGCGGGTCCTGCGTAAACGCCGTTTTCCATTTCGGGACGGGGGTTTTTAAGCCCCAGCGTGAACATGCCGCCATCGTTGGGATATTTTTTAAAGACTACGGAGCTGGAAGAAAAGTTGAAACGCGCGTACTCATATCCGTTTTCGGTTAAAATTCGGTCTGCCTTGTCCGCGGCGTAGCCCTTGCCTATACCGCCTATATCCACTTTCAGGGAAATTTGCTCGCCGTTGCACTCCACCGTAAAGTCCGGCTTCCGGGCGTAAAATTTATCGCCCTCACGCGAGAGCGATAAGTCGGTAAAATGCCCCGATAACTCAACATATTTTGAGATTTCTTCTTCCGCGGGGAGTTCGGCAGGGCTGCCCGGTGGGGTGCCGCCGTTGAACCCGAACGCTTGAACGCTGTAATATACGGCGGGGTTATAATAACCTTCGGTCAGTTCGCAGACGGTTTTGGCGATGGAAAGAACGTTGTAGGCGTCCTCGCCTATTTGCACCTTTTCGCCCGCCGCGGCGGCGTTGAAGCGGGATATATCCGAGCCCTCGTAAGAAGTTGAAAGCGCGGAATCAAGCCCGCGCAACATAATGTTTATTTCGTCGGCGGTTCTCTGGAACTTGGCGGTGCGCACCTTGTCCTCCACCCCGTTCACTTCAAAATAATCGTAGACGGTGAGTTCGGCGGCGGCGTTCATGACGTAGAGATACTCCTCGCTCATTTGGGAATACTCACGGGCGGGCGAACAACCGCAAAGCGCGGCCGAGGACATTATTAAACTTGCAAATATTACCGCCGATTTTTTCATTTTTAAAACCGAATAAAGTTGCAATCACGGAGTGCTGTAATTACGGAGTTAGCAACGGGTTAGAAACAAGCAAGACAAGGAGCGTGCGTATTCCCAAATAATTTACGTTGCAAGCAAAACCACGCTTTTGCGCCGCAAGCCACAATTTGCGCATACCTGCGCCTCAGCAGTGGGAATTGCCGCCATTATATATTATGTGCGCCCTTAGAATGGCGGCAAGGGCGGCTGGCCGCCCAAACTCACGAAAAATCGCAGGCACGGCTTGCCGAGATTTTTGTGAACAGCGTAGCTTATCCGCGCTTGGCGGCAGCCTTTTCCGGGTGCTTCATGTGCTTCGCCAACACATACTTCTGCAAGAATATATATCCCACTCCCAAAATTACCATGACGATGGACCATATCTGCGAGGGATAGAGCGCCGTGCCGAGGAATTGCCCGCGCGCATCGCCGCGGAAAAATTCTATTATGAAACGCCATATGCCGTAGGCTATCATGTATACGGAAAAGTTGTAGTTGAACCGGAATTTAAAATACAGTATGGACATTGCAAAGGCGAGCGCCAGCAAAAAAAACATTTCGTAGAGCTGGGTGGGAATGACGTTTACTCCGGGCAGGGGCGCGGCGCAGGGCAAGCCCCAGGTGTGGCGAGGCTCGGAGGGCAGTCCGTAGCAACAGCCGCCGAAAAAGCAACCGAGTCTGCCGAACGCATGCGCTATGCAGATTGCAATTGGAATAAAGGGCAACGCGTCCGTTAAAGTGGCGTTCATGTTATTTTTCAAAAACTTGATTTTTGTGCGCGGGGCTATTACGTAGATATACAAAAAATACACGCCCAAAAAACTTGCCACGCCGCCTATCAGTCCGCCCAAAAAAGTCATGCCGCTCAACTTGAAGCCCGCCGAAGGGTTGGCTATATAATTATAGGTTGACTGGAAGAGCATTGCGGCAAATATGCCGAAGCCCGTGCCCGCTATGCCTATTACGACGATTTTATCCATTGAGTCCTCGTTGAACTTCTTTTTCCACATCGTAACAAGCAAAAAAACAAAGCACAGCACTATTCCGCCCGCCATACATATCCCATATGGATAGATGCCGGGCGCGTTATTGCAGTGATTATCCGTAAAGTATATTAATGCGCCGGGATGCATAATTTTTATTCCTTTTTGTTTTTTTTAAGTATATATCCGCCGCGGCGCAAAGTCAAGCGACCGCAATGGAAAATAATTCTATTTACTCTGCGTTTGGGGTTTACGCGGAAATAATTTTACGCCGCGCAGGCACTTGATGCGCATATAGAACACAAACGCCAGAACCATGCTCACGGACCAGCCCAGCGCCCACGCCCAGCATACGCCCGCAAAGCCCCAGCCCACAGACGTTAAAATATACACGAGCGCAACCCTTAAAATGAGGTCGGTGAAGGTGCTTACGGCAAAGCCTATGTTGCCGCCGCAACCGCGCACGACGCCGTCGGAAACGATTTTTATTGTTACCGTGGGCAGAAAACAGGAAACTATTACAAGAAACTGTTTGGAATATGCAAGCGCGTCGGGGGTGAGTTTTTCCCTCTGCACAAACAACCGGGTGAATGGCTCCGGCAGGGCTACGAACAGCGTTAAAAACACAAGCGTTACGGCAAGAGCAAACGTGAGTACGGCGAGATAGCCCCGCCTTATGCGCTCGTAATTTTCCGCCGCCTTGTTCTGCGAGGCGAAATTCGCCAGGCCGTTGGTCATGTTTATTACGCCCGAATTGGAGATTGTTACCAGCTTGAAAGCCGTTGTGAAGCCCGTGGTGGCGTCTATGCTGATTTGGTTTATCCTCTTCATTACAAAAAAGTTGCCCACGGACACAAAGGACTGCTGTAAAATTATGGGCACCGAGGTTGCGGTGAGGTCCTTGAAAATGGATTTATCGAACAGTTTGGGCTTTTGTTCGGGGCAGATAGCTTTTAACTTGCGAACCAATACTATTGCCGTGAGTAAGCCCGAAACTACCTGCGAGATAAATGTTGCCCACGCCGCGCCCGCTACGTCCCAATGAAAAACGCACACAAAAAGTAAATCCAGGGCAACGTTTAATGCGGAGGATATTACAAGGAATATAAATGGCGTTGACGAGTCGCCCAGCGCCGAGCATATGCCGCAACCGACGTTGTATAAAAATATGAACGGCAGGGAGCCCGTGTAGATATACAGATAAACAAGGCACCTGTCATAATACTCCGCGTCGACCGAGAGCGCGGTTAAAAACTGCGGGGCAAGGGCAAGCCCAAGCGTCATTATAACGGCGCAAAGTACGGCAAAGGATATCGCCGAGGTGTTGACCGTTTCGCGTACCTTTAAGTTGTCCTTTTTACCGAAGTGCTTGGCGACGATTACCGAACAGCCGCCGTTTGCGCCTATGGCAAACGCCAAAAGTATGTTTATTACATTGGTGGCGTTGCCTACCGCATCGACCGAGAGCGCGCCGCCCGCCGAAAAATTGCCCACTACCAATAAATCCACCATGGAATAGAGTTGCTGAACCATGGCGCAACCGAACAGCGGCAATGTGTATTTCAGCAGGGTCCGCCATACCCCGCCGTTTGTTAAATCAACAGTTTTTGACCTTTGCATGCTCTTTATATTATAGTGTTTCCCACAGGTTAAGTCAAATAAAAAATACCCGCATATAAAGCGGGTAAATTTTTGCGGCGGGTCGGCAACGTTACGTTGCATCCGGGTTTCTTGCAGCGTGTCGCTGCGGCCAAGTTTCTTAATTGCGGAAGCGGCAGACTAAGGTTGACACAAGTCAAACATAAATTTTTGTTGCCGTGTTATCCTGCCTCGACCGAAATAAACAAAAAAATTATGTGCTACGAAGTTAGCGGTGGGTAGAAGCGAGTTATGCAAGGCGCGCATATTTTAAAATAATTAACGTTGCAAGCAGGGTTTCCCTGTAATTACGAAGTCTGCAAGTGCGCAGATACGAGCAGAGCGAGGCTTATACACAACTATCGGTAGTTATTACGAAGTCTGCAACGGGTTAGAAACAAGCAAGACAAGGAGCGTGCGTAAGCGACGACGGGCGCGTACATAGACGTACGCAACCGAGGAGTGCGCAAACGCGACACAGTATTGCGCCGTTTATAACACGTTGGCGGGAGCCTACTCGCGGGCGGCGGAGTACAGGTCAAACTCCTCCTCAATATCAAACTCCGAATCGTCGTCGAAGGCAGCGAGCTTGGAAATGGATACTTCGTATGCCGTCATCGTTAAAAAACTTTCGTCCGGTTGCTTTTTTTGGTATTCGCGGCTCTGTATTCTGCCGGAGAGCGCAACCCTGTCCCCAACGGACAAATTGCGCACAAACCGCGCGTTTCTGCCCCACGCTATGGCGGGGATATAGTCCGACTTATTATAACTGCGGTTTACGGCTATTAACAGGTCGGCAATTTCCCTGTTGAAGGGTGTTGTGCGGTATACGGGCGGCTTACAGATATAACCCGAAAGCACTATGGAATTGGGGTTTTTGCCCGGCTGGGCGTCTAAAAGTTCGCGCACGAACACGGTAAGCATAAGCCGCGATTTGCCGTTTTCCAGCTTGTTGTAACTGCGGAACTGCCCAAGGGCGCATATTGTGCCGCCTATTGTCATTTGCGGCGTCATTATTCTTTCGGAAACGGTAACGGGCAAAATATCCGCCTGCCCCGACAGTCTCATCACCTTAACGTAAAATTCGTAAAAACCTTCGCCGTATACCTCGTGCGAGAACTTTGCCTCGCTGGTTATTTCCCCATAGAGGTACACCTTATTGTTCTTCTCCGTATTGTAATTCATATATGCCTCCATACAATGTATTTCTTTAAAAACCGTATACGCTATGCGCTATTGCGCAGGCTGCTGCCTGCCCGTGCCGTCTATTGTGTAGTTTTGGCGGTAGATAAGTTCGCCCACGGGCACAAATTTATAGCCCCTGTTCTTTAAAGTTTCCAAAATTATAGGCAGGGATTCCGCAGTGTGCAGCCCGTTGTTGTGCATTAAAATTATCGAGCCGCTCTTTACCCCGTTTATAACGCGCATGGCTATATCCGAGGCGGATAAATCCTTCCAATCCAAACTGTCCACGTCCCACTGTATTGTGTAGTAGCCCTGCTCCGTGGCGGTGCGTATGAGTTCGTCGTCGTAGTCGCCGAAGGGCGCGCGGAAGAGTTCCACTTCCTTGCCCGTTACTTCCTTTATGGCGTTTGACGAGGCGGACAGCTCCATTTTTATTTCCTCCGCATTGAGCTTTGACATATAGCTGTGCGTGGAGGAGTGCGTGCCTATTTCACAGCCCGCGGCGTCTATTTTTTTGACGTAATCGGGGTACTTCTTGCTCCAAAACTCCACCATGAAAAACGTAGCGCGCACGTCCGAGGCTTTCAGCGCCGCCAAAATATCGTCCGTATGCTCGGTGCCCCAGGCGCAGTCGAAGGTTACGGATATGAGTTTATCCTCCCTCTCCACACTGTAAATGGGCACGAGGCGGGGCGTGAGGTTGAAGTATACCGCATAGGCGTTTGTAAAGCGCACGGATACGCACATGGCGGCTATCATGCCGAGGGTTAAAAGCGTGGCTATTGCCGATTTGAGTTTGAATACCTTGAACAAGGGGTCATCTCCGATAATACTTGATATGGGTTTGAAATTTTTGGTTTTATTTGGCGGAATTGCGGTTTGTATGTAAAATTTAAAGCCGCTCCGCAAAATTATTATATTATACTTCGGCGGCGGCTTGGTTAGAACAAAAAACGCGGCGGAAACGCCTGCACGTTTCCGCCGCACTTTGGGGCAACACCCTATTGGGGTTTGCCCTTGGATTTGCGTATCTCCTTTACGGTCTTTTCATAGCCGTAGTCCGATGGGGTGTAGTAAACCCTGTCCTTTAATTTATTCGGCAGGTACTGCTGTTCCACCCAGCCGCCCGCAAAGTCGTGCGGGTATTTGTATTTTTTACTCTGCGCCTTGGTCTGCTTGTCGCCGAACGTGTTGTCGCGCAGGTATGCGGGCACGCCCTCGTCGTCGCGGACGTTTACGGCGTCGCTCTGCGCGGCGTTTTTGGCAAGCACCACCGTGTTGCTTTTGGGGGCTTCGCACACGTATATTATGGCGTTGGAAAGGGGAATCAAACCCTCCGGATAGCCCGTCTTTTCCAAAACATACATTGCCGACGACGCAACCACAAGCGCGTTGGGGTCGGCCATGCCCACGTCCTCCGAAGAGTGTATTACGAGCCTGCGCGCAACGACCATAGGGTCGCAACCGCCCTCAATCAGCCGCATTGCGTAGTAGAGCGCGGCGTTGGAATCGCTTCCGCGGAGGGACTTGCAAAAGGCGGACAAATAATCGTAGAACGCGTCCTCGTTGTAGGAGAGCGCCTTGCGCTGAATGGACTGTTCGGCGTCCGCCAAGGTTACGTGTATGGAGCCGTCCTGTTGAGGGGGCGTGGTTAAAACGGCAAGTTCCAACGCGTTGTACGCCGAGCGCAGATCACCGCCCGCAACCCGCGCGATATGCTCTATCGCCTCCGCGTCCACCGAGGCCGCATAGTTGCCCAAACCCCTGCCCTTGTCGGCAAGGGCTTTTTTGATTGCCCCCCTGATATCCTCGGTTGAGAGCGGTTTAAACTCAAAAACGCGGCACCGCGATACTATTGCGGGGGTCATGGAGGCATAGGGATTTTCGGTTGTGGAACCTATAAAAATTATTGTGCCCTGCTCTATGGCGGGGAGAAGGCTATCCGACTGCGTCTTGTTGAAGCGGTGGCACTCGTCCAGCATGAGATATGTACGCTTGCCGTACATTTTAAGGGAGTCGCGCGCCGTTTCGACGGCCTTTTTTACGTCCGCAACGCCCGCCTGCACGGCGTTCAACTTTATAAATTCGCCGTGGGTGGTTTGGGCGATTATGTTTGCAAGCGTGGTCTTTCCCGTGCCGGGAGGTCCCCAGAAGATGCAACTGCCGAGCCTGTCCAAAGAGATTGCGCGGCGCAAAAGGCTGCCCTCCGCAACTATATGTCTTTGGCCTATGAAGTCGTTAAGGTTGTTTGCGCGCATGCGCTCGGCAAGCGGCTTTGCATTGTTTTCGTTGCCGTTAAAATCAAATAAATCCATAATTTTACCGATACGTGTTGAGTTTAGTCTATTAAGGCGGCTATCTTGGGCGCGTATTCCTTGCCGAGTTTATAGCCGATATCGTAAGTTTTTTCCAAATCCTTTATGGAATATTGGCTGAGGTCTTTGATGTCCGGTTCAAGCAAAATGTCGGCAATGTCCCCCTCCAAGCGCCTGCGCATTGCCGTCTGCTGGGAGTCCATCAAGTCGTACACGCGCAACATTAAGGTTATAAGACTGCCTATTTCGCTTACAGGGCTGTTGATGTTTGCAAGAATATCAACCGCAACTATTACCTCCGCGCCCATATCCTTTACGAGTTTTGTGGGCACGCGGCAGAGGCAACCGCCGTCCACCAGCAATTTGTTTTTGTATTCAACGGGCTTGAAAACGCCCGGAATTGCGCAGGACGCCTGCACGGCAAGCGCGGCGGGGCCGCTACCGAACACGTGCAGTTTGCCCGATAACAGGTCTGTGGCAACGCATTTGAAGGGGATCTTCATGTCCTCTATTTTTACGTCGCCGAGATATCTGGAAAACAGCTCCTCCACCTTTTTGGAGCGGAGAAGGGCCAGCCGCGATAAAAACGCGGGGCCGAAGTCAACTATGTCGCGGGATTTTATGTTCAACGTTATGTCGCGGATTTCGTGCGCGGATATGCCCGCGGCGTAACAGCCGCCCACTACCGCGCCTATGGAACAGCCCGTGATATAGTCGGGCTTTATTCCCTCCTCTTCGAGCGCAACCAATATCCCCACGTGCGCCATGCCGCGCGAACCGCCGCAACCGAGGGCAAGTCCCAAACTTTTACTCATAATCATTACACCTCTTAAATATAAAAAAAGTATGACGATAAAAAGATTAAAATATGTAACGCTTGCGCTCGCGCTCGCACTGTTTGCGGCGGCAATTATTATCTTCCCCGAAAGATACGTTACAAGCTGTTTTGAGGGGTTTGCCCTGTGGGCGGAGTGCGTTCTGCCCTCGCTGTTCCCCTTTGTTGTGATTTCGCTGGTCTTTGTTAAAACGGGAATAGCGGACAGGGCGTCGCTTCCTCTGAGACGGGTTACGGGGGTATTTAACCTGCCCGAAACCGCCGCGGTGTGCTTTTTGCTTTCGGTGTGCTCCGGATACCCCGCGGGGAGCAGGCTGGTTGCCGAATTTTACGAGGGCGGCGCGCTCACAAAAGAGGACTGCGACAAACTTGCGCCGCTCTGCTCCACCTCCGGCCCGCTGTTCGTTATAGGGAGCGTGGGCTATAAAATGTTCGGCGACAAACTTTTGGGAATTAAAATTTTTATTGCCCACGCGCTTGCCGCCTTGATTTTCAGTTTGATTTATTGCCGATTTTGCAAAAAAACTCAACACGTTCCGCCAAAACGGGTTAAATCTACGGGAAATATTTTATACGACAGCTTTTACGGGGCTATAATTTCCGTTGCCGTGGCGGGGGGATTTATTGCGTTTTTTTACGTGGTTGCACAATTTTTGCGGGATTTTTACGTGTTTTTGCCGCTGGAAAATTTTTTAAAGCTGTTTTTGGACGGCAAGGCCGCCGAGGCGTGCTGTTTGGGACTTGCCGAAATTACCACGGGCTGCCGCTGCCTTGCCGCCTCCCAAACGCCTTTAAAGGACGCTCTGGCGGGGTTTATTATAACTTTCGGCGGAATTTCCATTCTTATGCAGCAACTCGCCTATCTCACCAAAACGGGCGTCAAACCCCTTAAATTTATAGCCTTTAAATTTATTCAGGCAATCCTGTGCTTTTTGATATTGGCGGCGGTTTAATAGCAACCTAAAATTTTGAAGGAACGGGCGGCGTTTTGCACGTTTTTTAATACCTGTATTGCGGTTTGCGAGCAAATGTCGCCCTCGATTTCTATAAAAAATCTGTATTCGCCCGGCCTGCCCTTTATGGGGCGGGATTCGATTTTTGTCATGTTCATGCTCCGCACAAGCGCCAAAAGATCCAAAAGTTCCCCCGGCTTATGGTTGCACGTCGCCGAAAAGAATATTTTTTTGGAGCTTTTGACCGAGGTTACGTCTCCCCTCTGCACCAGCAGGAAGTGGGTGAGGTTGGGGGTAACGTCGGCAATGTTTTGGGGGGATAGCTCAAAGCCCGCGCAACGCACGTGCGAGCCGACTATTCCCGCCTCGGTCTTGCTTTTTATATGCGCGAGGCTGGCCGCCGTGGAAGCCGTTGCAACGAGTTCGGCGTTTGGAAAGTTGCGGGCTATGTATCCCGCGCACTGCGCCAGCGCCTGGCTGTGGGAGTATATCCGCCTTATTTCGCCCAGGTTCGCACCCTCCATTGTGGCGAGGCGGTGGTCTATTTGTATAACGCACTCCTCCGCCGCTATTATGCCGTTTGTGTTCTGCAAGAGGTCTATGTTTTGGAGTACTCCGCCGTTCAGCGAATTTTCTATGGGAACGGCGATATAGTCGCACCCGCCCGATACAAGCCCTTCGAAAAGTTTGGGGAAGTTGGGATATTCCTTAAAATCCGCGTCCTTTTTGAACGTTTCCGCCGCCAGCCGCGAATAACTGCCGTCGGGGCCGAGATAACCTACCGTCATTACACTTTCTCCGCTATGTCCAAAATGAGGCGTTCGGTGTCGTTCCAGCCGAGGCAAGGGTCGGTTATGGATTTGCCGTAGACTATGTCCTCCGCCTGGTTGCCTTCCTCCAAAAAGCTCTCTATCATGAAGCCCTTTACTATCTTTTTAAAATCCCTGTCGTAGAGGCGGTTTTGCATTACCTCCTCGCATATTCTTATCTGTTGTTTGAATTTTTTGCCGCTGTTGGAGTGGTTTGCGTCTATTATTATTGCGGGATTGGCAAGCCCCGATTTTGCGTAGCCTTCGGCAACCTGCATAACCGTTTCATAGTGGAAGTTGGGAATGTCGTTGCCGTAGCCGTCGGAGGCGCCGCGGAGTATTGCATGGGCAAGCGGGTTGCCGTCCGTTTTTACCTGCCAGCCGTTGAGCTTGAACACCTGCCCGCACTGCGCCGCGTATATGCTGTTTAAAAGCACCAAAATAGAGCCGCTTGTGGGGTTTTTGACGCCTACGGGCACGTCTATGCCGCTGGACACGAGGCGGTGAAGCTGGTTTTCGCTTGAACGCGCGCCCACGGCGATATAGCTCAATAAATCCTCAACATAATGTATGTTGGCGGGGTAGAGCATTTCGTCGGCGGCCGCCAGCCCGCTTGCCTCTATTGCCTTTATGTTGAGTTCGCGAATGGCGTATATGCCCTTTAAAATGTCCTCTTTTTTGTTGGGGTCGGGCTGGGAAAACATGCCCTTGTAGCCTACGCCCTTTGTGCGGGGCTTGTTTGTGTATATCCTCGGCACCAGAACGAGTTTTTCCTCCACCTTTTTGTTGAGCTTGCCGAGGCGCTCAACGTAGTCCAAAACGGGCGCCTGTTCGTGCGCCGAACAAGGCCCCACTATAACTATCAATTTATCGCTTTTGCCCGTTATTACTTCGGTAACGAGCCTGTCCCGCTCGGCCTTGATTTTTTTGAGGTTTTCGGGCAGGGGGAAAGTGGCGAGGATTTCTTCGGGGTCGGGTATTTTTATCTGCTTTTCAAACATTTTGCTCTCCGTGTCAAGATTTGTTCTTTATCATATTTAAAAAGTCGCCGCGTATCTTTTGCGGCATGTAGGAGTTGAAGTCCTTTTGGAATTTAACCGAATTTTTTACGAGCGTGGAGCTTATCTGGATATTTTGCTGTTCGGCGGGAATATATACGGTTACTATCTCCGGCATGAGCTTTGCGTTTGCAAAGTAGTCGGCGTTTTCATACTCGAAGTCCACCGTGTTCCTTACCCCGCGCACGTAGAACGGCGTGTTTTCCTTTTGGAGGATATCCACCGCAGCGCCTTCGAAAATTTCCACGCGCACACGGGGCTCGCCTTCAAACAGCTTTTTTAAAAGAAAGGCGCGCTCCTCCTCCGTTAAAAGGGGGCTTTTTTTTGTGTTGACCATTACGGCAACGACAACTTCGTCAAATATTTTGAGGCACTTCTCTATTACGTTTTTGTGCCCCGTTGTAGGCGGGTCGAAAGTGCCCGCAAATACGCACTTTTTCATCAATCTATACTATACCTGAAAAAACTCAAATACGTTATGCCGTATTTTCTCCTGTCGAACAGCTCCAAGCCCTCCGCGCCTTCAAGCGGGCGGTCGCTCTCCGCCACGGCTATGCCGCTATTTGTGAGAAGTTTGCGGGAGGAGATGATTTTTACCGCCGCGGCGCACGCCTCCGTTTTGTAGGGCGGATCCAAAAATATTATGTCGTAGGGGCAGGCTGCCGCGTTTAAAAAGAGGGCGTAGTCGGCGTTGGAAATTTTATAATTTTGCTCGCCTTTGAGCTTTGAAAGATTTTTGTTCAATACGGCAAGGCTGGCCTTGGAAATATCGTTGAACTGCACTTCCGCCGCCCCGCGGGAGATACATTCCAGCCCCAGACCGCCGCTGCCGCAAAACAGATCCAGCACGCGCGCGCCGGCTATACGGGCGTTGATTATGTTAAACAGGTTCTCCTTTACCCTGTCCGCCGTGGGGCGGATATCCCTGCCCGCAAACTCCGCAAGGACGAGCGAGCGGTATTTTCCCGCAATTATCCTCATTTCTTTGACGCGGATTCCCTGCGTTCGTTTGCCGATTGCAGTCTGTCCCACTCCCTGTGGGCGGCCACTATATAAGTTATGCCGTGCACGGCCATGGGGAAAAGCACGAACAGCAAATTAAGCCAGGGGGATATGCCCTGCGCGAAAGTGAGGGGAATTGCCGCCCAGCCGAAGGCATATTGGAGCATAAACCAGCAAAACGAATTGGGCGCGGCACACTGTATAATTTGAAAAATTATATAGGGCACGCAACTTATAAAGGCTATCAAAAAGCCCTTGTACACCGCGTATTCGCCCGTGCCGAACTGCGCCTGCTTGTCCTTTGAGCCGACTTCCACCTGTTTGGTGTGGTTTAAAATTTTCCTGACCGACGTTATGCCGTTCTGCCTGCCGAAAATTACGTATGCGCCCGCAAGGAAAAACTCGCCTATGAACAGCATAACAAGCGAGAGCGCAATGTCCTGCGACTGTATGAGCGCGCTCGTCATGCCTATAAAGGTTACGCTTAATATAATTTGCAGCATGAGCGGGAACGCCGCGCCCGTCAAAAGGTCGCGGAGCTCGTACCAAAACGCCAATCCTCTTTGGTTTTCAGTTTCCAAAATAATATATCCCCCTTTCGCAGATGTATTTATTTAAAGGAACGTCCCAGGGCTCCTCGTTAAATTCTTCCATTTGAAAACCGTACCCCAGCCCCACTTTTTGGGTGGTTTTATCCCGCAGATACCTGTCGTAATAACCGCCGCCGTAGCCTATGCGGTACCCGCGGGAATTTACGGCGAGGAGGGGAACGGCCGTTACCTCTATTAAACCGTTGTAGGCCTGTCCCTGCGGCTCGCCTATGCCGAAGGCGCCCGTTTTAAGCTCGCCCCCAAAATAGGGAACGGCAACTATATTTTGACCCTCCACGCGGGGAAGATATACCTTTTTGCCGCCCTTTAAGAGTTCGGCGATGATGAGGTCGGTGCGGGCTTCAAGCGGCAGGGAATTATAAATTAAAAAGCTGTCGAACTTATAAAATTCCGCCAAAAACGCCTCGCAAATGGCTATGTCCGCCTGCGAGCGGACTATCTCGCCGAAATATTTGCGCTTGATTTTCATTTTGTTGCGGATTTCATTCTTCATAAATAACTTCGGCGCGCCTCGTTGCGGCGCATAGCACCTCGTAGCTGATTGTGCCGTTTTGCCTGGCAAGGCGGGCGGCGTCCGTGAGTACGGGCTGTAATTTTTTGCCGCCCTCCCTGATGAGGGCGTCCATGCAGAGATTGGAAACGCCCAGCGGCGAGGAACGGAAAAAGCCGTCGCCGTAGCCCACGCGGTAGGTTGAGAGCCGCTTATACTTCTTTTTTGCGGGGGCGTAGCCAGCCCCGCCGCCGAAAACGGGGGTTGTCTGCACCCTTCTTGCATACACCGTGAGCACGGGTTTGACGTCTGCCTTGAAGCCTTCGGGCGGGTAGCCGTAGAGCAAAATGCCGCAACGCACGCCGTCTTTTATAAATTCTCTGCCCGCAAGCAGTCCGCCGCTTGCCGCTATATGCGCAACCGCGCACGGGTTTTTGCTTTTTACAAGCTCTTCCGCCTGGTTGAATATTTTTAGCTGGGCGTTGCGGGCGCGTACGCTCTGCGGGGCGTAGAGATGGGTGTACACTCCCTGTAAGTTGCCGTCCGTTGCCGCCAGCACGCTTTTGAGCTGTGATATGTTGCAACCGAGCCTGTTCATGCCCGTGTTGACCTTTATATGGCACGGGAGTCCGCGCACCGCCAGCGCAGTTTGCACGGAGTTTACCGTTACGGTGAGATTATACAGCTTTGCGCGGAGTATGTCGTCCCTGCCGAGGGGCGGCGTGAATACCAAAACGGGCTTTGTTATGCCCGCAAGCCGCAGGGCGGCGCCTTCGTCCGCGGTCGCCACGCAAAATCCGTTTACCGTACTCTCTATGGCGAGCGCAACCCTTGCCGCGCCGTGGCCGTAGGCGTTTGCCTTTACAACGGCGTATAGCTCCGCCGTGCCGACTATGCCGCGCACATACTGGACATTGTGCTTCAAATTTTTTAAGTTTACTATGGCGAGAGTTTTTTGCATACTTAAAATATATGCTTTTATTCCCGCCCCGCGTTACCCCGCGGATATTACTGCAATTATATTATAACGCCCCGCCGTTTGTCAAATAAAATACGCCTCCCCGCCGCGCGGGGAGGCTTTAAAAGGTGTTTTCAGTTTTCCGCAACCACGTCGGGTTGGGGTTCGCTTTGGGGAACTTCCTTGGGCTTTTTGACGGCTACCACATACGCCGCAATGCAACCTATGATAATGCCCGCAAGCAAGCCTATGAGCAGGCAGATAATAACGCTCATGCCGCCCGAAGTTACTACTTCGCCATTGTATGCAACGAGTGAAGTGAGATCGTAGTAAGCGGCGATTTCCTTTTCACACTCTGCCGTTAAAGCAACGAGTTTATCGTACACGCTTTGGAGGGCGTCCGTAAACGTTTGGGGGGCAGGCTGTGCGGAGGCGATATACTCCTCGTACAGCTTTATGTCGGCTTCGAGGTTGGATATTTCCTCGGAAAGCCGAACCATCGTTTCCGTAGGCTGGATATTGTCCGAACCTACGCCCGCGCCGCCCTGCGAAAAGTTACCGTAGCTGTATTTGAGTGCTTGGAGCTTTATATCCCTTTCGCGCTGCATGTTTTTTACCATGTTGGCGTAGGTGATTTTTAACTCGTCCACGTTGTGCGCGTAGTGGTTGTTGTTCATGTCGCCGCGCATTGCAGCGAGAGTTCTCGATACTTCGTCAAGCTCGTTTATGATGCGGGTGCGCTCCGAAGTTGCCATGGTCTGCGCATTGATATTGCTTATCTGGCCGTGGAGATAGCTCCTTTGGCTTTCGAGAAGGTCCAGCTTATCTTCGAGATAGACGGTTTTGCCGTAGTTGGCAATGTATATATCCTGGTCGTTTGCCAAATTCTTAACGTAATTTACGGGGGCTTGCGCGATTGCGTCTATGAGGGCGCGCGCGTCGTCCACCGACTTCATACGCTTTGTTTTTACATGTATTGCAAAAACCATGTCGCCTTCGTTGGATTGTTCGTCAATCTTTATAATCTGCCTGTCAATGTATATATCCGACTTTTCATACATTTTGGAAACGTCGAGATAGGAAAGGGTTGAGTTTTCGGCTTTGATTTCTTCCAGCTTTTCGGGAGTAACGAGGGCGCTGTATACATAGGGGGTACCATCGGGATAGGTGCCCGACCCGCTCCCCGGAAAAGTTATTGTGAACTGCCTTACATACTCCTGCGTGTTTTTTGTGTAGCCGAAATAGAGCCCAAGCGTGCCCGCAACGGTGATTACCGCGGCAACTATGAGCGCTATCCATTTTTTGGACCATATCCTTTTTAATATTTCGCCGAACGAAATGCCTTCTTTTTCTTCTTCCATTCCTGCCTCCGTAGGCGCTTACAAAACCCTTTAACCGCACAAAAACGGGCGGCGATATATTTAGCTTTTGCACGCGTACATATAATATACCACATTGCGGCGCATAAAGTCAACGAATTGTTTGAATATTTTGATTATTGCACCGCCGCGGTGTGGCTTAAACGGCATAAAACATCAATTGGAAAGCATATAATTTTTGAAATATTCGGCGAAATCGACTACTCCCGTGGACGGATTGTCCGTACCGCTACTGCCGTTCAGCTTTTTTGCAAATCTTATTGCGTTATTTAAAGAGCCTCCGTTTTGAGTTAAAATATCATGGATATTTGGAATGTTCTTTTCATATTTAAAGCCTATTTTTTTGAGTTTCGGTTGATTGTTTAATTTATCCTTGTAATCGTCGCGCGTTAAACGAGATTCACAATAATCGTAATATAGCCACAGCCACAGCTCAAAACATTCATTGGACCAACAGGAATGCCACACTATACCCGTTTGCGTATTATAATAAAAATCTTCTAAATTTTTATCGGTTGAATCGTTTTGTGCTAAAATTAAGTTGTGAGCCGCGTTAAAATCGTCAAACGAATCCTTGTCGAAAAATATCCACACGTGGTTTATCTGCCGGCCTTTTCTCAATTTTTGTTTTACGTCGGTAATTGCAAAATTGACAAGGTCGACCGTGTGCAGAGATTTTTCCCCATTACGCCTGATTATGTCGATATCGTTGGGCTTGCATTTATATTTTTCTGCTATCCTGTTCTTTATGTTGTCTACATAGTAAGGTTCCGTTCTGGTGCCCTCGGAATATACGAGATGTACGCCGAATTGCAAAAGTTCCGTGGGAACACTATTCCTGCCGCGGGGTAAAAAATTATTCATTCCAATCCAGCCCTTTCCTTATAAAAGGATCCGCGCCAAAGCGGCCTTCAAGATATTGTTTGTTAAACTTTGCGTCTTTGCGGACTTGCTCGCCCTTGTAATTCACAATATTTGAAAGTGGAACCAACGTTGAGGAGTAGTTCTCGTCCCTGAACACGAACCAAATTTCATCTCTTCTAAACAGCTCATTGTCCATATTGATTATATCGTGCGAATTAAATATAAGTTGAGCATGGTTTTGGTTTTGCTGGAACAATTCCACTAATGCACGCGTTAATTTGGGGTGCAGATAAGCGTTTATGTCATTGCAATAAAAAATCGTACCCTTGTCGAGAAACATTAAAATATTTACAAACAAATCAAATATTTTGGCAGTGCCGGAAGATTCCATTTTCAAAGGTAATTCAATATATGTTTTTTTGCCGTTTTGTAAAACCTCCCGAACAAAAAATACCGGGGTGGGGTTTTCCTTTTTGACTTTTATTGAATGAACTTTTATATCTACCTTACTTAACAGTTTCACGATTTGCGCACTGTTGCTTTCCACAAAATTAAAATACTCCGGCGTATAAGCCCCTCTTAAAATTTCAAGGCGGCGGATACTGTTAATTTGCCCCATCAATCTTCTTATAATATCAAATTGTAAAGGCAAATCCCCATCGTTATTTGCAAAATTTTCATATATATAACTCACAACCGTTTTGTTTTTTGCCAGCTTCACACTTAAATTGATTAATATCGTTTCAAAAAATTCCCCGGTTATTCTTCCGTCTGAAAAACGCTCGAAAAGAGATGTAAATTCCTGCGTACCTGCTTTTCTAAACGTAACGGATTCATAATTGATATTAAATATAAACGTAGTTATCGGACTACGCTTGAAAGCCTGTTCATCGATTCCTTCCGTTTCGTCATATTTTCTCTCGGCAATTATGTTGAATTTATAGCCTATTTCAAATTCTTCATCAACAAAAAATACAGTTATTTCAATTTCTTTTGAACCTGAATATACGCAGGCAAATTCATAATCCGGAAAAAGTAAGGTTGAACCTTTTTGAAGAGCTTTTATGAGCGATAAAACTCTTAAAAGATTAGATTTGCCCCCTCCGTTTGGGCCATAGCAAGACGCCGTTTTTAGCAACCTATTGTCTGCAATCTCAACTATATGGTTGGAATGTTCACTGACTCTGTCGTAATCGGCTTCCATACTGAATAAACTCTCGTTTTTAAAAGAAGTAAAATTTTTAATCAACAATTCTTTTAACATGATTATTTTGCTCCCTATGAGAAAATTTCTCATATTAATTATACACCATATAAAAGCGGTTTTCAACAGTTTTTATAAAATTTTTAATTTGCTTTCGACAAAATTCCCGCAATGATGCAAAACAAATAAAAAAGACCGTTCCGCGGGGGAACGGTCTTGGCTGTTGCCTTGTTATTGCTTTATTGTTGCTTTTTTATTGCTTGGCTATTGCCTTTTAGGCCTTTATTACTTTTTGAAGATTTTGCCGAGCTTGCTCTTTATGTTGTCGACAAAATTTCTGGGGTTCTTTATGTTGGCCTGCGCCGCCGCAAGTCTTGCAATGGGCACTCTGTAAGGCGAGCAGGAAACATAATTCAAACCGATGTTGTGGCAGAACTCTATCGACGAAGGGTCGCCGCCGTGTTCGCCGCAAATACCTACGTGCAGGTCGCTCCTCGTGCTCTTGCCGAGCTTAACCGCCATGTCCATGAGCTTACCTACGCCCGTTGTGTCCAGACGGGAGAACGGATCGCTCTCGTAAATCTTGTTGGAATAGTATGCGGGAAGGAACTTGCCGGCATCGTCGCGCGAGAAGCCGAAGGTCATCTGCGTTAAGTCGTTGGTGCCGAAGCAGAAGAACTCCGCCTCCTTTGCAATCTCGTCCGCGGTCAATGCAGCACGGGGAATTTCAATCATGGTGCCCACTTCGTATTTGAGGTCAACGCCCGAAGCCTTTATAACTTCGTCGGCAGTCTGCACTACGATTTTCTTTACAAACGCCATTTCCTTTACTTCGCCCGTCAGGGGAATCATGATTTCGGGAACGACGTTCCAGCTCGGATGCTTCTTCTGTACGTTGATGGCCGCCTTAATAACCGCCTTGGTCTGCATAACGGCGATTTCGGGATAGGTTACGCACAGACGGCAGCCCCTGTGCCCCATCATGGGGTTAAATTCGTGCAGGTCGGAAATTATCTGCTTGATTTGGGCAACCGTTTTATTCTGCGCCTTTGCAAGCGCCTCTATATCTTCCTCCGCCGTGGGTACGAACTCGTGAAGGGGAGGATCGAGGAAACGGATTGTTACGGGCTGGCCTTCGAGGGCTTCCATAAGTCCTTCGAAGTCCGCCTGTTGCATGGGCTCTATTTTGGCGAGCGCGGCTTCCCTCTCCTCTACCTTGTCGGCGCAGATCATCTCGCGGAAGGCGCCTATCCTGGCGGGATCAAAGAACATATGCTCGGTGCGGCAGAGACCTATGCCCTGCGCGCCGAACGCCATTGCCTGCTTTGCGTCCTTGGGAGTGTCGGCGTTGGTTCTTACCTGTAACGCCTTGTATTTGTCGGCGAGGGTCATTATCCTGCCGAAGTAGCCGGAGTTGGGGTCTGCGGGAACGGTGGGAATGAGGCAGTTATATATGTTGCCGGTGGAGCCGTCGAGGGACAAAACGTCGCCCTCTTTATAAACCTTGCCGCCCAGAGTGAACTGCTTGTTCTCCTCGTCCATCTTTATGTCGCCGCAACCGGATACGCAGCACGTGCCCATGCCGCGGGCTACGACTGCCGCGTGGGAGGTCTGTCCGCCGCGAACCGTTAATATGCCCTGCGCAAACTTCATGCCCTCGATGTCTTCGGGGGAAGTTTCAAGGCGCACAAGCACAACCTTTTTGCCCTTTTTGCCTTCCTTTACAGCGTCCTCTGCGGTGAACACTATTGTGCCCGCCGCCGCGCCGGGGGAGGCCGCTATGCCCTTGCCCACAACGTTTTTCTTGTCCGCTTCGGCAAGAGCCTTGGGGTCGAACTGCGGGTGAAGAAGCATATCAAGCGATTTTGCGTCTATCTGCATGAGGGCTTCCTGCTCGGTTATCATGCCCTCGTCTATGAGGTCGCAGGCGATTTTTATAGCGGCGGCGGCAGTGCGCTTGCCGTTACGGGTTTGGAGCATGTAGAGCTTTTCGTTCTCTACGGTGAACTCCATATCCTGCATGTCGTGATAGTGGTTTTCCAAAATGTTGCAAACGTTTTGGAACTGGTCGTACACGGCGGGGAATATCTTTTTCATCTGCTCGATGGGCATGGGGGTTCTTACGCCCGCAACAACGTCCTCGCCCTGTGCGTTGGTGAGGAACTCGCCCATAAGACCCTTTTCGCCCGTGGCGGGGTTACGCGTGAACGCAACGCCCGTGCCGCAGTTGTCGCCCATGTTGCCGAACGCCATCATCTGTACGTTTACGGCAGTGCCCCAGCTGTAAGGAATGTCGTGGTCCATTCTGTATACGTTGGCGCGGGGGTTGTCCCACGAACGGAATACCGCCTTTATTGCCTCAAAGAGCTGGTCCTTGGGGTCGGAGGGGAAGTCCGTGCCTATCTGCTTTTTGTACTCCGCCTTGAATTGGTTTGCAAGGGCCTTTAAATCCTCGGCGTTGAGTTCAACGTCCTGCGTTACGCCCTTCTTTTCCTTCATCTCGTCGATGAGCTTTTCGAAATATTTTTTGCCGACTTCCATTACGACGTCGGAGAACATCTGGATAAATCTGCGGTAGCAGTCGTAAGCCCAACGGGGATTGCCCGACTTCTGCGCAAGGACTTCAACGACCTCCTCGTTGAGGCCGAGGTTCAAAATGGTGTCCATCATGCCGGGCATGGAAGCGCGCGCACCGGAGCGCACCGAAACGAGCAAGGGGTTTTCCTTGTCGCCGAACTTTTTGCCCGTAATCTTTTCCATTTTGTCAACGTATTCGAGGATCTCTTTTTTGATGCTGTCGTTAATCTTCTTTCCGTCCTCATAATACTGTGTGCAAGCCTCCGTGCTTATGGTAAAGCCCTGGGGCACGGGCAGGCCGATGTTGGTCATCTCCGCCAGATTCGCGCCCTTGCCGCCCAAAAG
>CANREJ010000011.1 GCA_947629665.1 uncultured Clostridia bacterium
CATTTTGAGGATATTTTTACTCACCGAATTTCCTCTGACTCCGTCATTCGGGTGTTCGAATCACTTCGCCCCAGCCACATTGGGATAATTCGAACTTTTTTGTAATCCACAAAACGTTCGGGTTATCTTTTTCTTTGAAAGATTTTAAAACTACAAATAAATGAAAATAACCGCCATGTATAGCACATGACGGTTATTTTGTATGATAATAAGGAGGTTGATGAACAAATTATTTAAATTATGCGGATATCCATGTCGTCCTGTATTACGGCAAAGGCGGCAAGGTTGGGTTGCAGATATACGTTGCCGGAAACTTCGCCGTCGCACCTTACGTACGCCGTACCTCCCGCTATATCGCATTTGGCAAACTTCTCCGCCCCGTAGTCGACAATGCCTACAACTGCGGCGGGTATGCCGCTTTCGGCAAACGTCAAATCGTAAGGCGTACACTCGAAGCGCAACTTGCCACCGAATGATTTTTTTACGCCCATTGCCGAAATAAGTTTAGCCGATATGTCGTCGGGTGCGGCAAACTCTGCCCCGCCGATATTGAGATAAAACTCAATACGGTTGACTGTTTTTACCTTACCCGTAGACTCTTCGGTTATGGCTTCCTTGACTTTTTTCTTGGACATGAAGCCGTCCATACTGATTTTTTGCGGCATGGCGTCAACAACGGTATTGCCGTCCTTAATCAAAGATATCTTCTTCAAATCAAACGAAATATTGACTTTGCCGTGAAGCTCCCCGTCCGTTACCGCAAACAGCCTTGTGTTGCCTGCGACAAGGGTTAATAAGTGTTTGCCGCTTACGCTCTCGGTTGCCACAACCTCGGCCGCAATGTCTCCGCCGACGCGCACCGCGTCCGTGGGAATGAGTAGTTCGTACTCCCCGTCTCCGCAGTCAATGGCGGGCGGCAAGCCGATTTTAATACCGTCTAAAACAATCTTCCCTGCGTTGACGGTGCAACCGAGATAGTTGTATTCCGGCAGGCGGGGCAAAATGGAAACTTCCGTGTCGATATCGAACAGGTGAATTTTGTCTATATCAAGTACGGCGTCAACTATTTCACCGCTTGCGATATCAGTATCGTCGGCCTGGATTATGACGCGCGTACCGTTTTCGGTGTAGCCGTCCCCGTCCATATTTATATCGCCGTAAACAAGGGTTTGGTTGCCCAGCTCTTCCTTGTGCGACACTTTAACCTTTATGCGCGCCTCGCCGTCCGCCGGTTCGCCGCCTGCAATCGATATATCCTCCGCGCGGAGGCCTATGCACACTTTGGTCCGGCCGTCGAGATAGGACGGCTTTACTTTGTACAGCTTGCTGTACGGCACGGTTACTTCGGTAGCGGAGCCGTCTATGCGGATGAGTACATTTTCGCCCTGTTTTTTGAGCACGCCCGTAAAGAAGTTCATCTGCGGGGTGCCTATAAAGCCGGCAACGAATTTGTTGCCCGGATAGTTGTATAAATTTTTGGGAGTATCAATCTGTTGCACATAGCCGGCTTTCATTACTACTATGCGCGTGCCCATGGTCATGGCTTCAACCTGGTCGTGGGTAACGTATATAAAGGTTGTATCCAGCTTTTTATGCAGTTTGGAGATTTCCGCCCTCATCTGCGTGCGCAACTTTGCGTCGAGGTTGGATAAAGGCTCGTCGAGTAGCATGACCTTCGGTTCGCGCACAATGGCGCG
This sequence comes from uncultured Clostridia bacterium, assembly GCA_947629665.1. Classification (GTDB taxonomy): domain Bacteria; phylum Bacillota; class Clostridia; order Christensenellales; family Borkfalkiaceae; genus Coproplasma. The sequence goes on from CANREJ010000011.1 coordinate 1,698, forward strand.
TCCCAGCGAAACCCTTTGCCGCTGTCCGCCCGACATTTCCTTGGGCTTTTTGCCGAGGTACTCGGTTATGCCCAAAATTTCGGCAGCTTCCGTAACCTTGGCGTGTATCTCCTCCCTGGTCATTTTGCCGTTTCTGTGATTTTCGTCGCGGGGGACTTTCCTGAGCCGCAGGCCGAACGCTATGTTGTCGTATACGGTCATGTGCGGATAAAGCGCGTAGTTTTGGAAAACCATTGCTATATCCCTGTCCTTCGGTTCGACGTCGTTCACTACAAGGTCGCCTATGGTCAGCTCGCCCGCGCTTATGTCTTCAAGCCCCGCAACCATTCTCAGAGTTGTGGACTTGCCGCAGCCCGACGGACCTACAAACACTATAAACTCCTTGTCTTCTATGGTCATATTGAAGTCGTTTACTGCCTTTGTGCCGTTGGGGTAAACCTTATATATATGTTTAAAAGTAAGACCTGCCATTTTGATTTTTCTCCCTTTTTAAGTTAATATAGCTATGGACCGCCCCGGCATGTGAAGCGCGTCCCCTTCTTTTGTTATATTGCCCTTCACGCATATCGACTGCGCCAACTCGCCTACGGCTTGGGCGTCAGCCTCGCGCTGGGCGAGATTTATAACTATGGTAACCGACTGTTCTTTATAAGTCTTTTTTAATATAAGCACACTGCTGTCATCCGAGGCCAGCCTCTCCGCCGTGCCCCTCATTATCGCGGGGAAGGCGTTGCGCGCATTGTTGCACAGTTTGTAGTAACTCAGAATGGAATTTTCATCGGCGAGCTGTTCCTTGACGCCGTCGAACACATATTCGGGCGTTTTGGCGCCGGGAGGCGTTTTGGTGAGGTTGGTCTTTTGGTTGTCCCAAAGCATCCCCACGCGCTTGTCGGGATCCGTCGCGCTTCCGAGCATGCCTATTTCGTCGCCGTAATAAGTGAACGTGTTGCCGTTGTACATTGAGAGCAGGCCGTAGGCAAACTTTATTTTTTCCTCGTTTCTGCCCATTACGCCGGCAATCCTGCCCACGTCGTGGTTATCGAGGAAGGGCGCGGGAATGTATCCGTTTGCGACGTTCAGCATTGTTGTCATCGAGTTCCAATATGTGTTTGCGGAGGCGGTGTTCAGCGACTGGTTGACAGTACCGCTTGCCCCGTGCGAGGGGAAATAGAAGAAGCTGTCCGTTCCGCTCTTATAAAATTCCTTTAAGTTGGCGGTGGACATTCCGTCCCACATTTCCCCAACTATATATGCGTTGGGATTATATTTTACGGCCGTCTCTTTTATCCACTTGCAGAAATCGACGCTCTTTTGGATATTGCCCGTATAATAGTACAGGCAACCGTCGAGGCGGAACCCGTCCGTTCCCTTCCCTGTCCAGAATTTGATTATATTGTCTATTTCGGCGCGGACATCGGCGTTATCGAGGTTTAAGTCGGGCATGCTGCTCGTAAACTGTCCCTCGTAGTAGACGCCGCCGTTTGCATGGTATCCGCTTTGCGGGCTGTTGGAAAAGTTGTACCAATCCCTGTACTTGGCATCTGCCCCCGCAACGTTATTGCGGCTGTTTACGGCGTTTACAAACCAGGGGTTGGAGGACGCCGTGTGGTTGACAACCAAATCGATTATGACCTTTATGCCCTTCTCGTGCGCGGCCGTGCAGAGTTCCTCATAGTCCTCCAAGGTGCCGTACTGTTTGTTGACGGAGTAGTAATCCTTCACGTCGTAACCGTGATAGCTTTGGGCGGTGTGTATGGGCATAAGCCATATGCCCGTGTAGCCCATATCCCGTATGTAGTCCAACTTTGAAGTGATCCCGTCAAGATCGCCGTAACCGTCGCCGTTTGAATCGCAGAAGGAATACACGAAAATTTCGTAATAGTTATCGTAGTTGTCGTCCACGATATTCTCTTCCAAAAGATTGAGGTCGGCCGTGCCGGCGGGTGTGTTGCACGCGGGCAAATAAATTATGGCGCACAGCGCGGCGCAGAGAGTACAAAATAAACAAAGCAGTTTGCTCTTCATATTATCCCTTTACGGAACCGCCCGTAACTCCTTCCACGTAGTACCGTTGCAGCATGAAGAACAGGGCCGTGGGAACTATTGACACGACAACCGCGCCTGCGCAGAAACGGGTGAAATACTTTGACACGTTTTCGCGTTGGAGCATCTCTTTCAAACCTACCGCAACGTTGAAATATTTGCTGTTGCCCGAAAATATCAGCGACGCAAACATAAATTCGCCCCAGGGAGCCATAAAGGAAGTGAGTATCGTATAGATTATTATCGGTTTTGACAGCGGCAGTATTATCTTTAAAAATACCGTATGGCGGCTTGCACCGTCTATCCTCGCGGCCTCGTCAAGAGAGCGGGGAATTGTATCGAAAAAGCCCTTGCTTATGTAGTAACCCATGCACAAACTGCCCACGTACACGAGAATAAGCCCTATAATGCCGAAGCTCTGCGTAAGATTCATGAGCTTTAACAAAAAGTACAGCGCCGTCATCGACATAAAGCCGGGGAACATGCCCAGCACGAGCATCAAATTCATCAAAGGCTTGCGCATTTTGAAGCGCAGACGGGAGAGCGCATAGCTTGTAACCAGCGTTATCATAGTCTGTATTACCGTTACCACAACGGAAATAATCAGCGTTGTGCCGTACCAGCGGGGGAAGTCGAAAGGAACGGTGTCGGTAAACAGTTTGATATAGTTGTCAAACGTTATCTGCTTGGGGAAGAAATATCCGGGGGTAAGGCCGGGTTCGCCGCGCAACGACTGCAATACCAAAAAGAAGAAAGGAAACAGCCATATTACGCTTATCACAACCAAAATAATATAGATTATAATATTGCTGGTGCGCTCGGCCGCCTTTTTACTGCGTAACTTTTTAGCCATTACATGAAGTCCTCCTCATTTTTAACCGCGTTGGAACGGTTGTACACCACAAGGGATATGACAGCCGTAATTATGAACATAACTATGCTTATAACCGAGGCAAGACCGTACAGCTTTTGGTCCATAATCAACTTGTACAGCCACGTGATGAGTAAGTCGGTCTGGCCTGCCCCGCCCGAAGCGCCTTCCGACATGAGCGGCCCGCCGCCCGTCAAAAGGTAAATTACGTTGAAGTTATTGAGGTTGCCTATAAATTGCGTTATAAGGTAGGGCGTGGTTACGTGCAACATGTAGGGGAGGGTTATTTTGAAAAATGTTTTAACAGGCCCCGCCCCGTCTATGCGCGCAGACTCGTACAAGTCTTCGGGAATGTTCATAAGTATACCCGTTACCATCAGCATAGTGAAGGGTATGCCCACCCACATGTTTACAAATACTATGGTAAACTTTGCCACATTGCCGTCCGAAAGGAAGGGAATTGCCTTGTCTATCCACCCCCACTTTTGTAACATTGTGTTTATTATGCCGTGGTCGGATAATATCTGCGACATGAGCAAAAGGGATATGAATTGCGGCACGGCTATTGTAAGAATAAGAATTGTACGCCACAATTTTTTAAAGCGTATGCCCTTTTTGTTTATCAAAATCGCAACTATGATGCCCACAATGTAACACGAAAAAGTGGCAAAAAACGCCCATATTATTGTCCATAACAGAATTTTGCCGAAAGCCGTGCTGAAATTGGCCGCACCCGAAACGTTGCCCGAAAACAGCGCCACAAAATTTTTGAACCCTACCCAGTTGAATAACTGCATGGGCGGCTGGTGGTTTACGTCGTAGTTTGTAAACGCTACGAAAATCATGAAGATTATGGGGAAGATAGTAAACACCGTCAACCCCAAAAGAGGTATGCAAAGCAACGTTTTGTGGTATTGGTTGTCCAACAGGGCCTTTGCGTCGTCGGCGGCAGTGGGGAGCTTGCGCCTGGCCTCCTGCAATTCCTGCGCGGCGTAGCCGGACTTGACGTTTTCATACCATATAAACGCGAAAAACAGTATTATAATAACGGTGAGTATGGAATACAGCAGTATCAAAAGGCTGTTATGCCCCAATTGCTGGGGTACCCACACGCCCGCGTCGTTGTAGTGCCCGCGTTCGGGTAATTGGTAGCCCAGCGAGGGGAAGAGCGCAAGCTGGCTCCACCCGAAGCTGACCATGTAAAAAATAAACGCTATTTCCGATAAGAGGAACAATATTCCCCTCAATATCTGCCCGCGCGCCAGCTGGGAAAATCCCATCACACCGAAAGATACCCGCGTTTTCCAGTCTCCCTTCTTTGCCGCCGTGCCTACGGTAACCCCCACACCCTTTATGCAGAGCCATATCCTCAAAAAGAAAGCGGGCAATACTCTTTTGAAAAAGCCGACAAACCTTTTGGGGAAACTTTTGAAAAAGAATGTGATATTATAGACAAACTTCTGGAAGGAAGTCTTTTTTAAGTATTCTATTTCGGAAATTCTTTCAGTCATAAATCACCTGTAATTACCGAATTTTGGGGCAAAATGACTTTGCCCCAAAAACGACTTGTTTTTATTTTTTATCAGCCGATGTCTGTAAGATCGGAAATAAGCGTTGCCAGGCGTGCCTGCAAGGTCTCCAAGGCGAGGTCTGTGCCTACCCAGTCAAGCACGTTTTCCCCGAAGGATTCCATTGACGACCAATAGTTGGCGGGCAGGGGTCTCTGTGTTACCGAATAGCCGTTGAACTGTTCGTTTATGGCTGCAAGCGCAATGTTGTTCTTTACTTTATCGAGGGCGGCAACCTTCTTGTTGGAAGGACCAACCTCAACCGCGTCGTACCTCTTTTCCTGCATGGCCTCGCTGGAAAGGAACGCCGCAAGCTGTTGCGCCTTTTCCACGTCGCCGCAGTTGGGATTTACGCCGTAAAGTTTGTAACCCGCAAAGGATTTCCAGCTATATGTTTTACCGTCAAGCTCGCTGACATAGTCGGGCAGGCGGGTTGCCGCATAATTTTCGCCGAAATATGCTTTGAGCTGTGCGGCGTTCCATGTGCCGGTTATAACGGCGCCCAGCCTGTTGCCGGAAATATATGTGGGTATAACCGTATCGTCGCCGTCGGTTACGCACTTCTTATGGTTTGCAAGGGTGTACAGCGCATGTCCGCCTATTTCGGCTATGGTGTAATCGCTCTTGGTTCCGTCGACGGCAGTGGCCTTTTCGTTGAAGTTTTGATGAACTGCGCTTGCCGCGGCGCCGTCCCAATCAACGGTGTACGAGCCGCCCGCGCCGTACATGAACGAACCTACATACCAGCCCGTTTTTACCTGGTATAAGAAGTATTTTCCATGGGCATCACATGCGTCGAGTACTTCGCCGAGAGTCATCGTGTCGTTTACGTTTATAAACGACTTGTCGTAATACATGAAGAAGCCGTTGTCCGCCTGGTACGGATAGCCGTAATACTTATCGCCTATCTTGCCGGCTTCAACCGATTCGGCGGTGTTGTCCTCCTTTATCTTATCCACCGCGCTCTGGGGAAGCTCGGCAAGCGCGCCCATGTTATATAAGTCGATGATCTGGTCGTTGGCATACGCATACACGGCCGCGCCGACGGTGGGGTCTGTTTCCAACTGCGCCTTGGCGGAGTCCTCGCCGACTACGCCGAACTCGAATTCATACCCAAAGTCGGGATTTTCTTCAAGGAATTGGGCGCACATTTCCTGTAAAACGGCCTGCTGTGCGGACGAGCCCCATACCAACATTTTTTTGTTGCCGCCGCCGCATGCCGTCATACCCATAACGGTGCCCGCGACAATTGTGCCGCAAGCAAGTAAAGAAACTATTTGTTTTTTCATTTTTTTCCTCCAAATTTTATTAAATCACACTGTATGTGCTAAAATTTTTTCTTTTAATGTTTTTTTGGGGCAGGCCGTAGGGCTGCCCCCTTTATTTTTGGAACAAAAATAAAGGCGTGTATTCGGTTTTTATGTTCTTTACCTCAGGCTTTTTTTGCTCTGCCGCTCACTTCGGCAAGGCCGCGCAAAAAATCTTGCGTGCGGGGGGTAAAGTCCCCGCGTTCAAAGCGGAACGACCAGTTTTTTTCGGACACGGTTGAGGGAAGATTTATTCTTGCCTCTCCCCCGAACGCCAGCACGTCCCAGAACGGGATTATGGCCGTTGCGGCCGGGGATTTGAACGCCAGCTCTATTATGCTTTTGCACATTGTTACGGCCGAAGTTACGTCCGCTTCGAAGCCGAGCAACCTGCACTGCTGTTGCAAATCCTGCTTGTATACTTTAAGCGACTGCTCGCTTAAATCCTCTATGTATTGTTTTAGCGGCATGTTGTCGTGCGTGCCGGTGTAGCATACGAAGTTTGCCGTATAGTTGGAAGGCTTGTGCTCGTTGTCGGGCATGCCGTCGAAGGCAAATTCGAGAATTTTCATTCCGGGATAGCCGACGTTCTTCATCAATCTTTTAACCCCGTCGTCTATTACTCCCAAATCCTCGGCAACAATGTTGTAGCTCAACTTGTCCTTGAACAGCTCCTCCTTGGGTCCGTCGCACCAATGCCCGTTTCTGGCCGTCTTTTCGCCGACGGGCACCTCGTAATACCTGTCGAAACCGCGGAAGTGGTCTATCCTCAAAATGTCAAACAGTTTAAGACAGCCGTTTATGCGCTTGTTCCACCAGCTGTACCCCGTTTTTTTCATCTTCTCCCAGTCGTACACGGGATTGCCCCAAAGCTGGCCGTCGTCGGTGAAGGCGTCGGGAGGAACGCCCGCTACGCACTTTAACCGCCGCTCGCCGTCCAACTTGAACAGCTCGTCGCCGTATTTCCATACTTCGAGGCTGTCGTATGCGACGTAGAGGGGAATGTCTCCCATTATCTTTACGCCGCGGCTATGTGCGTAGTGTTTTAAAGCGTCCCATTGATGGAGAAAAATATATTGTGTAAACTGCCAAAATTCAAACTCTTCCGCGTTTACTCTTATGAACTCTTCAATCTTTCCGCCGTCGTAGGTTTTGTACTCCCCGTCCCACCCGGTAAACGGTTTGTGGCCGAATTTGCACTTCAATGCCATAAACACGGCAAACTCGGCATATTCGCCGTTATTTAAAAACTCTTTAAATTCCTTGCCGCCCCTGTCGAACCTTGAAAAGGCCTTTCTCAAAAGCAGCACCTTGTTTTTAAACTGTGCGCCGTAGTCTACCCTGCGCGGGTCGTTCCCCAGATATATTCCGTCTAAATCGTCTTTGTTTAAAAGTCCGTCTTTAACAAGCCCGTCAAGGTCGATAAAATAATAATTCAGCGCGGTTGCGCAACACGACGAATAGGGGCTGTCTCCGTAATTGGTGGGGTTTAAGGGCAATACCTGCCAAATTGTCCCGCCGGAATCCGACAGGAAATCAACAAAGCCGTATGCCTCTGCCCCGAGCGTGCCTATGCCCTCCTTTGAAGGCAGACACGAAATCGGCATCAGTAAGCCGTAGTTCCTGTTCTTTTCCATAATAAACAAATAAATGAGTGTTCGAAAATTTATCGCTGTGTTTTCGAAAATATTATATCATATTTTTCGCAAATGTCAAGAGGAATTTTATAAAAAATATTAAAAATTTTCATAAATTGTAAATAGTTTTCACCGATTATTTTCGTAAAATAGCTTGACGAAGTTTAGCCGTATAAATATAATATTGATAATAATATGGGACAAACTTTCACGGGCTGTATAATAAGTTTAAACCGGAGAAAATTATGACAATAAAAGAAATCGCCGAAGCTCTGAATATTTCGATAAGCACCGTATCCAAAGCACTGAACGACGCAACCGATATTGCCGAAGAAACCAAAGCCACCGTAAGGAAATATGCGGAGAGCATCGGATATCCGATGAAATCGAAAAACAAGGATTCCCGCAGGATATGCGTTCTTTACGAACGGGTGGACACCGACATACGCAACCACGTATTTACGCAGGTTGTATCGTCGTTTACCGACGTGGCCGTACACAACAACTATGAAGTTGTGATTGACACCGTTTCGTCCAAGCCCGAAAACTTTGAGTTGGAGAGCTATCTCCGCCAAAACAACTTCTGCGCGGCGTTCATAATGGGCATGAATTTCAGAAGCAGCATATACAGGCAACTGAGAAAGACAACCATGCCCCTTGTATTGCTTGACAACCGCGTTGCCGACTGCCCGTTGATTTCGTCCGTATCCAGCGAAAACACGACGGCTATAATTTACGCCATGAACCACCTGCAGAAGCTGGGGCACTCGAAAATCGGATTTTTGATGGGCGAAAAATCTTCGCTTGTTTCCGCCGAGCGGCTTGCAGGCTACATATTGGGGCTTGCACATTCCGGGCAAGACTTCAAAAACGAATACGTGTATTACGGGGACTTCACCCGCGAGGCGGGCGAACGTGCCGCCAAATTTTTCGGCGAAACAGACGTTACCGCCGTAATAAGTTGCTCGGATATGATGGCAATAGGCCTTATAGACGGGCTTGCCGCCCTCGGCAAAAAGGTGCCCGACGATATTTCCGTTGTGGGGTTCGACGACCTCAGTATTTTGAAGTTTACCCCCTACAACCTGACCACAATGAAGCAGGACTACGCAAGGATAGGAGAGAGCGCCTTCCAGCAAATATGCGAATTGCTGGACGGCAGAACTTCGCAGAACGTACACCTGCCCTGCCAGCTTATAACGCGCGGCTCCACAAAGCAACTTACCTGATACACAGACGGCGCAAACGCCGTCTTTTTTAATCTGTTTTTACGTAACCCGCAAACACATTGCGGGCTTTTATTTTAATTTCCCCGCTGTGTTCGGCAAACGGCCATATTCCCGCCCTGTCTATATCGCACACCTGCGAAATTTTTGCGCCGCAAATGGGAACGACCGCGTCGTTTTCCGTAGCGTTCACGCCGTAAACGACGTTGCCTACCATATATGCCGCAACGCCTTCGGGGGATTCCAGCCGCCTGAAATTTGCGCGCGAAACGGCAAGATTTTCAAATACAGGGTTGCTTTTTCTCAGTTCGATAAGCCCTTTATAGTAGTTGACCCCGTCCCACTCCGCCGACATGCGCCGCCAGTCCAGCTTGTTTACGGCGTCGCCCGACTTATAGGAATTGCCGTCGCCGCCCTTGGTGCGGTAAAACTCCTGCCCCGCCAGCATAAACGGTATACCCAGCCCGGAAAACACCATAAAGTCTGCCATTCTGTGCATGGCGCGCCTGTTTTCGTTAACGTCCGTGGTCATGCAGATCTGGTCGTACAGAGTGTAGTCGTCATGGCAGGCAGTATACAGCACCTGCTGTACGGGCGATTTTACGCGCATATATTCGGGATTCTGCGGGTTCCCGCCGGAAATGCCGCTCATTGCCTCTTCAAGACATTGTATACGCCCCTGCACGTACCCGCCCGTAACGTTTACAAAATGCAGTCCGCGTATGCCGTTGCGCGTGGAGTCGTTGAACATGCCAACACGCTCGTCGAGTTTAAAAAAGTGCGCCTTGTCGGCCCCTTCCACCCTGTCGGGCGGCTCCACATACCACGGTTCGCCGTACAGAAGGATCCGCTTGCCGCGGCCGTCGGGATAGATATTGTCGAGTGCGCGCCGCACGCAGTTCATCGTCTCCACGTCGTGCAGACCCATGAGGTCGAAGCGGAAGCCGTCCACATGATACTCTTTTACATAGTGGCAAACGCAGTCTATAATGAGCTTCCTGAACATTTCGCTCTCGCTGCGCGTTTCGTTGCCGCAACCCGAACCGTTGGCAAGCTCCTTGCCGCGGAGACGGTAATAGTAATCGGGCGCGCAGATATCCAGGGGGTTGCCCTCTTTTTTGTATGTATGATTGAAAACCACGTCTAAAATTACGCCTATGCCCGCGGCGTGCAGGTTTTTTACAAGCGTTTTCAGCTCCCGCACCCGCGAAAGTCCGTTGTGCGGGTCGGAAGAATAACTGCCCTCCGGCATAAAGTAGCACACCGGGTCGTAGCCCCAATTATATCCGCCGGCAAGCTCGTCCACACTGCCGTAGTCGGCTACGGGCATTAGCTGGACATAAGTTATGCCGAGATACTTTAAATAGTCGATGAGCGCGGGCTTGCCGTCGGGCGTGGAAACACCCTCCCTGAACGCGGTGAATTTACCTGCGTCGGGAAGATTCAGCCACTTATCCGAGGAAAAATCGCGCACGTGTACCTCCCAGACTATGGGCGGCGAGGGCGTAAAATTATCGTTTTCCCAGCCGTCGGGGTCGGCCGCGCCGTCCGCCAGAATATATCCGCGCACGGAGTTGGCCCCGCCCGAAAGGGCATACGGGTCGATTGTTTCAACGCCGTCAATGGCGTAAGTATAGTACAGTCCCCCGAAATTCCCGCGCAACGCGCATGAAAAAAATCCGTCGCCGTTAGGGGCAAGCGATTTTTTAATTGCCCAGCGCGCGGCCGAGTCGGAAGCATATAGCTGTAAACTTACCGCGTGCGCATATGGCGCAAACACGCAAAACGTGGTAACGCCGTTTGCACATGTAATACCCGGAGATAAATCCTGTTTTATCATAATACCTCCCCTATCAGATACTTGCCGAGTTCGCCGAAGCTGTCTGTGGCGAAGCCGGCCAACGCCGCACCCGCCGCCAGACTGTCGGTCTGCGGGGAAATATCCGAATAGTAATACGCCGTTTTCAGCTTCAACGCGTTTGCGGGGATTATATCGGCCGCAATGTCGTTGCCGACGTAAACGGTTTGTTCTGCGTTCAACGAATACTTTGAAATAATGTGTTTGAAAAATGCAGGCGACGGCTTTTTTTGACCGAATTGCGAGGATAGCTCCACGCCGCGGAAGTATTGCAAAATATCCAATTTTTCCAGCTCCGGCAGAGTGAATACCGCCTGCGCGTTTGACAAAATAAACAAGTGCGCACCATGCCGTAAAAGAGTTTCAAGCAATTCCTTTGCGCCACGGTAGAGATTTATGCGGCGGGTAGACAGCGTACGGAACATTACTGCGGCCTGCCGCGAGCCTTGCGCCGTGATACTGCCGCCGCACCTCTCTATTGCAAGTTTTAAAACGGCGCAGATATCCGGTTCGGCGTACCCGCCGTATGCGCCCAAAAGCGCGTTGTATTCCCGCTCCAAATCCTCGCCCGCGCCAAAGTTACGGGCGGTGTAGCTTGTAAAGCGTTGCCAGAATTTTTGCGAGTACTCATCTGTGGAAATATCCACGAGAGTGCCGTATAAATCGAATACAAAATTGCGCATAGAAAAAATTATGTTCACAAAATTCTCGGCAAGCCGTGCCTGCGAATTTTCGTGAGTTTTAGGGCTACTCGCCCTCTGCCTGCGATTTTTAAGCGCCCACGATTATATAATCGCAGGCATTCACCCCGCCGAGGCAAAGGCGTTTGCAAATTGAGTGCGCCGGCGCAGGGAAACCCTGCTTGCGCCGTGAATTATTTGAAATATTCACAAAATTCTCGGCAAGCCTCCCGTGCCCTCTTCCGCCGCCGACGGGGGAGGGTGGCGACGTAGTCGTCGGGTGGGAGCAGAGTTTTGGTTTGTTGTTATGCTCCCCTCAGTCTCGCTTTGCTCGACAGCTGTCTCACACGTTGTAAGGACAACAACGTGTTCGGTCACCGTGCGCGCCTTGCACTATGCGCGCACTCATCTCGCGCGGCAAAACAGCGCACTGTGCTGTTTTGAGAAGTCCGCGCTCGTCCCCCCAAGGGGGAAGAAGCCAAGGGTTGGAGGGGTGGGAGCGGCGTTACCGCACTATCCCTCAAAATGGTTATAAATATCCTCGCACGTTTCCCGAAAATGCTGGTTGACCTGCAAATTAGTGTACCGCAAGACTTTTATACCAATCGAAGCAAAATATTCATCACGAACTTTATCATACTCTTTCCCGCGATCTTCATAATGCTGACCGCCATCCACCTCGATTATTGTCTTGTGTTTTGCACAATAAAAATCTGCTATATAATTCCCGAATACCACCTGACGCCTTATATGCCAAGGTTGGGCTTTTAAAAACTTGTACCACAGCTTGCGCTCTTCGGGAGTCATTTCTTTTCTTAATTCTTTTGCGTGTTCGGATATTTTACTTTCGTCTGCCATTTTTATTAACCTTGATTTAAGGTTGGATATGAATTTATGCTTTCCCTCCCCTCAGTCTCGCTTTGCTCGACAGCTCCCCCCCAGAGGAAGGAGCCAAGGTGGTTAGAAGTCGCCTACTTTTCCTTGCCCTCTTCCGCCGCCGACGGGGGAGGGTGGCGACGTAGTCGTCGGGTGGGAGCAGAGTTTTGGTTTGTTGTTATACTCCCCTCAGTCTCGCTTTGCTCGACAGCTCCCCCCAGAGGAAGGAGCCAAGGTGGTTAGAAGTCGCCCACTTTTCCGTGCCCTCTTCCGTCGCCGACGGGGGAGGGTGGCGACGTAGTCGTCGGGTGGGAGTTAGAGGTTTGGATTGTTGTTGTGCTCCCCTCAGTCTCGCTTTGCTCGACAGCTGTCTCACACGTTGTAAGGACAACAACGTGTTCGGGCACCACTCGCGCCTTTCTCTATGCGCTCGCTCATCTCGCGCGGCAAAACAGCGCACTGTGCTGTTTTGAGAAGTCCGCGCTCGTCCCCCCAAGGGGGAAGAAGCCAAGGGTTGGAGAGGTGGGAGCGGGGCAAGTATTTAAATTGTTTGCGGCGCGGGAAATAAATTCCCGCGCCGCTCCTCTTTGCGTGAACTTTAATTATAAGGAGATAGAAAATTTATAAAGTTACGCGGTCTTTTCAGTAATGGTTATCTTCTTTGAAGTTATGTCAATGGATACGGTGTATGTACCCTCGGCTTGGAAGTACAAATCGCCTTTATTTGCAACCTTGTTGGTGCTTGCAGAGCTGTCCAAATCGCCGAGCCAATCTTTTACGCCACCCAAAACAGAGCCGTAAACAACTTTTATTTTAAGTATTCCGTCCGTGCCCAAGTCGCTAGTGTAGTACTCGGTAACATTTGTTACTACTAAATCTACCGACAGAACGTTGCCATCTCCAACCAATTTAGGGGATTTTGCAGTAATGGTGTAAGCAACCTTTTCGCCGTCGATATAAAGCGAACCCGCAATATAATATGTAAGTTTTTCATACTCAACGGTTTTGGCCTCTACGTTGAACTTAACAAAGTATTCGCCTGCGGGAAGGTTGCCGTCGCCTACGGGATATTCCTTGTTGCCGTCGTACTTGTCAATGAGCTTTAAGGGCTTTTCGCCGTCAACGGTTATATATCCCGTCCACGCTTCCGTACCCGCAGTCATCTTTGTTTCGGTCGTGCCGAGCACAAAGTACATATCGTTGGGGTTTGCAAGGGGTTCAACCGTGTAAGTAAGAACTTCATGACCCTGCCCTTCATTGGTGTTGAGCGTAAGCACATAATCGCCGCTTACAGCAACTTTTATATTTGTGCCGTCTGCAACAAGGCTGCCGTTACCGCCCGATACCTTATCAAAAGCAATCTCAGGCTGAGCCCACTCATATACGCCTAAAATCTTAAATACGTTACCTGCAAAAAGTCTTATGGAAATGGTGAATATGTTGTCGGTAGGATGATCGTTAGAATGGGTAAGCATCATTTCCTTATTTTCGGGATTCCATTCTTTACCCTCTCCATCGTGTCCGCTTACTTTGCCTACAAGGTGATAGTCATTCCCAAATTGATCTATTGCGCGCCAATGAGCGTAAACGGTTTGGGTTGCGGTTACAACCGTGTCGGCGTCAAACTTTGTGCCCTCTTCGGCAGCCGTGTACCAGCCGAGGAAGTAATATCCTTTGCGCGTGGGCTCGGCGGGAAGAGTTACAAGATGGCTCTCGCTGTCGGCGGTTTTTTCCACATCTGCGGGTTTGCTTGCATAATCCGCATCTTCGGCGCCGTAGTTATAGTTGAAAGTTACCGTTGCGTCCTCTTGTATTTGGGAATTATCTATCCAATGTGCGTAAAGGACGGTGTCTGCCGTTATAGCAGTGTCAAAATCGAACTTTGTGCCCTCTTCGGCAGCAGTATACCAGCCGTCGAAGGTAAAGCCGGTGCGGTCGGGGTCGGGCGTGGGCTTTGTAGCCTTTGTGCCGGAAGTTATCGTCTGCGCGGCGGGTGCGCCCGTTGCGTCGGTGTAGTTGAGGTTGAAAGTTACCGTTACTTCGTGCACTACTTCGGCAACGGTTATCGCCTTGGTTGCGGGGTCGAAAGTTACGGTGTATTCGCCTGCCTCATGGAAGAAGTAATTTGCGTCGCCCTTGTCGCCGATGCCGTAGTCAGCTTTACGTCCGCCGAGAACAGTACCGTAAACTACCTTTATTGCAAATATGGCGTTGTCACCCTCGGTAGCAAGCCATTTGTAGTCGCTGGTGCCGTCGACAACTTTTGAAACGTCGGTTACGTTGACGGTTGCAACGTATTTGCCGTCGGACTCCGTCATGATGGGAGTGAGGTCTTTAACTATTACAAAGTTCTGGATATGATTGTCGCCGTCTACAAACGTGCCATATACATAGTATTCGCACTTTTCATACTTAACTTCGTCCGTTTCGGGATTGTAGGTAAACGCCCAATCGCCGGCTGAAATCTCGATGTCGTTACCCATACCGTCGGGATAGTAATTGCCACCCAACTTATTGAAAAGTTTTAATTGCTCATTCTTGGTTACGGTTATAGTTCCGCTCCAAATGCCCGTTGTGGAATCCTCGGTGAGCTTCCACTCGTCGCCCATAGTCTCACTCCAACCGTTCATGGAACCGATGAAGTATATGTCGTGCGCGCCTGCTTTTATGGTTACGGAATTGTCCGCGCCGTTGTAGGTTACGGTGTAAACGCCCGCGGGAACAAGGTTGTATTCGTCGTTTTCATTGATGCCCGTCTTGTACGCGTCCGATGTATCGATATACACTTGCTTTATGTTGTTATCGTCGGGAACTTCGTTGCGCACGCCCAACATGGCGTACTCGGTACCCGCCGCGCCCGTCGCGTCGTACTTGCAGTCTGCGGCGGTGATTTCAACCGTGCCGCGCCATATTTCGCCGTTCGCGGTCATGTGGTTGGTTGCAAGAACTTTCTCGTCGAAACCGAAGTCGTTGAAACTGCCCACAAGGTACATGTCGGACTGGGGCTTCAAATCTTCAAGTTTTTCCCAGGTAACCTTTGTATCCGCTTCACCGTCGGGATAGGTGTGCAGACTGAATTTATATTTGCCGTCGTGGCCGAGTTCAAGGGTTATATTGCCGCCGTAGCCGCCGCCCTCGTAAAATACCACTTCGCCGTCGGCGTTTTTGCTCACGGGACCCTTGGCGT
Organism: uncultured Clostridia bacterium; assembly: GCA_947629665.1. Classification (GTDB taxonomy): domain Bacteria; phylum Bacillota; class Clostridia; order Christensenellales; family Borkfalkiaceae; genus Coproplasma. The sequence continues at coordinate 16,951 of CANREJ010000011.1, forward strand.
TTGCGTCGCCGTTGGAGTAGCCGCCTTCAAGTACTTCATAGGGAGTTACCGCGCTGAAACTTATTTCGCCGGTATAGCTGTTGTCGTGAACAATCTTAAATTCATCGCGCGCATACATGTCTATGGTGATTGTAAACACGTTGTGGTCCGCGCTTTCGTCCCTTACAAGGGGTAAGCAGGGATTTGTTTCAGACCATCCGTTCTGCTTTAAATCGCCTGCGCCTTTGCCTGCGAGATAGTACTCGGTTTCGTCCAATGTGTAGTCTGCGGTGGTGCCGCCACCGCCGCCTTCACCGCCACCGCCGCCACCGCCTGTGCCGCCGGCATCGGGGTTGTTGCCTTTATTGCAGGCTATGGCGAATGTGCCAAGCGCTGCCGCCATGGCGCCTGTAAGTAACAGCGCCAATAATTTTTTTGCCTTCATTTTTGCCTCCAAAAATTTAAATTTTAAGGTAAAGACGTGTTCCGGGCGTCTTTACGCAAATTGCCTTAGTTTATGCGGGGCCACGCCCCGCCCGCGCGGCCATGCCGCGCAAAAATTGATACACGTGTATTGAATTTTTAAACTTCATTGGGCCGTGTCAACGGCCGTATGTGAGAGGGGTCCCCCGCGGCTTGTATACCAAGCCGCGGGTTCTTTAATTATGCCGCCTTGTATTTGTATACGTAGCAGCTTATGGGGGTTATTTGTTGTGTGCCCGACAAACCGCTCTCTCTCGCAGTCGCACCGGCGTGTGTGCCGTCGATATAAAGATCCCACGTGCCTTCGGGAAGAGCGAGATTGTGCGCCGTTGTGCCCGCATTGTAGACAACAAGCACTTTTTCGCCGTTGGGGTTCCCGATTGTGAACGCCACGAACGCGCCGTCTTTTGCCACTATCTTGCAGGTGTCCGCCGTAATTTCGGCAAGGCGGAGCGTAGGGCACGACCTGCGGAAGGCTATAAGGCCCTTATAGTATTGCATCATTTGATATTCGGGTGAATTGTCGGTGAGCAAATCCCACTTCAAATTGTTGACTTCGTCCGAAGCGTTGTAGCTGTTTTCGTTGTAACTGCCGTCCTCGTTTATCTTGGCGCGGAGCATTTCCTCGCCCGCCTGCATGAACGGCACGCCCAGCGAAGTCTGCACTATGGCCGCCGACAATCTGTTTTTGGCAAGGCGGGTTTGAAGTGTGGACGCGTCTGTGCCGTCTACATAGCAAATCCTGTCCCAAAGGGTGTTATTGTCGTGCGCGGAGCAGTAATTTACAACGTTTGTGGGGCTTGCGGAACTCCAACTTGCGCTGTAACCGCTGAACGCCGCGTTTGCAAAGCCGCCCTGCGCGCCGAAGAGCACGCGGCCGAGGTAGTCGGCCTTGGCGCCCGTTGCAAAACCCGTATCCTTTATATCGAATACAGAGCCCTTTATGCCGTCGCGGATAACGTCGTTGAACATTGCCACGCCGTTTTTGTTGTTGCCGTTGAGCTTGCCTATGTTGTCGAGCTTGGCCTGGTCATCGCCCGAAAGGGTGGAAGTACCGCCCGTCCAGCCCTCGCCGTAAATGAGAGCGTTGGGGTTTTTGGCGTGAACGGTTTGCTCTACTTTTTGCATGGTTTCGATATCGTGCAGACCCATGAGGTCGAAGCGGAAACCGTCGAGGTGATACTCGTCAAGCCAATAATTTACCGAGTCCACAATAAACTTGCTTACCATGGTGCGCTCGGAAGCCGTTTCGTTGCCGCAACCGGAACCGTTGGAAAGCACGCCGTTGTTGTATCTGTAATAATAGTTGGGAACAATTTTAGTGAAGTTGGAATCGGCCGAATATGTGTGGTTGTAAACCACGTCCATAATTACGCCTATGCCCGCCTTGTGCAGGGCCTGTACCATTTGCTTGTACTCGTTTACGCGCACCTCGCCCCTGGAAGGATCGGATGAGTAACTGCCCTCCGGCACGTTGTAGTTCTGCGGGTCGTAGCCCCAGTTGAACGAAGCGTCGGGGTTGGACTCGTCCACGGACGCGTAGTCGTACGAAGGCAGAAGGTGAACGTGGGTTATGCCAAGCTCTTTGAGATAGTCTATGCCCACGGGCTTGCCCGCCGCGTTTGTTAGCCCCGTCTTGGTGAACGCAAGATATTTGCCGCGCTCGGCGTCCGTAAGTCCGCTTATCTTATTGGAAAAGTCGCGCACGTGAATCTCCCAGATGTTGGCGTCGGTGTAGTTTTCAATCTTGTAGCCGTCGTCAATCGTGAGTTTGTCGTCCGCCCAACCCTCAGGGTCGGTCTTGTCGAGGTCTATTATCATGCCGCGCAGACCGTTCGTTCCCGCCGAGCGGGCATACGGATCTACCGCCTCCTGTGTGCCTGTGGAGGTGGTTACGGTGTAAGTATAGTATTTGCCAACATAGTTTTCTTTGCCCTTGCTGTCGAGGCGCGCGCCGGCGTAGCTCCAAACGCCCTTTGCGCCCTTTGTAAGCGCAAGGTGAGTTTTGCTTTGGCCCCATACGCCGTCGTCGTAGATATTCAGCACAACCTTGCTTGCAGTAGGCGCCCAGAGGCGGAACGTAACTTCCGTTTCGCCTATATCTACGCCCAGGTCGCCGTTATAGGTGTAATCGTTTTCAAACGTCTCGCTCGAAAAATATGTGGAGGGCACAACGCCGACCGGGTCGTATCCTTCGATATTCAGCGTGTACGTCTTGGAAATATCGATATCTTCGTTTGTAATAATAACGTTTTTGTTGGTGATGGACTTGTACGCCAATTCATTGCCGTCCGCGTCAAGCAGGCGCACGTTCTTTAACGTGTTTACAAGAATCTTGGGGTCGCTCATCGTAACCTGGATATGGCGCAGGTCTGTAACGTCCGCAAGAGCTATGTAACGCACAAGCTGCAATGTTTCGCCGCCGTCGTCGCTTTCGTATGCGCTGCCGTCGCCCGACTTGGTGTAAATTACGGTACTCTCCCCGCGGAGGGTTACCCACCTGTCGGCGTCGGTGCCGTCTTTCGCCACGCCTTCCCACGACGAACCGCCCGGCACGGCGCAGTTGGTCCTGATTATAAACCCAACCTTCGTAGTCGCTTCGGGCACGTTGAGAATTACTTTGCCGCCGTACGCGCACGGATGGAATAACAGCGCAACTGCGTCGGCGTTGTCATACCACATCCAAACGTCGCAGTCCTCGTAATTGCCCGAACTGCGGTTCCAATAGATTGTCAGCTGGCGCTGCCCTTCGGGGATTTCGAGAGTGTACTCTTCCCCCTCCTGCTGTCCGCCGCCTGTTTCTCCGCCGGCTTCCCCGCCCGTATCCGCGGGAGCGCACGCGCCGAAAACAAACAGCATTGAGAACAGTACGCAAAATACTGCCCACAGTAGCTTTTTCTTCATTTTTGCCTCCAAAATTGCCTTTATTTTTGTTTTTTTTATTTTTGTTCCTAAACTATTTTCGGTTGTTTTCGAAAATTATTATATCACATTTTCGAAATATGTCAAGTGGTATTGTAACTATTTTTCAAAAAATGTTAAATATTTTACTGCGGTTTTTTCGAAAACTTATTTACGCCTTATAAGACAGACAAATGGGTTATAAGATTTTTTTATGGGGCGGAAATGGGATTTTAAATATTTCACGGCAAAACAAAAGAGCCGGGGAATTTAATCCCGGCTCCCGGTCTTTATTTTTCGAGCTTTTTTGTAATGCTTTTTATGGGTGAATAAACTTTTATGTTTTCGCTTATTTCTGCTCCGTCTGCGGACGGCGGTTTACCTTGCACAGCGGCTTTAACGGAAGATGCAATTTGCTCGGCGAAATCTTGGCATTATCCACCACAATCACCTCTTGCGGGGGATTGTCGGGCGTTATGTAGAGCGCAATCTCGCCTTTTTCCCACGTCTGCCCATCGGGGTCGAACCAATATACCTTTCTTCCGCGGCGGCGGAACATAACACCAACAACTTCGATGCCATCCTCATCATCCGCTTCTTCTTCATAGGATTGCAAATTGTCCAGCTCCTGTGCAGACAGTTCCTCAACCGCGAATTCTTCCGCCGGCTCTTCGACGGGCGCTTGGGGCGCAATTTCCTCTTCGGCAGGTTGCTCGTACTCCGCCGCTTCCTCAACTGCGGGTTCTTCCGCCGGTTCTTCGACGGGCGCTTGGGTCGCAATTTCCTCTTCGGCAGGTTGCTCGTACTCTGCCGCTTCCTCAACCGCGAATTCTTCCGCCGGCTCTTCGACGGGCGCTTGGGTCGCAGTTTCCTCTTCGGCGGGTTGCTCGTACTCTGCCGCTTCCTCAACTGCGGGCTCTTCCGCCGGTTCTTCGACGGGCGCTTGGGGCGCAATTTCCTCTTCGGCAGGTTGCTCGTACTCCGCCGCCTCCTCAACTGCGGGCTCTTCCGCCGGCTCTTCAACGGGCGCTTGGGTCGCAATTTCCTCTTCGGCAGGTTGCTCGTACTCCGCCGTTTCCTCTGCTACGGGCTCTTCCGCCGGCTCTTCGTCGGGCACTTGGGGCGCAATTTCCTCTTCGGCAGGTTGCTCGTACTCCGCCGTTTCCTCTGCTACGGGTTCATCCCCGGCGGTGTCGGAAAGCGCCTGCTCTTGCCCTGCCGATGAAAGCTCGGCCTGTTTGCGTTCTTCAAAAAACGCTTCCTGATTCTTATCCTTTATGTTTCGCTTGATAAGCCCCTTGTTGATAAGCTCGACCAAGCCCTCGTAAGGAAGATAATAGTCTACCGATTCGCGTTCGAATTTTTCGGCCTGTACAAACCCCGCTACTATACCTATAAGTTCCTTTGCATATTTTGCACGCTTGGAATTCTTAATGCGGTAGAGACAAGGCGTATCGGCATAAGATGCGTTGTCCTCAACGCTTTCAACCTTATACTTTGAATCCATAAGCGAATTGGGGTCGATGGGCAAGTAAAGGCAGAGCGTATTGCCGCGGAAAGATATCTTTGCAAAAGATTCTCTTCCAAAATTATAGCTTTCACGTTTCCAGCTCATTCTGGCGTGTACGCGCTTATAGGATAAAAGCTCGTTTTTAATATCTGTGTACCAGCCTTTGATTTCGTTTTCGGACTGGATCATTCTTGCAGTAAAGCTCTTATCATAGCGTAACACGCCGCCCTCAAAGGATTCCTCATCAATCTGTACCCCTGTATTTACAGCGGGACCGGCGGCGGCAACCTCGGAGGGAGTAACAGGAGTAACGGTTATATTGCAGATATGGCGGCTTTCCGAGAGTGTTCCGGCAGTTATATCGTAGCCATCGGGGACGCCGAAAAGTTTAACGGTATATTCCCCCGGAAGGGCAGATATGGTTGCGGCTCCGCTTTCCACGTTTACGGCATTGCCTATCTGCGTTTCTCCGTTATACAGAGCTATCTGCATTGCAGGAAGTCCGTCGGGAGCGGTAACAACCACATTATATTCCACCTCTTCCTCCGGCGCAGTTTCAATTACGTCGCTTGTAGTGGCAACAATTTCATCCTCCGGCTCTTCATGTGCGATTTCCGTTATTTTAACCGAGGCTTCGAGCGATGTCGCCGAGAGTACTCCGCTTTCCACTATGAAGCCTTCCGGCAACCCAAAAATCTTTATGGTGTAATCGCCCGGCTCGGCTGAAATCTTTGCACAACCGTCCGTCAAGGCAATAGCCGAGCCTATTTGATTTTCGCCGTTGAAAAGAGCCACCTGTAACACCGGCAAATTGTCGGGCGCCTCTACGTTCACGGTATACTCTACCTTTTCGGGTTCGGGTTGACTTTCAGGCACATACCTTATTTCATAAGGCGATACCGAAACGTCGGGTTTGGGTTCAACCTGCACGTCCGCAACATGATTTTCGGCAGATACCACGCCTGCGGTAAAATCATAATTTTCAGGCAACCCGAAAACCTTTATAGTGTAGTCGCCGGGTACGGCAAGGATTGTTGCGGCGCCGTCCTGCACAGGCACCGCCAAGCCTATTTGATTACTGCCGTTATAAAGAGCAACTTGCATGGCAGGCAGGTTTTCCGGTCCGTGCAGGACAATACCGTACTCCACCTTTTCGGGCTCTTCGGCAGTCTGGACGACGGCAGTTACCGTCTTATTCTTGCCTATGCGGCGGAGGAGTATTCCAAACACAATGACCATAAACAATGTTATGCACACAATTGCAAACAGCAGCCAGAAAAGCGCTGTTTCCAATGTCCAGGGAAGTTCCCATGAGCCTATTGTAATTGTTGATTCCAGAATGTTCATAAATTTACCTACCTTACAGTTTCTTCTTTTTTATTTTTAGGACGGCGGCAGAAAATTAATCCGCACGTCAGTATTACTACCTCGGCTGCTAAAAGCCCGATTACGGGAGCTATATTTATTACTCTGTTTCTTGGAATAAAGCTGCTGAATATCCTGATTACAGGTACAGGCTGTTCAATAAGCCCCGTATAGTTCTTTGTTTCTGCAATATACACACGCAAATAATATTCGCCTTCGTCCGCCCGGGAAATATCTCCCTCGAATTTTTGGGTGAGTTCCTCGTCCAGATAATACTCTATCACCGGCGTGCCGAATTTAGCTGTGGGCAAGTTGCTTTCGCTCAGGCTTTCGCCCTCGGTCAATTCGTCTACGTTTATATGCTGTAACCACTCATTCGTGGCCTGTTTAACGGTATATATACCGGCTGCGCCGTTATATAATTCCCCGCTCCACTCACCGCTGAAAGTTATTTCGTAGTTGGGATCGTCTTCCGCACCCACTATCGCATACGTATCGGCGTCGAGATAACCGTACTCGTTCGGAAAGGCAATTACGGACAAATCTATTTTAAGCACGTCGCCGTCGACCATGTCGAGAGGTTTGGCATAGGTGAGTTCCGCAAGTTCATCCGAATAGAAGCTCTCCTTATTCTCGATAGCCACAGTTACCTTTCTCTGTTCGATTGTGTATAGGGCCGTTTGGATATTGAGGTGATAATTGGGGTCTTCGGACCAGCTTGCCACGTCTATGATGTATTCGCCCGCATTCTTGTCAAACGTATCTGTAAGTTTTATCATCAGCCCGTCGCCGCTTATAACAACGGAAGCGTCCTCAGGGAAAGTGGTTCGCGTGAGCGTGTAGCCGCCGTTCGGCCCGCCGTTGGGATCTATCGGCTCATTGCCGTATACGTTAGTTACATTTGCGATGGCCACCGTGATTTCGCGGGGAACAACCTTATAGGTGCCGTTTACAGCCGTTATATCGTAGTTGCTGTTTTCAGTGTAGCCGGTTATTTGGATGGGAACGTCTGCAACGCCCATACCCGCGTGGAGATCGGCGCCTATTGTGATTTCAAGATTATCTCCGTTTACAAGCGCCTCACCGGGCAGGCTGTTGCGCGTTACTTTATACTCCAAATCCTTTATGGCGTCGCCGTATTCCGAAGTTTTATCCTGTGCGGTGATTGTTATCTTGCGGGGATCCACGCTGTATGTTGCCGCGCCGTCATACCCTTCGGGAAGAGGATTGTCAACGGTGTTCCAGTCGCCCGTAAACGCAACGTTATAGTCGGTGTTGTCAAACGTCGCAATAATGTAGTAGCTGCCTACAATGCTCTCCGTGTTGGCGTTGGTTTGAAGGGTTATGCCGAGATCGTCGCCGTTTACTATTGCTTCACCTTCGAGTTCTGCGCGTTTGGCAGTCCATGCGCTTTGGTCGAGTTCGGGCTCGTCGCCGTATTCTCCGCGCCCGTTTTCGAGCGTAACCACGAGCTTTCTCGGAACTATGTGATAGTATCCTTCCACAAACGTAACGTCGTAATTCGAATTTCTGTTGTAGCTGTCGATTTCTATTACGTAATCGTCCACATGGGATTGGGTGGTTACGGAACACATTGCAACAAAACCGAGATCATCGCCGTTGACTACCGCATCGCCCGGAAGCGCTCCGGCGCTGCCCGGCGTACGGGTGAGCGTCCATTCGCCCGCAAGCGGCTTGATTGCGTCGCCGTATTCGCCCGTTTGGTCATTAAACGTAAGAGTTATGCGGCGGGGCGTTACGGTATATACGCCTGTCTGCCATTCAATATCGTAGTTGCTGTCGGCAACATAGTCCGCACGGCTGATTACATATTCCCCAATGTTGCTCGTGTTGGTTACACTGCATGCGGCGGAAATTTTAAGCGATTCTTCGTCGCCGTTCACTATGCCCGCGCCCGGCTTAACCACACCGTCCACCTTCGAACGGCGGATGCTCGATATTGTACACTCCACAGGTTGGTCGCCGTACTCAGAGGTTTGGTTATCGAATATAACCGTTATGAGTCTCGGCGTAATTCTGTAAATGTTTTGCGTAAGCGCATAAGCCTCGTAGTTGGGGTTGTTGCAACTATCGAAACTTATTTGATATGTGCCCACGTCTGCGGTTCTGTTTACAACCCTGCTGTCCACCGACAAAACAATTTTCAAATCCGCCTTGCTCTCGCCTTCTGCAAGCGGCTCGTAGGCGTACAGGTTGGAAACATTAAAGTGGCAATTTGCGCTCAGGTCGTAGTAGTCGCCGTATTCGTCCTCACGCTCGTTGGGGCTTATGATTATCTGCCTTGGATCGATTTCGTATCTGCCTGCAACGTGATAGTAGCCGTTACCGTAAGCCATATCGTCCCAACCGCCCGTTATGGTAACTTTATAGTTGGGATTGCCCTCTGCGGAGGCCACGATTGCATAAAGACCTGCGTCATAGTGCCCCGTAGAATTGAGCGTAAGGTCGCTTTCGGTTATTTCGCCGTTGAGGTTTACGAGTTTTACAAGTTTAAAGGTAATAAACGCGTCGCTGTCCCCCGGCATAATACCTATTATCCGGTGCGTGGAGCGGTAACGCCCATTGTAGCTGCCGCCTGCAAGATCGGGCTCGTCTTCGCCGTAGATATGGTTCATGCTGTCGTTTATGGACACGAGCACCTGCGCTTCGGATACCTTGTATATACCGGCGCTCTCTATACCCTCAAATTCACCGCCGGGCACGGCTTCCCATGCTCCTTTGAATACAATATCGTAATCGGGGTTATTATAGGTTGCCGTTATGGGGTAGCTGCCCACTTCGAGATAGCCGTTTGAATTTGTGTGGTTGCTTTGCCCCTCTATGGTGAGTTTAAGTTTCAAGTCGTCGGCGCCCACTACCGTAACGGTGTTTTCGCTGTTGTCGCCCACGTGCACGGCGGCCCATGCCGACAAGTCGGCGGCTAAATCTTTGGGAACGGGCGTTCCGTAGGCGATTGTTTTGGTTTCATCCACGCCCTGGTTTGCAATGGTTATTTCAAGCTGTCTCGGGGTTATCCTGTATACGCCCGCATGCTCTTTGTCGGCGAGGTGGCCCTTGTGGTTTTCCGTATCCGAGCCCCAAGCGCCTATTACGCGCAATGTGTAGTCCGAGGACGTTATGGAAACTTCTATGGGGTAATATCCTACGTGGTGTTTGCCCGCCCTTGCAATTACAAGGCCTATGGATTCGGGAGTATCGGCGCCCTGCATACCCTCGATGGTAACGAGATTTGTACCGTCGGCATACGTTGTGCGGGCGTTGAGCTCAACTTCCGTTTCGCCGTATTCCGAAGTTATAACGCCATCGTTAAACGTTACGGTGAGCACGGGAGGCAATATCCTTATAATACATACGTACTGGTAAGGGATATAATAGTTTTTGGCGTCCGCGCCGCCGGGATAAGGAGTGTCTAAACTATAAGTTATTTCGGCGAGATATGCCCCTGCTTCCCTTATGGCCGCATGCTCGCTCTTTTTACTTTGGTTCGCCCAGTCAAAATCGTACGTAGTTCCCGAATAGTTGGCCGCAAGCAGGTCGCCGTAGTTACCGCCTTTTACCAGCGGCGAATATACGCGCGTCGTGCTGTTGTATTCAAAGTAAATTACGGGCACTTTCACTATTTGGGCTTTTTCGTTTTTGTTGCCGTATTCGTCTATGGCTTGGTTGGCCTCTATTTCCCACTCCAACGAAGTGGGATAGTCCATATCCTGCCAATCCTCAATCTGTTCGGCTCCCTCGTCCCATTTCCAATCAATGGAAATTTTCTTTGGAATAATATGTACGTAGTTATAAGTGTCAAAGAACCGAACAACGATATCGGGAGTATCCTTAACTGTAATTGTCAGAGTGTACGTATCGACTACAAGATAACCGCCCGTACTGCGCTGGAACACCGGGTTGACATCTATCGAAATTTCGCAATGATCGTAGAGATATTGCCGCCTGCTTTCGGGTGTGTCTCCTATCTGGTTGTTGTCGTCATGGATTTCCAGCAGTATGGAACTGTCCTTGCCGAGTATCCACTTTTTGAGCAACTCTTTAAGGTCTTCGCCGCCCGGCGCAGTTGCGGTAAGATCGTATTTATATATTCCGTACTCGAAGTACTTTAAGTTGCCGAATACGTTTTCCCTATCCCCCTCTACGGGCTCCCTGAGTTCTACTGTTATGTGCGCCTGGCTTATTACTATTGTGAGAGTAAATGTTGCCTCGGCGTGGTAAGGCGCCTTTATGGTTACATCAACCGTCCATGTACCCACGGCGTTTACCATGGGAGCATATTCTTCTTTTGCGTTTTCGCCGTATACAAAGCTTTGCTCTGCGCCCTCTACGTCGCCGCGTATTTTATCTGTGTAGAGCTCGCCGTTGAGCTTGAGGTTGCCGTACGTAACCTGTGTTTTTCCCACATAGAAGTCCTCGCGTTCGCGCGTGTTCAATTTGCCGTTTGCATAATACTCATTTTCTTTAATTATGCCGCCGGACATGCCGACTTTTTGCACATCGCCCGCAAATTGCAGGAAGTCTTGCGAAACGGCCATGGAATAGTAATTTTCAACGTTATATTCCGCGTGCCGGTTCCAATTGGCGGATACGTTGTTCTGGTGCACCGTGGCTTCCTTTATTGTGAATATACCCGCTGAATTCTTTGCCGCCTCGCCGTTTTTGCTCTTGTAGGTATCGGGCAGGTTTTCCGAAGATTCATCCGTCCAATCGCCCTTAAACGTTACGGAATAATTTTCCGCCATACCCGTATAGTTGTTGAATCCGAAGTAACCGACTATGGGATATTTACCCACGGGCGCATAGTGGTTATCGCTCCAATCGTCGAGCGTTTTGCCGAGCGACAAGCGCAAATATTGTATATCGTCGGTAAGGAACAGGTGGGTATTGTAGTCTTCATTTGCAGTGTCCGCGCTTACGCCCGTATACTCCCATTCTTCACCCATATTTTCAAGTAAGGTGCTGTGGCCGAAAAGCCCCGAGCTTGCCGAATATTCGCTGCCACCGTATACGCCTTCGAGATTTTCGAGTTTGACTTCTACCGTGCGCGGTGTGATGGTGTATAAGCCTGTATGTTCATTTAAGTTGTAGTCGTCCTCGGCGTTGCTGTTGCCGCGGATGAACACAACCGAATAGTTATCCGCATTGACAGCGGAAGCCTTCAAATCGTAGATACCCGCATACAAGCCCCTCTGCGTCGTAAGACTGCCCCTGTACTTTTCGTTCGAAGTACGGGGATCTGCCGAGGAGAATGTGTCGGTTACTCTTTCAAGCGTTACGCCCAGATTATCGTTAAAGACTATTGCCGGGCCGTCCCTGTCGGGAACTCCCACTTCGTTGAGGCCGTCAGGGTCGTCTACCCTGCGCCTTGCATACCAGTCTTTTTTAGTTGTGCTGATAAATACGGTGTAGCCGTAAACGCTCGACTGGGGTTGCAATACAATGAATATCCTTCTGGGCGTTACGCGGAATATGCCGTTTACGCCGTGCGTAGTAGTATCGTTTACAAAAGTTACTTCGTAGTTGGGGTTATCCCATGTACCCGTGATTGCATACTCGCTTACCGCCGACGTGTTTTTAACGTCGCTTGCGAGCGATATTTTGAGGCGGTCGCCGCTGTTGACCTGCCAATCCGCTTCGCGGGGATACCATTCTGCGGTGGAGTCGTCCTTTATTTTGGCAAGCGCGGCAACGGGGTCGGACAAACCGTTTTTGTCGAGGTAGTCCTGCCATTCGAATACATTTTCGCCGCTGTCAAAGGTATAGTCATCGCCGTACTCGCGCACAACCGTTCTTATAACCACGTTTATGGGCTTGGCTTCGATATGATATGTGCCTGCGGTTGAATTGTATTTGCTGTTATCGTCCGAGGAGAACCAGCTGCCCATCCAGCTTACCGAATAGTTGCGGTTGGCGTTGGAGTTTTTGTCGGCTATGGGGTGTGAGCCTTGAAGCTCTCCGCCAAGCTCCTCCCAAAGGGTTGCCCACAGGGGATAATCGCCCACGGGGGATTTGGAGGTCGCCGAAGTGAACAGCATAAAGTACAGCGTATCGTCGCCGTAAATTGCCGTGCCGCCGATTGAAGATCTTGCCGTATACCAGTCTGTCAGTTCGGAAGAATCGTACGCGTTGGGCACGCTTACAGAACTGCCGTAATCGGTAGCGCCGTGATTGAGTATTGTTATTTGGACGGGTCTTGGCTCTATCGTAAACGTGCCCGCCGTGTTGTTGTATTTTTCCTCCACTTTGCATGTAGAGTACGTTGCCCTGTCATTATTCCAGCTTCCGCGGAACGTAATGTCGTAGTCGTATGCGTCTTTTTCGTTATATTTGTAAGTTATGGCGTACCGGCCGGCGTCGGCAACGCTTGCGTCGCCTATTGCGCAGTAGAACTCAACTTCGAGTACAATATTGAGCCTTTCCTCGTCGCCCTTCACAATGGCGTCGCCGTCGCCGTTGGAGGTGGTTGCGGTGTAGTCATTATTCTTAAACGCCCCGTTACCCACTGTGGGTTTGTTCATCCACTCGTCGCCGCGTCCGCCGTAAACAGCACTTTGGTCGTTTACGTTTATTGTTATCACGCGCTTGCGGACGGTGTAGAGGCCCGCGCCCCCGCACTTGTTGCCGTTGGCGTTTACATAGTCGTCGGGTATACTACCCTTATAATTGCCCGCAAATACTATGTCGTAGTTGGCGATATCGTCGCCCAACGCAACGCCGTAGATAGCGTATCCGCCATCCCTTACGCGCAGCGCTCCTTTCACGAGGTCGTCATCGTTGCCGTTTACCTTTTGAACGCTGTATACGTTGCCCGTGGACTGCGCCTTTTTCATATACGAGCCGAGATACAGTTGAATTTTTACGTCGTCGCCATCGAGCAGGGCAGAACCCGTACCCGTGCGGGTTGTGGGTATATAGTTGATATTCAGGTCGGAGGCTACGGTTGCCTTGTCGCCGTAAACGGAGTTTTGGTCGCTTATGGTAATGAGCACGTTGCGCTTAGTTATCATAAACTTGCCCGCGCCCGATCCGGCCTTTACGGTAACGTTATAGTTTTTGTTGCTCCAATCGGACATTTCTATTTCGTAGCCGGCAGCCTTATAGGGGAGTTTGCCGCCCGTGTAGTCTGCAAGTTTTAACGTAACGCCTACGCTTTCGCCTGCGATTATATTGCCGTCGGAAACCTTCCAGTCTACGTCCTGTTCGGAGTGGATATTGATTGTTTCGCCGTATTCCGCAGACTGCTTCTGTATTTCGATTGTTATTTCGCGGGCAACTATCTCGTACTTGCCCTGCGCGGGATTGTCCGTATAGTTGCCGGTAAACGTTACTTTATAGTCGTCGTTGGAGCAGGTAGCCGAAATTGCGTAAACGCCCTTGGCCGAACCCGGAGCTCTTGTAAGGGTTATGCCCATTGCGGATTTTTCGTCAACTATAATCTTGCCGTCGTAGTGCACAACGCCTTTCAAATCCTCGTATGATACGGCGGTCCACTCGGTGGGATCGGTGTTTTCCGTGTCGCCGTAGGTAACGGTTTTATCCTCTATGCGGATAGTTACCTTGCGCTGATCCACTTTGAGAGTTTTGTTTTCAACGCGCACTATTTGATAATTGCCGTCCCGCGAGGTGGCGTTTATGGTGTATGCGCTTTCATTGTAGTGCAGATATCCCGCCGCCGAATAGGTTGCGTCCGCAAGCGAAGGATTAACTATATCTTCCGCCTTTCCGCCGTTTACAAGGGCTACGCCTTCCTTGCCGTCCCTTTTAAGCGTGTAAGCCGAGGGGCCCAAAATTTCGCTTGTAAGGTTATCCCTCGAAGCTTCGCCGTACATTACCTTGTAACTTGCGTTATAGGTTACAACAATTCTACGCGCGGTTATGGTATATGTGCCGTTTATGGGTAAAATCGTGTAGTTTGCGTTATCGCCCGTGAGGGGGATATTCGGGGCCGTTATGGGATAAGTTCCTACATTTGCGGCAGAGCTTGCCGTGGTGGTCATTGTAAGCGAAATACTATCGCCATCTATAACCGCCGTGCCGTTTGGATCGGAGGCAAGCGTGTAGGTAACGCCCCACGTGCTTTGGTCTGTGATGCCGTCGCCGTATTCGGACTTGACGCTTTCGGCGTTTGTGCCGAGGGTGGCGTTAATTATTCTGGGGGTAACCGTGTATGCGCCATGGGTGGCGTTGCTTGTGCTGGTGCCCGAAAAAGTTATTTCATAATTATCGCTGTAAGGCACTTCGTTGGAAGCGTTATAGTCGCTTCCGTTCCAGCTGCCCACTATGTCGTAAACGCCCCTGTTGAGCTTATGAGAAGAGCTTTCCTTTCTGTCAATCCGGAAAGTAAATGTAAGCTCGTCGCCTTTGCAGGCGGTTACGTTTCTGTCGGTGCCGTTGGTGCAGATTGCGGTGTAGGTCAACGCGGCCTCCGCATCGCCGTATACGCTGGAAGCGGGGTTGATAGATACGGTTATTGCGCGCCTGTTTATCACATACGTTGCGTCCGTACCCTGCGAACCCGTAAACAGTACGGCGTAGTTATCGGTATCCGTGCCGCTCCATGTGCCGACTATTTTGTACCTGCCGGCGTTGGGATATTTGCCGTCTGTAACCTTAACTTCGTTACCGTCCTTATCCTTTATGGTAAGGGTAATAAGTTTTTGTACCGTCTCCTTGTCGCCGGACAATATTTTTTCGCCCGAATCGATCCAATCGGAATCGGTGAGTGTGCGGAGTTCGTCGCCATAGGTGGAAGAACGGTCTATAAGGGATATGGTGAGCTGGCGTTGGGATACGCTGTAAATGCCTACTTCGCCGTTATCTTCATCGCCTTCTGCATACCAGCCGCCCTTAAACGTTACGGTGTAGTTACTGCCGTACGTTGCCTTGTCCCACGAGGGCATTATTTTATATTTGCCCACGTTGAGATATCCGTTTGTGAGGTTGCCGGGATCGTCGTAAGCAACTTTAAGCGAAATGCCCAGAGTATCGTCCTCGGAAGCTATTGCAACGTGGGTTGCGTCGTTAGTGCAGACTGCCGTCCACCAGCCGTTGTCAAACGTAGCTATGTTATCGCCATATACTTTGTCTTGCCTGTTTATGGTAACGGTAACTTCGCGCTTATCAACTTTAAAGTTGCCCTCGGTAAATTCAACTTCGTAATCGGTATTGGAGCAACTGCCCGCGATTACATAGTTCCCTGCGTTGCGCACAGGAGGATTTCCAAAGTAAAGCCTTATGGAAAGCGAAGTGCCCTCCACTACCGCGTTTGTAACGCTATCTTCCGTTCCGCCGGGGGCGTTGGTCCACTCGGTAATAGTGTAGCGGTTTTGGTCAAGTACGGAAGAATCGAATACGGTGCCGTTGTATACGGATCTTTGATCTCCAATGGTGATTTTGAGTTTACGTTTTTGTATGGTGAATACACCGGCCTGCCCGTTATAGTCGTCGTCAATGCTCCACTCGCCCTTAAATGTTACAATGTAGTTGGGGTTGGTGCAGGTGCCGGTAATTCTGTAACCGTTCTTCTGCCATCTGTAACCTGAGGGTTCCTTGGCAAGCACAATGCCAAGCGTGCCCGTTTTGTAGCCCAAAGAAGCCACGGTGTTTACGGTGTTTTTGTATGCGCCGCCGTCTTTATCGAAGTACGCAAGTTTATTTTCGTCGTCAACCGTCCACATGGTTTGGTTAACCGTGGGCTCTTCGCCGTTGTATACGGACTCCTGGTTTTCGATATTTACGGTTATATTCAACCTGTCTACGGTATAAACGCCGTCCGCCACCTCTACTATATTGTAGTTGGGGTTGGTATCTCCGCGGTTGGCAAGCGTTATGGCATAGCCGGCCAACTGCCAGCCGAGTTTGCCCTCCGCCAACAGGCCGTCGTTTTCGGATCCGAGGGTGAGCTTGATATTTAAATTATCGCCCTCGTAAACGCTGCCTCCTGTTACGGTGTAATCCGCGTCCTTGACCGCCAATGTATCGCTATTATAAATATCTACCTTCTTTCCGTAATCAGAGCTCTTCTCCGATATACTTACGTAGACATCGGCGGGGTTGATTGTGAATATGCCCGCACCGTTGTTGAATGAGTTGCCAGAACTATCTTGATATTTATAGTCAGTGGGGCAGTCGCTCTCATCCCAGCTCCAATCGCCCTCGAACCTTATCATGTAGTTGGTATCTGTCCAGCTTGCGTAAATGGGGTATTGCCCAACATCTTTTTTAAGCGCGGGTCCGCCATCGTGGCTGAGCGAAAAAGTTATGCCCAATTCGTCGTGGGCGTCTTTTGTGCCGACTATGGGCAAGCCCGTTGCAAAGTAATCGAGAGTGTCCGTAGCTTCCCATATCATGTCGTTGTCTATTCCGCACAAATATCCCTGCTTATCGAAGTCAAAGGAACCCGCGTGCCCCGTATTGAGAACTTTATCGGGAACTGCGCCGTTATAGGTGTACCAATTTTGGTCTTTTATATGCACGGAAATTCTGCGCTTTACAACCTCGTATATACCCGCTTGGGTTTCGTAGCCTGCGGGCAGGTCGCCGTCCGCCCAATTACCTATAAGAGTTATGGAATAGTTCTTGCGGGAAACTGTGGAAACGCCGCTTGCGAGCAAAGCGTATTTACCCACGGGGAGCTTTTTGGTGTTTTCGGTAAGGGTTAAACCGTCCTTTAACTTAAAGGTCAAGCCGAGGTTATCACCCGTGTATAAAGGATTGTTTGTTACCTCTCTGCCGTAAATATCCTTTTGCTTTTCCGTTCCCGTAAAGGCGGTGGTATATTCAACGCCCGAAACGGTATGGTCGGAGTTGTATTTATCCTCGCCGTAAATAACGGACATATCCTGTATGGTTACCGTTATTTCCCTGGGAGAAATGAGATATTCGCTGTTATACGTATCAACAAGCACATACTCAAGCTTGCCGTCGACAAGCGCGGGAACGGGAATATCCTCCGCTTTACTCTTTTCGTCCACTTTGAGCTTTAAGCTCTTCCACGTGATATCGTAGTTGTTGATTTTCGCTGTGTTGCCTTTGGCGGTTACTTCGTATGAAATGTTATAGAAGCCAACGCCGTTAGCGTTGTTTCCGCCCTCTTTGTAGAAATTGAACGTGATTTCGTCAGATATTACGGGGTCGCCGGAAACCTTGCCGACCTGGTCGCTGTCTTTTGTAAACTCAACTTTATATACGTAGCGGCTGCCGTCGCTTGTATAGGCCACGTCCAAAGAATACAGCTCTTCGCCGTAGATACTCTGCTGGTCGCGTACCGTTACGGTTATTTTGCGGGGCTCTATTGTGTAGGTGCCGTCCGTGCCGTTGTTCTTTGCTTCGTTGGTGGAGTTCCAGCTGCCCACTACCGTTACATTAAAGTTTTTATTGGCTACGACTTCGTCGGTAGATTTAGCCGATACATGTATTTGATATGTGCCTGCGTTATCGCCTTTGACAAGCGCGGTGGTGCCCCTTGAATAGCAAACCAACTGCATGGTAACGCGGGGCGCGTCGGGGTTATCCCTGTATACGTTATCGATTTCAAATAATGTAACGCCGTCTTCATTCTTTTTCTCTATATAGAATTTGCCGTTGCGTTCGGCGGGTTTTGTTTCGCTTACAGGGTCAATATTTACAAGCTCCTCGCCGTAAACCGAAGAAAGGTCTTTTACGGTTACGGTGAGTTCCCTCGGCTTTATTTCGAGTATGCCCGCGCTCATTTCGGAGCCGCCATACTTATATTCGTTGGGGCAATCATATTTCTGCGCTTTTCTATAATAGCTGTCTTCTGCAACGGTGGTATCTTCATATGCCGCATTTGCGGAAGAGCCCCAAACGAAGCCGCCCGTGAAATCGAATTTTACCTCGTAGTTGGCGTGGGCGCTATCTGCGCCTGCCTCGGAGAGCTTTGCCAAAATGGGGTATTTGCCCACAATGTCGCCCTGCTTGGCAAGGGTGAAGATATCAAAATACAGCTTGTCGGAGCCGTAAATGGCGTCGCCTGTGCCGTTCAAAGGCGATACGGGCTGCCAATATATGCCGTTATTTTCGGCTGCCTTTTTAAGCACGCGGACTTTTTCGCCGTAGTAACTTTCCTCGTTGCCGAGCGGGTCGCCGTATTGGGCGGACTGTTCCAAAATTCGCACGGAAATAAGGCGTTTTGCCACTTCTAAAACGCCCGCGCCCTGTTTGCCGCTTGCAACTTCCATCAAAGACGTGCCATTATTTACGTCGTAGGCTTCGCCCACGTACGCCTGATAGGCCTTGTACGTGTAGTCTGCGGGCAAGTCGCTGCCCGTGTAATCGCCCGTAAATATTACTATGTAGTTTGAGTTGCTCCATGTTGCGGTGATATAGTAATTGCCGCCGAAAACATAGCTGTCCTTTTCTACATATTTAAGCTTTATGTCTAAATTATCGCCCGAATACAGAGCATAATTATTGCGCGTTTCTTTACCGCTTGCCGCTTCGTATTCATACTTTTTAAAGTTGTAGTTTTTAAAGGTTGTGTCAATTTCCCAGCCGACCCCTTGGGCGTTGTTGAGCGAGGGTGTTTCGCCGTAAACAACGGTCTGCGTTAAAATTTTAACGCCTATAACGCGGGCGATAATTTCAAAATAGGCTTCGGCGGTACCCGAATAGTTACCTCCGCCCGATATGTTGGCAACCGCTTTTTTTGACACGTTCACGTTGTTGCGGTAGCCTATTATGGTAAAGGAGTTATCCAAATCATCTATGAGTTCGCTGGAAGAAACTCCGTCTCCGTTATTAAATTCAATGCGGTTGCCATTAAGCGTTATAACAACGGAATTTATTCTTGTGGGAACGGAAATTCCCTCGTACACAACCGTTTCGAGCGTGGCGTGAAAGTTATCGGCGAGCGTGGATATATCCACGGGGTTAATTACAAACTCCTGCGAGGCGTCGTAATACACGTAGCCCTCATCCGTGGAGTTGAACGCAAAGTTGCATACGGTGCAGGGCGTGAAGTTTTCGCTGTTTTTGCTGCCACTGGCGTCGTAGTTGCCGAGGAAGATATAAACCTTATATGTATCTGCGTTTTTGGGCTTTCCGCTTAAATCAGCTTTAAAGGTGTTACCCTTTTGATATTCCGAAGCCAAATCAAGGTTGTTAAAAGCTTGGTTAAGTACATTCTTGGTTGATAAATCCTTGGTGAGCTTTTTAGCCTCATAGGCAAGATAATAGTGATCCTGCAAAAGCCCCCACAGCGTATCGCTATCCATTGACGAGTTGGTTGCCGTGAAGAAAGTTTCGCCGATATCAGGCTCCTGCGCCTGCCCGTTATAAGTTGCCGCGGCTATTTTGCCCGTGGAAAGTATTATGGGCGTTATGGTGTAGGTGTATTCTATTTCGGAAACGCCTTTATCTTCGCCCGATTTAAGTATAATGAAGTTGGCGTATTCGAAAGACAGCTTAAATTTATACTCGCCCGCGTCCTTGAACAGGCTCGCGTTGAATATATCCGCCGCGTTCGCGGGTGTACCGTCTATCAAATATGTGTTATCTTCGAATACGTTTTCGCCGTCCTCAAACTTATATCCGCCTACTTTAACTTCATACTTTTTGCCGTCCTTTTCATAAGTTATGTTATAGCTTATGCCTTGGACGGAAATTTCGTTGGAGGACGAGAAAATCAAATACCATGCGCCGTCGGTCGTTGACGTGAAGTCGTAACTGCCGTCTTGGATATAGCCGTAGAAGTGGCCCTTGTTGTCGAATACCTGCGTGGTGTTGGGCTGGCTGATAAACACCGTTAAAGGCGTTATTTGCAAAATAACGGTGGATTTAAGCGCCTCGTCGGACGAGGGAGCGCCCTCGTTTTCCGTAAAGCAATAGTTATTTGCCGTTTCGCCGCAGAGAGTTACGGTTACGTCGTAATAGCCCGCATAATAGGGCTTATTATCGGAAAGTCTGGCGTTTACAATTTTTGTACCGGGTTGCTTGGGTTGCCTTTCAGTATCACCGTTAACCTTATATTCCACGGTGTAGCCCGTGTCTTTTACGGGCGCGGGAGCCGTAGTGTTTACGGTAAATTTAATTTCGGGCTCCTGCGTTTTGCGGTTATAGGGCATATCCGCCAAGGGCTCAATTGAAAGGTGTGCGCGGTTGATTTTGTAGGAAAGCTCTTTGGTTAACCCGTCGCCAAAGATAAAGTTGCCGTTCTCTTTAAGCGTTACGGTATAGGTGTATGTGCCGGCGTTGGTGTAGTTTGCCATGCCGCCGAACGTTGCGGCTACACCGTTGCCGCCGTTCGCCGCAATCACGGGCGTATATGTTATGGTTATGGAATATTCGCCGAAATCATACTTCCATCTTGCGCTGCCGTCGGTGTTGTCCGTAAGCGTGCCGGCGGTAAAGTTCTTGCGGTCGGGCGTTGCAATACTGTCTGTGGGGACAGAGGCGGCAAAGCTGATATTGTGTTGGTGCGAAGCACCGTCATAGTTCAAATCGCCCGAATCGAGGGCTACGGTGAGCTTGGCGGGGTCGATTTTGAATTGGAACTTTAAGTCGGTCGAGCCGTAAATTTCCGTGTTGTCCGCATTTTGGAAAGTAACTGCGTAGTTGCCGTTAGTTGCGGTTATGCTATCTATGCTGTGTTTGCCGGCGTTTGCCTCCGTAAAGGCGGAATAAGTTATGCCGAGGTCGGAAATTTCTTCGTCTCTGTAACTGCCGTCTGTCTTTGTTGCGAGCGTGTTGCCGTCAATCCCCTCGGCAAGTTTGAGGGTAAGATACAGCGAAAGGCCGGGAGCCGCGCCCGTGTAGGTGAACGCGCTTTGAGTTATTTTTATGGTTATGGGGCGGGCTGTAACCTCGTATGTGCCCGTCTCCCACGTTACGGAGTAATTTCTTATGCCCGCGGGCGTGTTGGGCGTGGAGCCCGTTAAAACGTAGCTGCCAACGTTCAAATTGCCGCTTATTGCGGAAAGGCTTAAATTTTGGTTGACTATTACAATTTTGCCTATCAACGCGGTTTGCACGGCGCTGTCGGCGGGAAGTATTGCATCTCCTCCCTTTCCCCCGTCGCGGGTGGCGGTTATAGCGAATGTGGCAAGCGTGTTGCCGTAAACCGAGTTTTTGTCTGCGGGCGTAACGGTTATTGCACGGGGCGTAACGGTGTATTTGCCCGTTTTATAAGTGATATTGTAGTTATCGGTTATTGCCGTTTCGCTAATGTCGGCAATAGTGATATTGTATGTGCCTACGTTGGTGTGCGACACTTCCTTTATGGAGAGATGCAACGCATCGTCAAACGCACCTTGGTCGGCTTCGAGTATGGCTACGCCGTCGTCAAGATTATAGGTTGCAGTGTAGGTTAAATCTACTATGTCGTCGCCGTATTCGCTGGATTTATCGTCGGCGGTAATGGTGATTCTGCGCTTTGTTACCTTGTAGGTGCCGGCTTTGCCGTTATATTCGCCCGCTTCCGCCCAATCGCCCACAAAGGTTATTGTATAGTTTGAAGATTTTGCGGGGTTGGGTTTATCATAGTCCGCAACGGCGCCCTGCGTGCCCTTTATGGCGTAACTGCCCACCTTTAAGGGCGCGGAGGCAATATTCTGCCCCGGGGTTACAAGCGACAGGGTGATTATGGCGCCCAGATCTTCGTTGTATGCGGCGGTGTAGCTGCCGTCTGTATTCCAGCGGAGATCGGCAAGTTTGTCGCCGTAAACGGACGTCATATCGACCGAGGATATACGCACGGTTACGGGGCGGGGCGTTATATTATATTCCGCCGTGTTGGTGGAAACAATTATATAGTTTGCGTTGGTAACTTCCTCTATTACTATATCCCAAGGGCCGCCGGTAACGTTTCGGGTTCTGTTTTCTGCCGTCCAAGGGTCGCCCTTGCCGTCGGCTATTTTTACGGTGTAAACGCTGTCGCCGTCCTTTATGGCTCCACCCGAAAGTTTGAGTGAGTTGTAGTTTGAAGCATCTGTAATTGCTTTGTAATATGAGTTACCGGTGATCTGTTCTTCGGTAAACGTGCCCGAGTAGTTTGCGGCGGAGGCGGAAAGCTGTTTTAATGTTTCGCCCGTTTCGCCGTAAACAACGCTCTTGCCCTGCGCGGTTATGCTTATGGGACGGGGCAAAATATGCAATGTGGAAGCCTTGCCTGTAAGGGACACGCCTTCAAGCGCAAAAGCCCCTGAATAACTGCCCTTAAATACGATATTATAATTGCCTGCCGCACCGCCGCCTACGGTTACGTAAATGGGATAATCGCCCACGTTCAGCTTGTTTGCGGCGGACAATTTACCTTCATAATCATAATGTCTTAGGGTATAGGAAAGCACGTCGTTGTTAACAATGGCGTCAGCCCCGTCCGTGGCGGCGCCGCTTGCGTCGGTTGCGTGCTTAAAGTGCCCGCCTATATAATCATCGTCAATATTAAAGTAGCTTATATCCTCGCCGTAGATTTGATATACGTCGTCAAGATTTACAACAATATTTCTTGGCGTGATAGACACAACCCCGTCTATTCTGCCGTTGTTTTTAACGCTTTTTGCGGAGTAGTTAAAGGTTACGTCGTAGTTGGAGTTGTCGTAGGAGAACATTGCGTCGTAGCCGCCGGATTTTTTTACGAACGAGCCGCTTGACGCAGACGTATTTACCACAAGGTTTAAGGCCTTTATGCCCGTTTGGGTTTTATTGGCCGTGTCCTCGGTAACGGCGTATTCCGTTATATCGCGCTCTACTATTACGGTATTAAAATCGAATCCCGCAAACACCTTTTGGGTGAGGTCTTCGGTCTCGATTTCATTGCCGTATTCGAAAGACGCTTCGTTTGCGGTGATCTCTATGGGCTTTTTGGTGATTTCCGCAAGTACGGTAACGGGAATTTCGGCGTCTTCCGCAGGGGTAAGAGCCTTGGAAGGGTCCTCGGCGTTTACGTCGTACAAATAATAGTTGCGGAGTAAGCACTGTTCGGGATATTTATGATCTGCGGTGTGATGGCCGAAATTTGTGCCTTGCGAAGCCGCAAACTCGTCTATTTTTACGTTGAACGCCAACCTCTGCTGGCCCACGTCGGGCGAGGAGAAAACGCCCTCTACAATATTGCTGTCGCCGTCCGCTTTGGTAACGAAATCAATTTTCATGTAGGGCGAATCGGCAGGCATAATACCTGTCATGTTCGCGGTAAGATTTTCGGCCGAGAAGGTTATATACGGTGTGCCGTCATATACCTTGCTGATATTCGGTATGGAAAGGTTTGTAACCGTTATGCTTGCGCGCGTTATATTTATGGTGGCGTATTTGGGCTGGATATATGCGGTATCCATTGCGGCAAAAGGCAGGGGGTTCGACCCTTCGTTTTTGCTTTGACCTTGCGCCGTCGCCAAGTCAAGCTCAAACCTGTAACCGAATTGCGTTTTGGAAACGTATTTTGCCTCGGAGGTGGTTGCGCCCTCACTGTCCGCGCTCGTTGTTATGGTCAACAAGGGCAACTGCCCCTTATCGGGAACCGCAGAAGGAATTTTTGCGTGCATTGTCGCGTCGCCGTCTTTTAATGTATAGGCGTCTTGTTCATTGCCGCCGCTTTCCATATAGGAATAGCTATCATAGTAGATATAATAAAATCTACTGAAACTACTGCTGCTTTGATCGGGTTTCATCTTCCCGTTATCACGGTCGAGGACTATACGGATATCGTCCTTTCTGTCCAACCCGTTGTACACGAGGTCAACATAGGTGCCGTTACCGGAAGCGTCGATTTCGATATTCGTCCAGCCTTTCTCAACCATTTTGCCGCCGCCTGAGTCAATCATGGTGCGGTCATAATATTGCCACGTTACTTTTAAAGTATTCTCGTCGTCCGTACCGAGGGCAACTATCCAATCGACATCGTCTTTGTCGGGGACAAGCGAAGTGCCCGCATCGGTGAACAGGAAAGCGTCAAGGAAGTTTAAAAGGCCGTTGGGATCCTTTAAAAACTCGCTGCTGTTAAACGTGGTGCCGCCGTTTGCATTGATTTGGTCTTTTGTGGGCTGTGCGCCAAATTCCTGTTCACACTGCTTTGCGTTTTCCTTGCCGTCGCCTTTGATTTCATACGAAGTTCTATCTTCCCAACCTTTTTCGTAGAAATTACGCATTATGTAGCCGGATTTTTCCGTGCCTGCGGCGGGAGTTACCGAAACTTGCGCATAATTTGTGGCAGATTGATATAAATAGCCCTGTACCTTTATTTCCGGATATTGGTGCTTTGAAGAATTAAATAATATCTGTCCGCGGTTGTTGTTGTCGGTTACATTATTATTTTCATTGTCGTTAATTTTTTTGCCATTATAAACCTCATCGAAATCAGCCTCTGTATAGTGGTTATTTTTATAAGCATCCTGCAAATCACCCGATGAGACTCCGTCTTTACGGGGCAAAGTATCCGTCGTAAGCGAAAGATACATGTTGGAAGCCTGCTTATGCTCTTCCGTGGCGGTTTTAAGCAGGCCCTCTACACCTGCCTTATTATAAGTTTCGGGCAACTTTTCAAAAATGGCATAGTTATCCATAACTCTGGCGGGGCCGTTTAAATAGACGCCCGCGCTATTCTGGAACATATTTACGCCTGCGCCGCCAACATTTACATGTGTTGCCAGCGGTTTCGGGTCTTTTTCTATTGGTTCTTTGGGTTTTCCGGTGCTTTCGTCAATTACAACTTGATTTATATTTCTGTATTCGCCCTTGGCTACGTTGTTTACAATACTGCCGCCGAAGAGTTTTAAAAAGCTGTTATAGTTTACGGATATGCAACCGCCGAATTTCGAGCAATAGTTATAGCTTAATTCACCGCCGTATATACTGCAATATGTTTGTTGGAAAACGCAGATTCCGCCGCCTTCTACCGAATAATTGGCGTTGGGAGTATACGCTCCATCCACGGTTTTGTTAAAGGTTTCTACCTGCGCGGTATTGCCCTGCCATAAGCCGCCGAAAACGTTCAGCGTCATGTATGAATCCTGCGACAGATAGCCCGCGCCGCCCTTTAAAGCCGAGTTGTTGGTTATAGCCGCGTCGAATACGTTTACAACGCCGTTACCTACGCCGTAGAAAGCTCCGCCGTACATGGCTTGGTTGCCCGTTACGTTGCCGCTGTGCAGGGTGAGTTCGGCACGCGCCCTTAAAGTGAAAGCGCCGCCTTTGGCGGAGTTACAGAAAGTGGTGTCGCTGCCGTAATACTCATTTGTACCTTCAACTACTTTGCCCGTACCGTTTTTGGAGTAGGCGCCCGTAATTTGCCCGGAGCCATAAGGATTATCCTTTGTGCCTGCGGTGCTGTCAAAAATTTCCAGACGGGAATATTGGCCGAGCATAAAGCCCGAAGCAACGGTTGTTTTGTCAACTTCGTCGTCATTTGTAAGATTGCGGTCTATTTTGTGGCCGTTTAAATCGATAATAACATAGGTGTTATCGGGTATGGCAAGCCTGCCAAAGGAATATCCTTCCATGGCAGGACAGAAAGTGAATTGTTGATATTTTACTTCCGGGTTAAATTGCGTTTCATAGCTTAATTTTCCGGAACCATCCGCATTGACGTCAAATGTGGTACCAAGAACAATATGTTCATACGCTTTCGCCGCACCCCCGGTATCAACTCTGTGTAACGTCACGTTGCCTGTTACATCGGTTGCAACCCAATCGTCTTCAAGTTTAACTGCAATATAGCTATAATTGGGAGCCGTTTCATTAAATATACGACCAAATTCGACAGGTTTCTTATTTGTTACTTCCTGCGCCGCAAATTGAACGTCCCATGTGTGGGTAAATTCGTTCTCTGCCGCTTCACCGCCAAATTCTTTGTTATTAAATATCCCCGACTTGGAATTATAAGAAGCGGCAAGTATTGCGTCAGCCCAGGTGGTAGCCATTTGATAAGGAGTACCGCCTAAACTGAAATAGTTTACATTGTTCTCACCGCCGAAAGTGCCTTTTGTTACATTTAATTTGCGGGTTATGGTTTCTTTTGTTGCGGCAGTTTCATCGTTTGGCTTAACTTCTCTCTCTACGGTTATAGTTGTGCCGTTTTCGGGTGTGTTGTTTTTAGCCTTTATAAGTTTTATAGCCGAAAGATTGTCGTTATTCTTAACATAATAGTTCATGGGCGGCTTGCGGTCATCGGATGCGCCGTGCATAACATGGCCGCCGTTATCAACAGGCCACATTGCCGCAACCTTTTGCTGATACAACGGCGTATATCCGCCGTTTTTACCGTTCCAGCTGATAAGTGTACCGACCATGGAGTTTACGCCATGATAAGCAAGCGGGTTATCTTCCGGATCGTATACGCCGCCGACTTGCGCAGTGGCTGTGGAAGCGTTGGCAACAAGCGTATTTGCGCCGGTCGCGCCCATAAGGACTGCGCCCAGCGTAACGCAGACCGCTAATATCAATGAGAATACCGCCAGCATCGCAGGGCGGAAATAATAATAGAATTTTTTAGAAGACTTCATATATTCTCCTTATAAACAAGCGCCTATATTGTTTATTGATTAAAATGTTTTCGATTAAATGTTTTTGTGGGGCAGGAGCGACATTCATAAGCTCCTGCCCTTTTTGTATAGCCGTAGGTATACAAAAAATTCGGCGTCATTATCTGAATTTTTGCGGACTGTATCGGATTTTAAAAATCCCGGCCGTCCAAAACAGATATATGTATTATTTTTATGTTTTGCGCGCGCCGCGCGCAATACCATATTTTATTATATTATACACTATAACATTTATAATTTACTACTGTACAAAGACAAAGTCAACTTCTGCGAAAAAAAATCGAATTTTGCATAAATTTTACATTTTTTGTCCCCTGTTTATGTTAATAAATTTCTATTTTATTGTTTAAACTCACAAAAATAAACGGTTTTTATTGATAAAAACCAAGATTATGCACGTTTTTTGGCGTTTTTTGCATAATTTTCAGGCTTATTATATCACATATTTATTATTATTTAAATAGCCGACGCCGCAAAAACGCAAACCTTAACAATTCTTCACGAATATCCCGAAAGGCGTACCTGACTGTTATTTTTGCCTTTTAATGCAACAAAAAAACCGCCGACTGCTACCCGCAAATCAACGGTTTTTTACTTATTTGGCAACTGCAAATTGTTTTATCTTCTGTAACGGAACTTAATTTTACGTTTACAAATATTTTTAAACAACACCTGCGGCTTTTTACTCCTCTTCGCCGCCGACAATAAACGCAAAAGTATAGTATCCGTCCTTGGTGTAGTATCCGGGATTATCTTCGCCGCCTTCGGCAACGCCCGTGCCCGAATAGTTGTTCACGTACACGAAGTTGCTCCCGCCCGAAAGCCACAGGCAGTGCGCGCCCTTTTTAAGCGTAAGGGTTATATATCCTTCGCCGTCCGTCGTAACTTCCGCCGCCTCGCCGCCGTCCACGGAAAGGTTATAGGTTTGGTTTGCCTGCGCCTCCTCTCCCTTCTTTACGGCGATTTTCACGGTGTACTCTTCGGGCGAAACGTCGTCTGCTATTTTGATGCGGTCGTAGTTGCACTTATAGTCGAGAACGCCGCCGTTCTCTCCCGCAAGATACAGAATGTAATCGCGGATAAGCACGTCCTCGCCGCCGAGTTCGCCCAGCTTTTCGCCCTCCGCAAAGGACGAGGAGACGTAGTTATTGGTTGCAAGAAGTATCTTTTTTTCGGCGTCCGTGCGGGCAAGCGGCGTTCCGTCCGCGAGCTTCAATTCGGTAATTTTACTGCCCGTCTCACCCGCGGGATCGTAAGTATAGGTGAACCCGCTGCACTGCAAAAACGAGCCGCTCTCTTTTCCGCGCAAGAGTAGCCCCGTGCCGTCCTGACCCGTTGTAACAAGCCCTTTTTCTATCGCCGCATACAGCTCTGCGGGGGAAACCTTTAAAACTTCCACTAAATTGCCGTGGTTAAAGGCGTTCATAACGTCCCCCACGGTTACTTCCGTGCCGCCGTAATACCAGGTGGGCAGGCTCTGCGAAATGCCGCCGCCGTTTTCCACCGCCACGACGGGAAGATTGAGCCGGCCGTTCTCCGCAAATTTTTCCGCATAATATTTAAAGGCGTCCGTTACAAAGTCGCCGTAGGCCGTCTCCACAATGCGGGATTCCACGTAATTATAGCACACGTAGCCGCCGAAAAGGGGATGGTCGATTTGGCAGAGAGCCTCGTCCAGAATTTCAGCCTGCTGTAATTTTATGGCTTGGAGCTTTTCCTCTGCCTTTTGCGCTTTTTGCTCGCCCGCCTCGGTGGCGGCATAGCCCATCGCCGCGGCATAATCGAGCACTTCGCCCGTGCAAGTTACGGTTGCGCCCTCCTCGCCGTCCGTAAACGCGAGTGTGAGTTTGCCGAGGTTTGCAAAGTTGACGCCCGTCTGGATAACGGGAACGCCCTGCACCGTTTTGTTTTCCACCGTGTGGCTGTGTCCGTCTATGACGGCGGAAACTTCGGCCTGTTCCTCCGCCGTGAGCGCGTTTATGAGCTGTTCGCTCGTGCGGGAAACGGCTTTTTGGTTGTCGCCCATATGGCAGACGAGGACGATTGCGTCCGTTTGGTCTTTGAGGGCGGCTATCTCCTCCTTCGCCGTCTGCACTTCGTCCTCAAACGTTATGCCCGTAAGGAGCGTGGGATTTGTAGAGGTCGCGGTGGAGACTGTCGTCAGCCCGATAAAACCTATTTTATAGTCCGCAATTTCGAGTACGGCGGAGCTTTCCAATAAGGGTTGGCCGTCCTTTTGCACGTTTGCCGCGAGAATGGGGAAGCCG
This sequence comes from uncultured Clostridia bacterium, assembly GCA_947629665.1. Classification (GTDB taxonomy): domain Bacteria; phylum Bacillota; class Clostridia; order Christensenellales; family Borkfalkiaceae; genus Coproplasma. The sequence goes on from CANREJ010000011.1 coordinate 45,972, forward strand.
GCAAGCTCGGTG
>CANREJ010000012.1 GCA_947629665.1 uncultured Clostridia bacterium
ACCGCCGTTCTATGGAGGAACTCCCCGCAAGAAGGGAGGAAGTCGTCCATGCGGAGGAAGAGGGGATAATATTCGATTTACTGCGCAACCCCGTGGAAATTCTCGGCTACAACAATCCCAATGACCGCCGCGACCCTAAAAACGGCTTTGTGAGCGGCATAAAAATAATAAAGTGCGAACTCGGCGCACCCGACGAAAAGGGGCGCCGCCGTCCCGTTGAAATTGCGGGGAGCGAGTACGTAATGGAGGCGGACTGCGTCATAATGGCAATAGGCACAAGTCCCAACCCGCTCATAAAAAACACCACCGAGGGTCTTAACATCAACAGCCACGGCGGAATAATAGTGGATGAAAGCACGGGCAAAACCTCAAAGGAGGGAGTATACGCCGGCGGAGACGCCGTAACGGGCGCGGCAACGGTAATTCTGGCAATGGGCGCGGGCAAAACCGCCGCAAAAGCCATTGACGAATATATCTCCCCAAAGGCATAAAAAATTACAATTGGAAAAAAATAACGGATATGGAAGCCACTATTCAGCAAGTAATCGACGAAGCAACCCAAATAGAAATTTACAACAACGGCTCGCAGGTAACTCTTCTGCCCGCACAGATGGGCTTTAAGCTGGTTATAAACGGCTTTAAAAACATGGTTGAGTGGGCAAGGCAGATGCCCGCCTTCGGCGTCAGTTTGGATAGCGACACTCGCGCGGCCATGGGAAGCGGTACGTGGGTGGAGTTTGTATTTGACAGCCAATTGTATTTTGCCGAAATGCCCTTCCAAAAATTGTTGTTGAAGGTAATTCCCGAATATACGGGGTTCAATATCGTCCGCTACAATGCAAAGAACGGCTATGCGGGCAGGTGTTATTATTTTGATTTGAACGGCGACATGAGCAGTTTTTACAATATCGTAACGTCGGTATAAGGCATGCGGCCGTGCGGGAATTTCCCCGCACGGCCGCAAATAAAAAAAGCGGGCAAACTGCCCGTTTTTTTAATATGTATTCAGTTTTGCGGCGAAGTATGCGATTTTTTATATGCGGCAATCGCGCGGGAAAGCTGGTCGGGGCAGGAGGTGCCGTTGCGGCACTTAATTCCCGCCAGCAAGTTTTCAACCTCGTCCAAATCCCTGCCTTCCACAAGTTTTGCAACGCCCTGCAAATTCCCGTTGCAACCGCTTATAAATTTAACGTTGTACAACTTATTGTCTCTAACTTCAAAAATTATCTGCCTCGAACATGTGCCCGATGTGTTGTAAGTAAACATTTCCAACTCCTAATCGCATAGATTTTCGTAAATAACCGAATAGAGGTCCGCGGCCTTTTCTTCCCATTTTTTATAGATGGTCTTGGCCGTTTTTTTATCGGGCACAACAAATTTCAAATCCAAAAGCGGCTGTACGGGCGCTAAAATTCTCAGCGCAACGGTGTAGGTGCCGTCCATATTCTGGTAGTAGTCGCTGTGGCACTCCTGGCGGTTTCTGTAACGCGCGCTGTTCTTTTTAACAAAAATGGAAATCTCTTCGCGCACGCTCTTGGGTATGTTTATGTAAAAGTTCGCCAGCGTTTCCCTTCCGTCGGGGGTGATAGTGTAAAGCGTGTCCTCATCTTCGTTTACGGCATAAATAAAATTATCGTCGATAAGTTTATGGATAACGTTTACGCAGTCCATATACCCCATCCAGGAGTTGGAGGAGGTACACATGTCCACGATTGTGCGCTCGGAAAGCGCGCTCTCCATTTTATCGAAAACAAATAAAATTATTAACTTGTTTACCGAAGTTTCGCCCGTATTCAACATAATAATCTATATATTACCAAAAAACAAAGGTGAAAACATTATACATAATATTTTTGCGAAAATCAAGATATTTGTTTTAAAAAATAATTCAATTTTGGGCAAATATGTGCTATAATATAAAAAATCATTAAAACAGGGGAAAACTATGGGCACAAAAGAGCAGGTTTTGGCTTTTTTTGAAAAATGCGAAGAACTTAAAAGTTGTAAATTTATAATGGCCACGTCAAAAATCAAGGACTTGTTGAAGTGTATCGTCAACTGTCCCGATATTTACGCGCTGTTTGCCGAAGTAACAAAAAATTTCGATTATCCCGCCGCGCGTGCGCAGTGCCTTGTAACCAAAACGGACGGCGGCTACAAGCGTAGCTATTGCGTCCTTCCCCAACAGCTCGGCCCCAAACTCGCCTTTTGTTTTTGCCTCTTTGTGGAGTTCGACAGGGAAACGATAGACTTTAACGAGTTTTTAAGAATCTATTTCCCTGAGGACGGCAGTTATTTTGCAAGCTATCACGCGTTTTGCAATACCGTTGTGCAGGGCTTGCAGGACGCTATGGCGGAAGTATTTTCGGAGGAACTCGGCAACACTGCCGAGCCGATAAACGGCCTTGGGGTAAATTCCGCAAAGTCGGGGTTGATATCCGCAATCGAGCTTTCTATTAGCGAAGAGAAGCAATTTTTGGCGGCTTCCCGCGCCGTGCCCGAAGAGGAAAAGGAGGGCGGCATGGCAATGCTCACGCAGTTGTGCGAGGCGGTAAAAAACCAAAACGCACCGCTTATAAACGCCCTCATCTGCGGCTACAACTACTTTGTGCTGTATTATAAATGCGTCAGCGAAGGCATAGCCACGCTTATACAGGAAATAACTTCCTTCGAGCAGCTTTTATGAGTTTTGAAGAAAAGAAAATAGACGGTAAAACCATTTACGGCGGCAAAATTTTAAATTTAACGCTGGACGACGTGCGCCTGCCAAACGGCGAAGTTGCCAAAAGGGAAATAGTCCGCCACGCAGGCGGCGCGGCCGCTCTGTTTGTAAAGGAAGGCGAAGTACTGCTCGTAAAACAGTTCAGGTACGCCTACGGCAGGGAAATGTATGAGATCCCCGCGGGAATGATAAACGCGGGCGAGGAACCCATCGCCGCGGCGGCAAGGGAACTTGTCGAAGAAACGGGCTATTCGGGCGAACTTTATTCCATTGGGTTTATATATCCGTCGCCCGGTTACACCGACGAAATAATCCACCTGTTTGCCGTAAAAAACGCAACATATACCGCACAAAAGCTCGACGACGGCGAATTTTTAAACGTTTCGTTTATATCTCTTGACAGGGTTTTGAAAATGATTGAAAGCGGCGAAATCGCCGACGCAAAAACAGTTGTTGCCATATATAAATACATCAACCGCAAATAAATTAAAGGGGCGCCGTAAAGCGCCCCTTTTTTACTTGTTCGGCGTGTGAACGGTTAGCCGTTGCAACCGCAACCGCAGCCGTTGTTGCTTCCGTAGAGCAAATTTGCAAGCGTACCGTTTTTCCACATGCTGTAAATAAGCGCAATAAGTATGGGCGTACAGCTTCCCGCGAGAACGCTCTCTATCCCGTTACCGCTGCAACTTGCCGCAAGAAGTAACAGGATCAAAATCCAAAGGCATCCGTTGTTGCCGCAAAACTGCGAAAAAATGTTCATAATTCCTCCTTTGATAAAGCTGCACGGCGTATGTAATATTTTATGGGGTGCGTGCAGTATAGTTTATATTAAATAATATTTATTTTTTCGTTAAAATGTTACACCGCGCTCAATCGCTTGCCAAATAATTTTGTAAATGCTATAATTATTTATAATTTTGGTACTTTCGGCTGGTATTCCAATTAAACCGGACCGTTTAAAAAGTATAATATTTTATTACTGCGGGTATCCCACGGAACCCGACGGAGGTCTTTATGAAAGGTGAAAAGAAATTCTTTTCGGCAAGAAACATAACCTATCTTGCAGTTTTGTTGGCTCTTGTTATTGTATTGCAGGTATTCAGCGGCTACTTTAAAGTAGGCACAACGTCATTGAGCTTTGTGCTTGTGCCCATAGTTTTGGGCGGCATGATTCTCGGCGTTGCAGGCGGCGCGATTTTAGGCTTTGCGTTCGGTCTGGTAGTTATATTCGACGCCTTGGGCGGTTTGGATCCGTTTACCTTCCTGTTGCTCACCGCCGGCCCCGCATCATGCGTACTCACGGTAATTTTATGTATAGTCAAGGGCACCGCGGCGGGCGTCGGTTCCGCGCTGATATTTAAAGTTTTGTGCAATAAAAACAAATATATCGCCACTTTTGTTGCTTCGGCGGCGGCTCCCATTTTAAATACGGGTATATTTGTTATCGGTGCGCTCTGCATGGGCGGCACGCTCAACCAAACGTTTTCCGCACTCGGTCTGGACGTTACGGGCTATTCCGTATTCTATATAGTTTTCGTACTCTGCGTTGGAATCAATTTCTTTGTGGAGTTTGCAATAAACCTTATATGCGCCCCCGCGATTTACATTGTGGATAACGCCGTAGGCAAGCGCATAAGGGCGGCGAGAGGAGCAAAATGATACTTTGTCTTGACGTGGGCAACACCAATATCAAATATGCCGTGTTCGACGGCCAAACGCTTAAACTCAGTTTCCGCATAGCAACCGAGCATAAGCGTACGTCCGATGAATACGGCGGCCAGCTCATATCCATTTTGGGCAACAACGGCATAGACCCCGCCAAAATTACGGGCGGCATAATTTCCTCGGTTGTTCCCCAGCTGGACTATACTTTGGACAGAATGTGCCGGACGTATTTGAAATTCAAGCCGCTCATGCTCGGTCCGGGGCTTAAAACGGGGCTGAACTTAAAGGTTGACGACGCAAAGGAAGTGGGCGCGGACAGGGTTGTAAACAACGTTGCCGCAGTAAAAAAATACGGCAGCCCGCTCATAATAATCGACTTCGGCACGGCAACCACTTTTAACGTGATAGACGAAAAGGCGCAATTCATAGGCGGGGTAATCGCCCCCGGCATAAAGGGTTCGCTGGACAGCCTTGTAAACGGAACGGCAAAACTGCCGAGGGTGGAAATAGAGCGTCCCCAAAAAGTTATAGGCACCAACACCATAACAAACATGCAATCGGGAATATTTTTCGGCTTTGCGGGGCTTGTCGAATATATCGTCAAGCGCATAAAAAACGAAATGAAGTGCCAAAACATAAAGGTTATAGCAACGGGCGGCTTTTCCGAAGTTATAGCAAAAGAAATTTCCTGCATAGACGAAGTGGACAAACTGCTCACTTTAAACGGCTTGAATTATCTCTATAATCTTAATTGCACGGAGGCTAAAAGATGAAAAAGGTCGGCGTGGCCATTTTAGGACTCGGCGTAGTCGGCGGCGGAACGTATAAAATTCTCACCGGACACAGGCAAAACTATATGAACGCCCACTGCGTTGACATTGTTGTTGAAAGCGTGCTTGAAACAAACAGGGAGCGCGCGCTTGCGTGCGGCGTGGAGGAAGGCAAACTTGCCTCCAACATATCCGAAATCTGCTCCAATCCCGAAGTCGATATAGTTGTGGAAACGATCGGCGGCGTGGAGCCCGCAAAATCCTACGTGCTTGCCGCACTCAATGCCGGCAAGTCGGTTGTAACTTCTAATAAGGAACTCTATTGCAAATACGGCCACGAGCTGGAAAAGGCGGCAAAGCACAACCACGTGGGGCTGTTTTACGAGGCAACCTGCGTCGGCGGCGTGCCCGTTATCCGCGCCCTTCTGGATAATTTGCAGGGCAACAACATAACCTCTATCATCGGCATAATCAACGGCACCACCAACTATATCCTCACAAAAATGACCAACGAGGGCAAGTCCTATGCCGACGTGTTAAAGGAGGCCCAGTCCCTCGGCTATGCCGAATCCGACCCCACATCAGACGTGGAGGGCTACGACGCCACTTATAAGCTGTCTATTTTGTCGGGCATATGCTTCAATAAAAAAATCCCCTATTCCAATATTTACAGGGAAGGAATTTCAAACCTTTCGCCGGTGGATATCGCATACGGCAAAAAACTCGGCTATGTTATAAAACTGCTTGCAATCGGCAAGGATTCCTCAAAGGGTGTAGAAGTGCGCGTTCACCCCGCGTTTGTGCGCACAAGCCATCCCCTGGCGAGCGTAAACGACAACTACAACGCAGTATATATAACGGGCGACAGCGTAGGCGACGTTATGTTCTACGGCAAGGGCGCGGGCGCAATGCCCACGGGCAGTGCGATAGTCGGCGACGTAATTTATTGTGCAACCCACACCCAGCACAGGTATTCGACCTTCAACAACACGCAATCCGCCGCTCCCGACACAAAATTTGTAACCAATTTCGAAAGCGCCTATTATTTGCGTTTTCTTGCCGCGGACAAGGCGGGCGAGCTTGCAAAAATTACGGCAATTTTGGGCAAATACGGCATAAGCGTTGCAAAGGTAGTGCAGGACAACGAGGACGGTTGCAAAACGGAAGTAAACTTAATTTTGGTAACGCACTACACGCGCGAGGCCAACATTAAAAAAGCCGTAGCGGCAATCGGCAAGGATTTAGCCGACACTGCGGTTGAAGCTGTAATCCGCGTAATCTAACTCCCGCAAAATAAATTTTTTAAATTTACGTTTATATAATTGACTAACCGCATAAAATGAATTATTATATTTATCGCAAAAAACAACAAAGTGGGGTATAATTATGGAATGGTTAAACCAAAACAGCGGAATTATAATTTTAATTGCCTCTGTAATTTTGATTTTTATGGTAGGGCTGACGATTTGGCTTTTGGTTCGCCTGCACAATAAACTTGCCGTCCAAAAACTTAATTTTTTGGGTTTTTACTCTATGGACGAAGAAACGCGTCAGCGTTTTGCGGGCATGACAATCGGCAACAAGTCGCTCAATGACGTAGGCATCGGCGAACTCGGCGTACAGAACGGAAAGGTCAACTTCCCGCTCACCGAAAAGTACAAGCGCGATAAAAACATGAAGAGCGACGCAAGAATAGTCCTCGAACAGAGGAGTTCCATAACGTTTTCGCTTTCTTGCGAAGAATTGCGCACGCTTGTAACCGAAATCAAGGGTAAAAACGTAGTAAAAACCCTTCGTTTATACGCGGTCGATTTAACGGGCACGCTGTATCGCGGAAAAATCCCCGCAGTTAAAAAATTATTAAAGGAGATTCTTGCTGCCGAAAAGCAAGCCGCGCTTGCCGCTCCCGCGGAGGTTCCTGCTCCCGTGGCGGCGGAACCCGCAAAAACGGACGACAGCTCCACGGAAGGTGGCGAATCCGCATAACTTCATGGTAAAATAAACGGCTTTGGGCAAATGTGCCCAAAGCCGTTTTTTTGCTCTCCGCAATTTCTAAATATGTACGCGGCTAATTACTCTTTGTCATTTTGAGTGAGAGCGAAGCGGTAAGCGAAATAATCCCCCGGTGGATTGGTCGAGGTTCGATGAAATAGCAACAAAAATTCCCGTTTGACGAGTATAAAAGTAAGTCAAGAACCAACGTAATAAAGAAACCCGGATGCAACGTAACGTTGCTTGACCTGCGCTGACCTTTGTTAAGAACCAACGCAATAAAGAAACTTGGGTGCAGCGACACGCTGCAAGAAACCCAGGTCAAGCGTTACGCTTCCCGTTTGACCTGCGCTGACCTTCGTCAAGAACCAACGCCATTAAGAAACCCAGGTCAAGCGTTACGCTTGCGTTGCATGTTTCAGTTGCACAAATTAACATTTTAGCCTCTTTGTTTCACATATAATTATTGTTTAAACGTCTATTAATTCAACCAATAATTACATTTTTACATTTTATGTTATTATTTAACTTTGTTTAATAAATATTTGCAAACCTTCAACAAATTTTTGGCAAATTATTGACATTGGAAAAATTGGGTGTATAATGAACTATGTATGAGTGTGTACGCGCGTATTATAATATGTTTCACGCGCACGCAAGGGGGAACTTTATGTCAAAGAGTGCAAAGAATATAGTCATTGCAATATTAAGCGTATTAATGGCGGTGTGCCTCACATTGGGGCTAACGCTCTATTTCCGGCAATCGCCGGTAGCTTTGGCTTCGGCAGACCCGTCGGCACAAACCGTAATAACCACAGAGGATGATTTTACCTATTCGACGGTAAACGGCTACACGGTAATAACGGGCCTTACAGATACTTTTAAGGGGACTTATAACTCCGGACCGGATACTTATAACGTCTGCCTGGAAATTCCGGAAACACTTAAAAATCCCCACGGCGCAATCCCTGCAAACACAAAGGTGGACTACGTTCAAGACGGCGCTTTTAATGGCAGTTATAAAGAAAATAGCGGAAAAATCACATTCCGCATAACCGACGTCCACACCCCGGAGTCGGTTTATTGGCAGTCCAAATCCACCAAAAACGAAGGATATTTCGACCTCGCCAACTATGATGATACGCCGTTTTTAAGCAATACGGTTGTAGAAAACTCCTTGGACAAAAATTACATAACCTGGGTAAAAATGCTCGGCGCAAATGACGGCAACACCGCCACTGTTTACAACATAGCGGAGAACTTGCCTGCAAACTTTATTGTGCCTTCCCCCATGTGGTACGATAATGACAACGACGGCAAAATGGACTCAGACGAGCTTTTTGCCAACGTTGAGTTGTTGGTTGACGAAACTGTAACAAGCCAAAACAGTCCCAACTTTAAAAACATGGTTATATCTTCGGGAGTAACCCGCTTTTTCAGCCCTTTGGCAAAGGATAAAAGAATTAAGCTGGAAGATACTTTCCGTTCATCGGACGGTAATGCGGCAAATCTCACAGGTATGCACTTTGCAACGGGCAGAACCACCGTTTTATCAATCTACGGCTTGGCGTTCCAACGCTTCACAAATTTAAAAACCATAACCTTATCCGCAGGCGTTCTGCTTGCGGACGGCGTTCGTGCTTTCCAGGGCGACACGGGAGTAGAGCAACTTACAATTGCCAAGGAAAACAACTCCAACGTTCCCTCATTCTATGTTGAGGGCGATAACGGTGCAATCTACACCGACGATTACCGTTATGATTATTACGACACGGCGGGCTATCGCAAATATCTCGTTTGGGATTATGCAACCCGCTACGGCTATAAACTCGGCGACGACGCTTTTTGGAACAATACGGAAAATTGGTACGGCTCAAAACCTGACGTAAGCGCTCCTTCAACCGTGTCTCTTGCCTCTAACACAGAACCTTCCCCCGACAGCGGCATAGCCACAATTGCCATAAACGACATAGCAATAAGTGATGCAGATGCTGTTCTATGGTTTGACGAACTAAATAACCAAAAAGCGATAGGGCAACTTTCGTCAAAAAATGGAATAGTTCTGTTAAATTATGAAATAGAATTGGGTAAGTTATCTTCCACTCCAAAATATGAAGGACATTCTGGTTATAAGATTGATAGTGGTACTAACAGAATTACCCTTACGGTTAATACAGATATAGAGTTATATGCTGTTGCATATGGTGATACTTTTAAATTGAATTCAACAGGTACTACACTCGGCAATGTTGATTCAACAAATCCTAATATTTATGTGTTTACTTCTGGTACAGAACCTTATGTTTTAAAAGCGGGTAGTTATAATATTGAAAGAGGAGATTCAAACTCTCGATTAATTGCTCTCCTTGTAAAAATACACAGCAAAGACGGCATAACCGCCGACCCTTCAAGCGTTAAAATAAACAAGGGAAAAACGGCAGAAATAACCGTAACCGCAACAGGTACGGCGGCAACAGAGCTTGGTACTATCCCAGAGCAAGTAGAGGCGCTTGAAATTGAAGGTGCCGAACATGTTAGTATAAAAAAAGCATATCATACCGAGTCAAAATCCTATACTGTAACCTTAACGGCAAATACAGTCGGCAAAGATACGCTTGCAATAACTTTGACCACTGATGGCGGTACGGCAAGATCACCGTATACAACACAAGTGGAAGTAGAGGTGGTAGACCCCGACGTTCCCACCGCGCTCCGTTTGAACAGAACAAGAACAGTCATAGAAAAGGGCCGGGCAACCGAATTTACTGCGGAACTTGTGTTCGGCAATTCTACTACCGTACCCGCAAATCTTTTGGAAATGCTTGGAAATGTAGAGTGGAAGATTGAAGATGGAAGCGCAGAAACAAAAAATTGGCTCTCCCCCAATAAAGGCAGAGTTACGGTTTTAACGGCGGCCGAAAAAGGTTCCTACACATTAACGGCAACCTATAATGATTTAACCGCGACATGCGAAGTAAACGTAGTTGATGGCGTTGACCGTGTGTTATCCGTATCCGATTACCCTCAGCCCCAATTTACCGTACACGACCAATTTGTGGCGTATCAAAAGCTCATCTATGTTCCCCCTCAATTAAAGGGCGCAGACGGCGAACTCTTAACTGAATTTACATTCGACTATGCCGCAACTACCATAATAGGCAACTCCTCGTTCACGGCAACAAATATACAGGTTATCATTATTCCCGACAGAATTGCCGAAATCGAGGAATATGCCTTCCGTTACTCAAACGCGCTCCGCGTTGTATACTTGCCTTCCAACGCCACCTACGGCAACGCGGTATTCGGCGAATATAAAGATTTTGTTCCCGGTCATGCGGGAAGTGAAATAACGGACGTTGACGTTTCCAAAAAAACGGATAATGATTATTATTTCCGCACGGGCTATAAAAATCTTGACTTTTTGCTTATAGCTTCTTCCCGTCAGTCGTATGACGCGCTCCTCGGCGCCGGATAGATGTTCAACAGCGCGCAGACTGATTTCAGCAGTGCGTTGAAAGAGGCGGGAATAACAGGTATTCAGTACGATTATCGTGCCATGCTCACCTACGAGGTGGAAATTGTTTTGCAAACCGCCGAAGGCAACAATTCCATAACCGTACTCTACAACCAAATGTACTACAACACAACAAACAATAACTATTATCTTTATTATAAGGACGGTTTGGACTATAAGCACGATAAAACGTGGACTGAGCTTGTAGGCACCGGCCCCGTTTATTACGGTAAAGTTCAAATAACCGAAGACAATATCAAAGATTTTATAACGGGCAATTTAAGCAGTGTTGATTATTATGTTGACAACAACAATTCTATCGGTGTATTCACAAACACCGATACAGATATTATCGATAGCTGGTTGACATCCGAATCGCCGCGTGATATTACAGACCCCAACAAGGGTTTAGATATAGGTAAAGAAGAAGATAAAGCTAAATGGTTTACGTTTAACTATAACCCCAACACAAACCGTTTGCCCGCTTCCATAACCCTTGTAACGAAGAATGAAGGCGGTCAAATCAACTCCACGGACGTGGCAATGCCCACCTTCCAGCCCATAGGCGAGCAGGTTCCCGACGGTGAAAAGGAATACCCCGAAATAACCGTTATGTTCGACTTTGCGGGCTATCCTTACTCGCGTATATTCGAGGGCTACGACGCCAACCGCATGACCGCAGACTATACCTATACCGGTATTGGCGGACATGATGTAAACGGCGGCAAGAATAAATCCACCGAAAAATCTACCGCCCCCTACGACGCAGGCACATATACAATCACTTTAAAGGTAAATGGCGGGCTCCATTGGTCGGGCACCTACAACGGCTTGCCCATAGCGGAAAACACCTCGTCCGGCGCAGTTGCTACCGCGGCGGCAGATTCCGAAAGTTATACTTTTATCCTCAACATACAAAAGCGCGAAGTTCCCGTTCCGGGCAACCAACAGGTACTCTACACCGAAGCTACGGGCGCGGAAGTCAATGTTTTTGAAAACAACGCCTACTACAAAGTCGTTAAATATTCCCAAATGATCAAAGAAAGCGAGCAGATAGGCGACATGGGCGTCCTTGACGCAAGTGGCAAAATCCATCCCTATCAAAGGGGTTCCTATTGGGTTGCCTTGGAGCTTGTTGACGACTACAACCTGCAATGGGTTGCGCAGGGCAACGCCGTTGTTACTGAAAGCAACGAAGAGTATTTTAAAGCGATAGGCGAAAACATAGAAACAAAGAATACGAAAGACAAATTTGTAACTTGCATGCTTGTAATTTCCGACGAGCCTCAAATCGAGATGCCCAGCTGGACTACCGACAATAGCATAGGTCATGCCTATGAGTCTACTTTCACGGCGGAATACCGCTTGCAGGGTTATGATTTTATCGATATTTTCTATGGCTATCAAAGCAACAGCATGCGCGCGGAAATTACGGCATATACCCCTGCCGGCGGCAAAGCGGCAACGGCATTGCCCAACTCCATACTCAATGCGGGCAAATATACTGTAATATTCCGGCCTGCTCCCGGCTATTCCTGGGCGGAAGGAACTTCCGGTTGCGGCCAGGAAATGACCGAAAAAGACCAGCAACTTATTGTAACCGTAAATATCACACAAAAGATACTTGAAACTCCCCGTCAGCAAACACAATTCATAACGGAAGGGAAAGATATTGAATTTGTTCCGGCTTCGGATAATACCTGGACGGTTGTAGGCTACGGCGCAAAAGACGCTGAAATCAGTAGCGGCGAAACCACAACTTTACCTAAAAATGCCGAAGGCAAGTACGAAGCGGGCACATATCAGGTTAAGGTGCAGCTTACCAATTCACAGAACTACGCATGGCGCACTCCTATGGAGGCGGGTTCCGAATTTGCGATAACCGAGCTTATTGTCCGCGACATTAACTCCCTAACAATCGAAGTTCCCACCAATAAGGAGGGTACCAAAGCCACATACACGGGCAGCGATTTGCCTTCTGCAAATTATATTGATTACGACACGTCTTTAAAGCGCGCCGTTTCCGAATTTACTTATGATACTTATAACGCCGGCGCTTACGGTACGGAAACGGCCACGGCTAATCCCGCCACGATAAAAGATGCCGGCAATTATCAAATTACATTCACATTGCCCGGTCCCGTTTCCGGTCAGTCTTACAAATGGTCGGATGAAAAGGGCGGAGATACCCGCACGGTTGAGTTGACTGTTGAAAAGCAGGAAATAACCAACGTCCGCGCAAACGCCACCATAGATGTTAAACTTAACAACGGCGTGGCGTGTTTGCCCAACGGCTATCTCAACCCCGAATTATACACCGTTACATATGCGCATAACGGAGAAGAAATCGGCACGCCGAACGAAGAGGGCGTCTACACCGTAACCCTTGAATTGACTTCGGCGGCTTACCGCAACTACTATTTCAGCGGCACAACCAGGAGTATAGAGGGCAAATATTATCCCGCTAAAATAACCTTAACATTAAATGTTGGGCTTACAAGCGTTACTGCGCCTTCTTCAAAAATTGGCGATTACACCTACGACGGCACTTCGCACACCTTTGACGATGCGCTCAATATTCCCACAGAGAGCCAGGAATTTATTGTTAGCAAGACATATAGCACTGTAACCTATCACAAGTTCGGCGCAACGGAAACCGAAACGCCCACCCAAATTCTAAATGCGGGCGTGTATGAGTTTACGTTCAAGCTCACAAGTACTGACTACGCCTGGAACATTGCCACGGACAATACTTCCGCCAAGGTCAATGAGGATGGCAACCTTGTTGTTACAATTACCGTCAACCAAGCCGAGCTTGAAATAGAGCTTACTGCGCGGGGAAAGCCCTACGACGGCACCAATACCGTCAAAGTAACGGGCAACATAACCGGCGAGCTTTATAGTGTGGACGGTGTAAAAGACGTTGTTACCGTGGGTGCAATTACTGCGCACTTTGAGGATGCCAACGCAGGCGAGAATAAGACCGTAAACGTTGACCCCATAACCCTCGGCGGCGACAAGGCCTACAATTACACGGCAATTTATTCCGAAACCCTCACTGCAACTATTTCCGCGCTCGATATTGAAATCACGTGGGAGAATGTAGAAAACCTTGTTTACAATGGGGAAGACCAGGTTCCTACGCCCAAACTTCCCACCACGGGTATTCCTTCGGTTGACAACACTTCCGATAAGTTATCCGTTTCGGCGAACGTAACGGGAGCACATAAAGATGCAGGCACGGGATACACTGCAACGGCAGAGCTCGGCGGAACCGCCGCGAAGAACTACAATATCACCGGCAGTGGCACTCAAACCTATGCAATAAAGCAGGCAACCATAACTTTGCCCACTCCTGATAGCGTAACTTATAACGGCACCGAGCAGAAAGCTACTGCACTTAATACTTTACAGGGCGCAAATGAAACACTTACACTCGGCACGGATTACACGGTAAACTATGCGGCAGAAGGTTATAGCGGCACAACTGCCACCAATGCAGGCGAATACACCGTAACCGTTACGCTTACCTCTGAAAATGCGCACAAAAACTACACCATAGGAAGCGGCGCAACCGTGAAGTTCATTATTGCCAAGGCAAAAATCACTTTTGATAAGTCGACGGTAAGCCTTACCAAAGAGAAAACCTATGACGGGAATACTTCCGTAACGGGCGTCAGTGCAGACGGCAATGAAATCGGCATTTCGGGCGTCAATTCCGAACAGGTAAAGGGCAAGTATACCGCGGTATATAACAGTAAAGATGTTAATTCAGCAAATACAATAACCGTAAAATTAACATTGCAGAACGCCGCCAACTATGAGTTTAGCGAAAGTTCGGACAGTAGTTATACGCTTAATGAGGACGGCTCCATAACCTGGACAATAAACGGCGTTAAAATAACGCCCAAAACCTTGGACGTTGCATTTGATTCTGACAGTCTTACGCAGACCTACAAGGGTTCCGCGCTTACTCCCACGGCAACCGCAACCGGCGTAAACGGAGAAAAGGTCATTCTTGACATAACTTTGTCTGGCGGCGCAGGTTACACAGGCACGCTCACAGGTACGCAAGCAATCAACGCCGGCACCTATGGGGCAACGGCAACAATTAACGCCGCTTTAAGTGCGGAAAACGCTTCAACCAACTACACGCTTAACTCCGCCACCACGACCGAAACCTTCACAATTGCCAAGGCCGATTTGACCGTTGCTGTTTCGGATAACTCAAAAACCTACAACGGTGAAAATCAATACGCAACCGTAACCGTTACCGGAGTAAACGGTAACCTCGCTGTAAACAGCGATTACACCGTAACCTATACAGGCAGAGTTACGAAAGGCACAACGCCCGTAAACGCTGACACATACGACGTAACCGTTGCACTTATCGGCACGGCTAACCAGAACTATAAGCTCGGCGGTACCACGACCAAAACCTTCACAATTGCCAAGGCCGATTTGACGGTAAGCGTTAATAGCGTTGATAGGGTTTATAACGACTCAACCGATTATGCTTCAAGCTATATTTTGGAATGTGCCGTTTCGGCAGAACAGGCCGATGCTTCAATTAAAGTATACGGTATAGCCATAAATGCGGGCACTTATAAGTATGTATTGTCCAATGAAAGCGGCACAGGTTATACGCCTCTTGTAGTTTCTCTCGGCGATAAAAAAGGAGCCTTCGACCCTGATAACTATCAACTTAAATTGGGTGCTTACGTACAGTTCACGGTTGCTCGCGCTACCATAACGGAAATTGAGTGGCTCGTGGATGAAGCTGAATTGTTACACAGATACACCTATGACGGCATCGAACACACCGTTAAAGCCAAAGGTATAGCGGGCTCGGCTCCCGACGTTGAACTCACTGTGTTAGACAGCAAATATAAGGACGTTAAGGCCGAAGGCTACAAATTCACGGCAAAGTTACCCGATGGCCAAACCAATTATAAATTTGTCGATGGGTTCGATACAACCATTACGGTAAATGTACAGCCTAAGGAAATAACCGTAAACATAACGGCCGAAAAAGATTACGATAACACCACAAAGATAGGCAAATATACATGGTCATTGAACGATATTTGTGATGGCGACAAGGAGCAAGTTTCTGTTGGATCGGTAGAGGGTAACTATACAGATAAAACGGCAGGTGAGCGCAAAACCCTCAATATCACAAAGGTAACCCTTACAGGAGATCGCGCCCATAACTACACGGTTGAACCTTTCACGGAGACCGCAGGGAATAGCACTATTAACCAAGCCAGGGTTACCGTAAAAGGCACGCTTGATTTGTCAAGGCTGAGCGCCGATTTGCAGAAAGAACTTGCAGAGTATCTCACCTACAATAACAAGGTAAAAACGATTGCCATAACCAACTCGCCTCTTTCCCAGGTTCCCAAGGTGGATAAAGACAACAATGAAATAAAAGGAGAGTATCTTGATGAAAACGGCGGCGTAGGTATGGGAGGTTCGGCACCTTACTTCTATCTGCCCTTGACAAGTCTTACAGCGTACGGTTTAACAATATCCAACTTCTACGGTATTGACTATGTCGGCAACGAATCCGACGGCGCAATAATCACCTTCATGTTTGCAACCCATTCAACAGGCGCAGGTGATTATTCCAAGTCGAAGAGTAACCTGTATATAGAAGCTAATATCGCAGGACGTACCCCTGAACAAATAGCCGCAAAATCAAATTACAGCGGCACCTCAACGGGAACGCAATCGCATGGTTGGGAAGAGGGCAGTTGGCGTTATGCGGATTTCAGCGGCTTGAACGAAGCCCAAATAACAATTTCAAAGTTAGCTGTTTCACTTGATTGGGCGCACAATATAAGCGGAGCAACCGATATAGTGGATAAAGACACTCACGAATATAAAGGCACAGACTATTCTGGCGAATATAAGGCTTCCTTTGTATCAGGTGATGGTCATATAATCGATTTTGGCGACTACGGCACATATGAAATTAAAAAGGGTAGCGTAACGGTTAAAGAAATTAAGGACGTCGGGACATACATTATCACGGCGAAACCCGATTCAACCAAACTTCACAATCATGATGTAACGGGTAATTTAACGCTTACCGTCATTATAGAGCCCTA
This sequence comes from uncultured Clostridia bacterium, assembly GCA_947629665.1. GTDB lineage: Bacteria > Bacillota > Clostridia > Christensenellales > Borkfalkiaceae > Coproplasma. Next base: position 16,777 of record CANREJ010000012.1, read on the forward strand.
CACCGTAAAGCAGGCAGATATTCAAAACTCAATTGCCGAAGGTTGGATAAATAAGGCGTCAAACCTTTTGCTCGCAAGCGGTAAGTACGATATTGGCGAAGCGGGAAGTCCCAATATGGTTAACGCAAACAATGCGTTTGCTTGGCATAGAGCCGGAACTGATGCGGAAGTAGTACTCAATGAAACCAATTTTACATCGTCGTTGGGTAACAGCAGTAACAAAATGTTTAATGTGGAGGCGGGCAGCTATACAAATAATAAGCAAAAGTCAAGCGGCGCAGGTTATCAAAAGAGCTATACCGCAACCGTAAATCTTGTCCTTACAGACAGCACTAATTATCGCTGGGATTCCGCGGGTTACACAATAGCTAATCAAACGGTAGCAGTTAGTGGCGATAAACTTGTGGTAACAAAGCAGTGGTACCTTGTTGAGGGCAACAGCACAAAAACTGACTTGCAAGTAAACGGTTCAACTGGTTATACTTGGGAGTTCGGTGAAGCTGTTAACATTTCAGAGCCTGAACTTATGCATGAACGTGCAAAGGCAAGCTATAAATTGGAGTATAGAGGCCCCGTTACCGCCGCAACCACAGTTTGGAACATTTCGTTCAACAGTTCGGTGAATGAATTATCCGCATATCTCAACTCGTCAACGCCTGTGGGCACATATTACCTTACGCTCACCATAGAAGAGTATGATGACGGCGATAAACAATATCCCAAAACCGATATTATTTACATAATAACTGTTACCCCCAAAGATATTTCGGAAACCGTGAATATCAACGGGAACTATGAATATGACGGCACCGTTAAATTGCCCGTAGATCACTTCGATGAAATATTCAAGTTGGCTCCTACGGTAACACGCCAAGGCATTTGGGCTGGCTTGGCTTATGACGCTTATTTCAAGGGTCCCGAAGCAAGCGATATAACTTTTGCGCCTGCACCCAATAATAGTGCAGACAAGACAACGTTGCAGTACTACACTCAGGAAGAGTTGGTTCATATAAACGGCGCACCCATAAATGTTCGCCTCACCGAACAAGAAATAGATGGGAAAATTCAATATGTAGAAGTCCCCTACAACATGTACTATAAGTTCACGGCGGCAAACTACGAGGCTTACTACGGCGAATTTAAAGTAACGGTTACAAGGAAGGTTATTGCCCCTAAGCTACAATCAACTGACGACAGAGTGCAGGTGGACAACGTCAATGGCAATGTAACCTGGGCTTACGGCACCGAAGTTACGAGAGACATACTTAATTTAACCTTTGGGATAGATGGCAACCCTTCCATAGTAATGCGCTATAAACTATATCTCCAAAGCGATACAAATTTTACAACGTTAATGGGCGAGGGTGTAACGAATGGCGAGTTCAGGTTGCCTACAACAGCCGGCGTTTATACCTGGATATTTACCTTTGATAATTGGAACGATAGCGGCAATCAAAACAACAACTATACCCTTGACGGCGCCAACGGAACCTTTGACGAAACGATAGATGGCAAAACGTATAGTAAGCCGTACTATAAGATTACGCTCACCATTAACCGTGCGAATGCAACAGTGTCGGTTTCAAACACCTCAAAAACTTACAGCGGTAGCAATCAATTCGCAACCGTAACCGTTAAGGGAGTAAGCGGTAACCTCGTCAATAGCGATTACACCGTAACGTATTTGGATAGCGCAAACACGGCCGTGAGCCCTAAAAATGTAGGGGTATATAAAGTTCAGGTTAACCTTAAAGGTTTGGCGGCCACAAACTATAATATCATAGGTTACGATACGCCTGAGGAATTTGAGATAACTCCCGCAAAAGTAACCGTGCAGTATACAGGCGTTACATCTTTCGTTTACAACGGCGATGATTGGTGGAAAGAAATATCTTCCAAGTTTGAGGCAAATGTTATCAATTCAGCTGCGGGTCTGCCTGAAATAACCTATACTGTGCTCTATAACGGCGCTCCCGTTCAAAACAATGAAATTATAGAGGTTGGCACGTACTCAATAACCGCAAGCATTGCCGATAGTAACTATGAATTAAATCTTGCAAACGGCAATGAAATTGTAACAATCAGCATAACGGGCAACGTTATTGAACGCATAGAGTGGATAGGCGATACAACGCACACCTATAACGGTAGCAACTTTACCAAACCTGCGGCGGTTGCAATTCTCGTCAGCGGTGCAAGGGAAGAGCTTACTGTAAACGGAAAGGTCGGCAGTGCGGTAGGTAGCTATGAATTTAGCGTTGTTAAAACCGCCGACTATATCTTCGGCGACGGACTGCAACTTTCCTTCACGGTAACCGTTAAACCCGCGCAGGTAAGCATAGCCAAGGCGGTATTCAGGGAAGTATATACCGGCAAAGCGCATGCGCCCGAAATAACCCTTAAATGGGACGATGACAATTTGGATAAGAGTTATTATACCGTAAGCGGCCCCGCAAACGCCGTTAACGCAGGCACATACAGATATACGGTTAAACTTACCAACAGCAACTTTACGTTCGCATTCGGGAATAATACAACAACCGCCACGCTGTATATATCGGCGGCAAGGGTAAATATCGCCCAAACGGAATATACCGAAGTATACAGCGGCGAAGCCAAGACATTGCCTCAGCTCGGTTTAAGTTGGAGCGGCGGTGCGCTTACGTCCAATGACTACACAATAAGAGGCACGCAGGCGATAAACGCAGGCACGTATACCTACACGGTAACGCTCAAATCCAAGAACTTCACGTTTGCAGGCGGCAACAGCGCAAAAGTAACAATTGTAATAACCAAGCTCGGCGTTCAAAAGCCGGCAGAGTCAACCGTGGAATACACCTATAACGGACAGGAGCAAACTTACGACGTTGCCGAAAACAAGTATTACAGCGTAAGCAACGCAACGCGCACCAATGCAGGCACGCAAAACGTATATATAAGCCTTGCGGATAAGCGCAACACCGTATGGGCGGACGGTACCACAAAGGACGTTGTCTATGTATTCACCGTAGCCAAGGCGGAGGTAACGCTCAACGTGGAGGACGCTGAATTTACCTACGACGGCAAAGGGCACGGAGTAACGGCAACGGCAAGCGTAGAAGGACTTCCCGTAGTTATAACCTACAACGGCTATGCGGTTGAACCCGTAAGTGCGGGCACATATCAAGTAGTGGCTTCCGTTCCGGAGACGGAGAACTATCTCGGCGTAACTGTAAGCGGCAAAACGCTTGTAATCAACAAAAAGGTAGTAACCGCAAGTTGGAACAGTACAACGTCGTATGAACAAAACGGAGCTGCGCAGACGCCATTTGCGGGCATAGAGGGCGTACCTGCGAACGTTGTAAAGGTAACGTACAGGAAAGGCGACGTCATACTCGGCGGAGCGCCCATTGTTGCGGGCAGCTACACTATAACCGTTGAGATCTTGAACCAAAACTATGAGTTCGGCGGCGAGAACGTAAAGACGTTCACAATAGCCGAAAGCTCACAGCAAACGAACCCCGGCACTCCCGGAAATCCCGACGTAAACGAACCAAGCGAACCCGCCGAAAACGGTTTCAATTGGGATGTGGTTTGGTACATTATGATAGCCTTATCTGCGGCATGCTTAATCTTTGCGATTGTAAGCCTGGTAATATGGTCCGGGCGGAACAGGGCTTAACGAACCGTAGTAAAACTTAATTCAAAACGTTGTGCCCGCAGGTGATTCCTGCGGGCATATTTTGCGGTTAAGAATTATAACCAAAAGATATAAATTCCCTCGGCGTTTTAATACAATATTGTATGGCGCGCAAACACGGGGCTGTAAAAGCCAAAAACAAAAAATTTCGCCGTTTTAAAGTGATTGTGGCAATCGTTTTATTGCTGTTGATATGCGTTTTAGTGTATTTCCAGCGCAACGTTACGCGCGTTTTAATTTCAATAAGCGAGGCAACTATCCGCTCCATAACCACAGTGGCCGTAAACGACGCAATTTACTACACGTTGAACGACGCGGTGCGCTACGAGGACCTCATAGATATAGAGAGGGATGAATACGGCAACGTAACGTCCATAACCACCGACAGCTTAAAAATTAACAGAATAGCAAGGGACACAGCATATTTATCGCAGGAAAATTTAAACAGAATGAGTGCGGAGGGAATTATGGTACCGCTCGGCGCTTTGACGGGCATAGAGGCTCTTGCCGGTTTTGGTCGGCCGATAAACATAAAGATAATACCCATATCCAATGTTGAGTGCCGTTTTGTGTCAAAATTTACCGAAGCGGGCATAAACCAAACCCTTCATTCGCTGTATCTTGAAATTGTTTCGGATATATCCATAATAATGCCGTCAAAATCCACAAATCTCGCATCCACAACGGAAGTACTTATATGCGAAAGCGTAATAGCCGGGCACGTGCCCGAAGCGTACTTGCAGGCCTCGTGGGCGGGCGGAAACGGGGCGTTGGTTCCGTAAAAAGGAGCGGCGGGCGCAAATCTTTGCGCCCGCCGCATATTATTTTTGCCGTTTATCTCAGTTCTATTCCCAAATTATATTTAAGATTGCCCAAAATCTTTTTAACAAAGCCGTCCACACGCGTGGTAATTTCTTCGTCTTTGGGCGTGAAAGTTACGGTAAACGCCATCGATTTTTTACCTTCGCCAATCTGTCCGCCTTCGTAAACGTCAAAAAGTTTAACGTCCGTAACATATTTGCATGCGCCGAAAATCGCCTTTTCAATCTCGCCGCAGGTAATTTTTTTGTCGCAAACAAGCGCAAGGTCGCGCGTTTCCACGGCAAATTTAGGCAGAGGGGAGTAGCGGAAGGGTTTTTGATGCTTTTTCAGCTCTTCGTAGTCGAGTTCGGCAATAAACGCCGCCCTGTCCAGAGCAAGCTCGCCCGCAATCTGCGGCGACACCATTCCCAAATAACCCACTTCAACCCCGTCGCACACGACCGAAGCGGTAATTCCGGGGTGTAAAAATTCCTTTTTGGTGGATGAGTATTCAAATTTTGTGTTCAGCGCGTCTGCAACCGTTTCAACCGCGCCCTTCAAATCAAAAAAGTCGCACTTGCCCCACATGCCTATCGCCAGCGTTGCGCGCTCTTCGGGGAATGATACAAGGGGCAGTTCTTTGGGAAGATAAATCTTTGCAAGCTCGTAAACCTTGCCCTCCATATTCCCGCGCCGTAAATTGCGCACTATAACCTGCATAACCGAGGGCGCAAGCGTGGTGCGCATAATGGATAACTCCTCGCTTATGGGGTTTAAAATGCGTATGGCGTTCCTGCGGCTGTCGCCTTCTGCAATATGCAACATATCCAAATCTTTTTGCGAGTAGAAGGAATAGGTTGAAATTTCGTAAAGCCCCTTTTCCGTAAGCGCGCGCTTTAATTTTATCTCCGCCTTCTGTTCGGGCGAATATCCGCCGTTCGTAATGGATGCGGAGGGCATAAACGTGCCGTCTATGTGTTCATAGCCGTACAGCCTGATAACTTCCTCGGCAATATCGGGATATTGGTCTATATCCTCGCGCCAGCCGGGTGCGGTAAGGTGCAAACTGTCGCCTTCCTCCGCAACCTCAAAACACAAATTCTTTAAAATTTCAACTATTTTTTCGGTGGGCACCATAATTCCCAAAAGCTCGTTTATTTTTTTAACGCTCACCGTCATTTTTTTGTTTTCGGATTTTGAATACTCCGTTTTAACGTCCACATGAACGTCCGTTACGGTGCCGCAATTCAATGCCTGTATCAAATTTAAGGCCCTTGCCATCGCTCTTTCGGTGGTGTATTCGTTTACGCCCTTTTCAAACAGCGCAGAGCTGTCCGTGTGCAAACCCAATGCCCGCGCCGTCTTTCTCACGCTGTCGCGGGCAAACTTCGCCGCCTCAAACAGCACTTCGTTTGTGTTTTGGGTAATTTCGCTGTTCAGTCCACCCATAACGCCCGCAAGCGCAACGGGTTTTTCGCCGTCGCAAATTACAAGATTTTCCCCGTTCAGCTCAAACTCGCTGTTGTCAAGCGTTGTAATTTTTTCCTTTTCGCGCGCCCTGCGCACAACTATTTCCCGCCCGCCGAGCGTGTTTAAGTCAAACGCGTGCATCGGTTGCCCCATTTCGAGCAGTATAAAGTTTGTTATATCAACAACATTGCTTATTGAGCGCAACCCACACAGCGCAAGCCTCTTTCTCATCCACATGGGCGATGGTGCGATTTTTACGTCTTTAACATAGTGCCCTATATATCGGGGACATATTTCGGGCGCAAGATCGGTAATTTTTATTTCCTTATATTTGCCGGCAACGGGAGTGTAGGAGCAGTCGGGCTCCTTAACTTTTTTACCGAGTACGGCGGCAACCTCCCGCGCAATTCCCAAAACCGATTGGCAATCGGGGCGGTTCGCGGTTACGGCAATGTCAAAGATATAGTCGTCAAGCCCCAAAAGCGGTTTTACGTCCGCGCCGTTTTCAAATTCTTTGGGCAAGAGTAAAAGACCGCAATAATCTCCGCCCTCAAACAAATCTCCGTTCACGCCTATTTCCACGCCCGAACAAAGCATACCGTCGCTTTCAATTCCGCGCAGTTTACCTTTTTTAATTGTCATCACGCCCTCAACGGTAACGTGGTCCTTGCCGGTTGCGTAAACGGTAGCCCCAACAAGCGCAACGGGAGCCTTTATGCCCTTTTCAACATTATCCGCCCCGCAACAAATCTGCAAAACGCCGTATTTTCCGCAGTCAACCTTGCAAACATGCAGGTGAGTTCCCTCAACGGGTTCGCACTCCACAACTTCGCCCACTACAACTCCGGAAATATCTTTGCCCACTTCAATCAGTTCTTCAACCTCGAACCCGCACGAAAACAACTTTTGCATAAGCTCTTCGGCGGGTATATCTATATCAACGTAATCTTTCAGCCAACTTAAAGGTGCTTTCATATCAAACCTCAATCCTTAAACTGTTTTAAAAATCTCGTATCGCCCTCAAAGAGCAATTTCATATTGTTTATGCCGTATTTAAGCATTGCTATGCGCTCTATGCCCATGCCGAAGGCAAATCCCGTATACACGTCTGGGTCAACGCCGCAGCCCTCCAAAACTCGCCTGTTTACCATGCCTGCGCCCAAAACTTCAATCCAGCCCGTGCCCTTGCACAGCCTGCAACCTTTGCCGCCGCACTCAAAACAGCTCACGTCAACTTCAACCGAAGGCTCGGTAAAGGGGAAGTAGGAGGGGCGTAAACGGGTTTTAACTCCCTCGCCAAACACTTTGCGCGCAAACTCGTCCAGCATGCCTTTAAGGTCGCATAGGGTTATGCCCTTGTCCACAACAAGGCCCTCCATCTGCGAAAACATAGGCGAGTGCGTTGCGTCGTCGTCGCTTCTGTAAACCTTACCGGGTGAAAGAATTTTAATCGGCGGCTTTTTATTTTCCATAACGCGTATCTGCCCCGCCGAAGTCTGCGTCCTTAAAAGCAGGTCGGGAGCAAGATAAAACGTATCCTGCATATCCCTTGCAGGGTGATCCTTGGGGGTGTTCAAAGCGGTAAAGTTATAGTAATCGTTCTCGATTTCTGGCCCTTCGAACACTTCAAAACCCATTCCCGAAAATATCGAAACAAGCTCGTTTCTTATAAGCGTGTTGGGATGGAAGGAGCCGCTCTCCGCCTTTTTTGCGGGCATAGTAACGTCCACCGTCTCGGCGGCATACCGCTCTTCGAGTTCCTTTTCTTTAAGCTGGGAGTTCAACTCCTCAAAAACCCGCTCGGTGCGCGTTCTCAAATCATTCAAAAGCTGGCCGACTTCACGTTTTTTGTCGGGCGGAACTTCGCGCATGCCCTTCATCAGCTCGGATATTTCGCCCGATTTTCCAAGGAACTTCATTTTAATTTCCTGCAAGTGCTTGGAAAGTTTAACATTTTTAAGCGCTTCGGAAATTTTAGCTTCAATATCCTTTATTTTTTCGTTAATTTCCATAACTGCTCCTTAAATAAATAATAAAAGCCCCGTGCAAAGCACAGGGCGAAATTTTCGCGGTACCACCTGAATTCGCGGCAAAAGCCGCCTTATTGCCTTGTAACGCCAAGGATAAGCGGAGAGCGCTACTTGTTGCCTTTCACGCTTCGGCTCGCGGGTGAATACCGGCCGCACTCCCATAAAAAACCTTTCAGCCCACGAATTTTTCTCTCTAAAAGGGAGTATTTGCGCCCGTCTGTCCCGTTCAACGCCAATATAAAGTTGTTTCACAAAAAGCTCGGCAAGCCGTGCCTGCGCTTTTTCGTGAGTTTTAGGGCTACTCGCCCTCTGCCTGCGATTTTTTAAAGGCTCACGATTATATAATCGCAGGCATTCACCTCGCTCAGGCGAAAGTGTTCGCAAATTGAGTTGCGCTGGCGCAGGCATAGCCTGCTTGCGCCATTTATTATTTGGAAATGTTCACAAAAATTTTCGTGCGGTTGCGCACACAACCAACAAAACCAATAAAATTATATTTTAAATCCCGGCGGTTGTCAACTTATTTTTGGCGTCCGCGTCAATATACAAATATTTTCCGCTTTCAGCCAATTTATTGTGCGACGTTATAATTTTATTATTTTTTTAAAACATAGAAAAAACGCAGGCAAGAATAAGCGCAACGGCAATGTACACGCACAGTAGCACGGCGTATTTTACGCCTATTTTAAAAGTTCTCCGCCAGGCAATGGTAGCCACTACGGCCGCAAGCACGGTAATGCACACAAAAGCGGCTGAGTCTATCGTCGCTATTGCGCATATGATAATCAAATAGAACGGAATATACGTTTTATAGCAGAATAAACTCTCCGTAATCTGTTCGCAGTTTTCGGCGCGGCAGTTTTTTTCGGTTAAAAACATATACGCGGTAGCTGCGGCTGCAAGCAAAGTATATAATATTCCGCCCGAAAGTATCAAAATATTGTTCAGCGCGGGACCGGGATAAACGCCTCCCGCAAAACTCCATAACGCAATACCGTTTTTGAGGTACGCCGCTTCAAAGAGCGGTGCGAGCGCCTGCATAATTCCGAACGGAGTAAACGAAATCAAATTAAAGGAATAGAAAAAGGAAAATACGGATGAGATGTCGTCTATCGCGTACATAAGCGCTATTCCGGCAAGGAATCCGCCCAAAACGCCCACCACGCCGTCCGCCACGGTGTTTGCGCGGGTATATAAAAATGCGGCAATGGAGTAGCAGGTGAATATAGGCACAGGCAGGGCGAGATATGCGTAGAGGTAGTAAATAAGCCGCAACCGCCTTACCCGCGCGGCAATGGCGGCAAATCCCAGCCAATACGCAACGGTAGCCGCGGCGTAAATCCCCAAAAGCCCCGTCAAAAAATGCACTGCAAAAATTTTAGTGCGTGAGAGGGGCAGGGAGTAGAACATATCCGCGCTCCGCTTGTTCATTTTATAATTGAACACATATACGGGCGTTATCACAGCCATCAAAACCGCCTCAACCAAAAATTCGGCGTAGAACAGGTTTACGCGGTTTGCAAGGTAATCGGGATATCCCTCCGGCAGTGTTTCCGGGTTGTTCCAGCCCGAATAATTGTGCACTTCAATGGGCACAACGTACACAATTATTGCAAACACGGTGAGGATAATAAAGGGAAGAATACATTTTTTAAGATAATACAAAAAATATTTTTTCATTTAAGATACCCCCGTTCGCCCACCTCGTAAATAAACATATCTTCAAAGTCCATGGGTATTTCATCCATCACTAAGGGCTTCATATTCTCAATACAGGCGCGTATTGTTTGTGGATCGCCCTTTGCCACAAGCCTTATAACCCTGCCCGTCTTTTCAAAGTGCAGGCATTCAAATGGCATATCCTCCCGCAATTTATCGTCCTCAAACACAAGCTGGTACTTGCTTAACTTTGCAAGCTCTCCCTGTAAATTTCCGTAGGCCTTAACCGTTTTATTGTCCAAAAGTGCAAAGCTGTCCGAAATATCTTCAAGCTCGCGGAGGGAGTGGGAGGCAATCAAAAATGTCGTCCCCTTTTCCGCAAGCTCTATTATCCCGCGCTTAAACTCCAACCTTGCCAAAGGGTCCAGACCGTCGAACGCTTCGTCCAAAAGCATATATTCGGGCTTGCAGGCAAGCGCCAGCGAAATAAATGTCTGCCGTTTCATTCCCTTTGAAAAATTTTTCAGCGGCTTTGATACGTTCAGCTTAAATTTGTCTGCGTAACTAAAAAACACTTCGTTGTCAAAGTCGTAAAAATTTTTATAAAACTCCGCCTGCGCCTTCGCCGTCAAATTAGTGGTATAGTAGGGGTCGTCTTGCAAAAAAAAGATTTTTTTCTTTACGTTTTCATTTTCGTATACCGGTTCCCCGTCTATCAAAATTTCTCCGCAGTCCGGCTTTAAAACGCCGGCTATCAGTCTTAAAAGCGTGCTCTTCCCCGCGCCGTTTATTCCTATAAGCCCGAACACCGAGCCATTCTCAACTCTTAACTCCGCGCCCGAAAGCACTTGTTTTTCGCCGAAGCTCTTTCCGAGATTTTTAATTTCAATCATCTTCGTCCTCCCCGAACAGTTCGTTCAAAAGTTTCAAAAGGTGTTCTTTCAACATTCCTTCCGCCTTTAAAGCCTCCAACGCCCGCCTTGCGTGTTCCTCGGCGGAATCGTCCATCTTTTTATCCGCAACGTAAACGCCCTTTTTGGGCAGGGTATATATAAGCCCTTCACCTTCCAGCGCCGAATACGCCCTCTGCACCGTGTTCGGGTTCACGCCAAGCTTCAACGCCATTTCACGGCAGGACGGCAGCCTGTCGCCCTCCCGCAAAATGCCCAGCTCTATATCCCTTTTAATTCCGTTCACAATACTCTCGTAAACGTTCGGTCTACCGCCCATAATCAAGTCCAAATCTGTATTATCTGTATTAATTATAATGTGTAAACCTGCAACTGTCAACCCATTTTATAAAAATAATTTGTTTTTTATTCCGCATTTCACTTCGGCAAAAAGCCGCCTGCGCAAGTTTTGCGCAGGCGGCTTTTTGCCATAAATCCCAAAACATTAACTCAATATATCGAATTTCCATCGCAGTCATAGGCGACAACGGCGGGAAAATCAACGACTTCCAGCCGATACACCGCCTCGGATAGGAGGTCGGCAAAGGCTATGCACTCGCTCTTTTTAATGGCGTTCCCGTAGAGTGCGCCCGCGCCTCCTATCGCCGCAAAATACACACACGTGTTGCGCTTTATCGCCTCGCGAACCTCGCCGCTCATTTCGCCCTTACCAATCATTCCGCCAAGACCCATATCAAGAAGAGTAGGGGCAAAGCTATCCATTCTGGTGGAAGTGGTAGGCCCGCAGCTTCCCGAAGCCATACCGGGCTTTGCGGGGCAGGGGCCTGCATAATAAATAATCGCGTCTTTAAGTTCAAACGGCAGTTTTTTGCCCTCTTTTATGTACTCAAATATGCGTTTGTGCGCACAATCCCTTGCCGTCATTATTGTGCCGCTTATAAGCACGCTGTCGCCCGCTTTAAGGCTTTTTACTGTTTTTTTATCGAGCGGTAAAGTAAGTTTAATCATATAATCTCCTTTTCACAGCGCACGCAATGGCACTGGATATTCACCGCCACCGGCAACCCCGCAATGTGGGTGGGCGCACACTCGCAACTTACGCCTAACGCCGTTGTGTTGCCGTGGAATCCCTGACAGCCTATCCCCAGCGCGTTTATTCTCTTTAACGCCTCGCTTTCTATCTCTGCAATAACCTTGTCGGGATTTTTTTCGCCCACTTCCCGCGTAATTGCCTTTTTTGCAAGATATGCGCACGTGTCGAAGGAACCGCCTATGCCCACGCCCACGTAAACGGGAGGGCAGGGGCGGGAGCCCGCCGACTTTACGGTTTCAACAATGGCGCCGATTATCCCCTCAACGCCCTGCGCCGGTTTAAGCATGTACAGCTTTGACATATTTTCACTCCCAAAACCCTTGGGAAGATATGTAATTTTGATTTTATCGCCCGCAACAATCTCCGTGTGAATGGCGGCAGGAGTATTGTCGCCGGTGTTTACGCGGGTAATCGGGTTGCATACGGACTTTCTGAAATATCCGTCGCTGTACGCCCTGCGCACGCCGTCGTTCACTGCGTCGGCCAAAAGACCGTCCTCCAAAAACACTTCCTGGCCTATTTCCAGCATCACAACCGCCATGCCCGTATCCTGGCACACGGGCATATTTTTTTCGCACGCCACCTTGGCGTTTTGCAAAAGCGTTTCATATGCAAACTTTGCCGCCTCGCCGCTCTCTATTTCATGCGCTTCGTTTAAGGCTTTCAGACAGGAAGGCGTGAGGTTTACGCCTGCATGCAACGCCATTTTATACACTGTATCGGCAATTTTTTTTGTGTTTACAATACGCATATGCCACTTCCATAAAAAATTCATTTACATTGTAATACAATCGTAAAAAAAAGTAAATTAAAAACTGTTTACTAAATTTCCGTTTTAAGTTATAATTTAAATATGAACGAAGCAAATCCGAAACTTAATTCTGTAACTGCGGGCATGGCGTTTTCCGCAAACGTCCTTGTCTACGTTTTTGTCAGTTTTATAATATCCCTCATCGCCACGGGCACGGGAATGGGGGAAGATACCGACGCCTATAAGTATTTAAGCTATCTTGCCGCACCCATGGCGCTTATGGTCGGTTGCGCGCTTACAATTGTTTTCGGCAACCAAAAACTCCGCGACGTAGCCCCCGTTAAGTGCGATGTAAAATATTATATAATCGCCGCACTGATTATTTTCGGGTTACTGTTTGCCGTAAGCGAACTCAACATTCTCACACTGCAATTTTTAAAGTTATTCGGCTATACCCCCAGGGAACAAAGCTCCTATCTGCCTGATTTACACGGCGGCTTAATTGTGCCCGCGCTCCTTGTAATCGCCGTTTTGCCTGCGGTTATGGAGGAATTTTTATTCCGCGGCATAATACTTTCAAATACCCGCGCTTCAATGGGCGACGTCCGCGCGATTTTTATAGTCGGTTTCTGTTTTTCGCTCTTCCATGCCTCGCCCGAACAGACGGTTTACCAATTCATCTGCGGCTGTGCGTTTGCCCTTCTTGCCGTGCGTTCGGGCTCGTTATTGCCGTGCGTTTTAATACACTTTATAAACAACGCCCTTATAATTATTTTGTACGCCTGCGGCGTTACCGACGTAAACGGCAACCTTTCAATACCCATGGCGGCGGATATAGCCTTAACCGTAACGGCGGCAGTGGCGTTTGTTGCGGGCATGGCATGGCTCATTTTAGATAAAAAACCTTTCGCCAAAGGTCAAAAAGGCGGCGTTAAAAACTTTTTTATTACATCGTCCGTCGGCATAGCCATTCTTGCTGTAATGTGGATTCTTTCGTTTTTTATAAGGTAAACAATGCAAAAAATCAATATAGTCTGCGTGGGAAAAATCAAAGAGGAGTATTTTCGTTCTGCCATAGCCGAGTATTTAAAACGTCTTTCACGCTTTGCGAAAGTGGAAATACGCGAACTGCCCGAAGGTAAGTCAATAAAAGCCGAGGCTGAGCCCGTTTTGCGTGCGGCGCACGGATATAAAATTGCGCTATGCGTTGAGGGCACAAGCCTTTCAAGCGAGGAATTTGCACAAAAAATCAAAGCGCTCTGCGACTTGGGCGAAGAAATCACCTTTATCATAGGTTCCTCTGACGGACTGGATAAAGAGGTAAAGGACAAAAGCGATTTAAAACTTTCCTTTTCACAAATGACGTTTCCCCACAGACTTATGCGCGTAATATTGCTCGAACAGATATACCGGGCCTTTATGATAAACTCCGGGAGTGAATATCACAAGTAAAACAATCATATTTTATTGTGTGATATTCGATGAAGTTAAACGTTTTTATTTAAGCTATTCGGGCAAAAAATGCGTAATAGGTTACTCCGTCCGCGGAAGGGAAATTTTTGCCTTCCACGTGGGCGAAAACTTCGGCAAACAGTTTATCGCCGTATACGGGGTTCACGGTAGGGAGTGGATAACATCCCGCCTTGCCTTAAAGCATATTAAAAAGGGCGTAAAACGGGGCGGAGGCTGGGTGGTTCCGCTCGTCAATCCCGACGGCGCATATCTCTGCGAAACAAAGGACGCAATGTGGAAAGCAAATGCCCGCGGCGTGGACATAAACTGCAACTTCGACGCCGATTGGGGTTGCGGCAGGCTGAACACAAAACTCCGCGGCAGTGAAAATTGCATTGGGGACAGCCCCTTTTCCGAACCCGAAACGACGGCCTTGCGCAACTTTACTTTAAAGGTCAAGCCCTACGTAACATTGAGTTTTCACACAAAGGGCGGCGAAATATACTATGAGTACGGCGGCAGGGGAGATATCCGCGGCGCCGAAATCATAGCAAATTGTACAGGCTATAAGGTACGCAAAATTTATGGCAGTTGCGGCGGCTATAAGGATTGGTGCATACAAAAACTGCGTATTCCCGCATATACTGTGGAGTGTGGTTCGGATAAACTCACGCACCCCATAAAAAGGTTGCGGCAATTAAAAAAGTGCTACAACGTGTTGAGTTATTTTACTTTGAATTATGGTTAATAAATATATGAAAGCCGCGCTCAAATGCGCGCAAACAGCCCTTGCCGAGGGCGAAGTGCCCATAGGTGCGGTGGTTGTTTTAAACGGCAAAATAATTGCCCGCGGGCACAACAGAAGAACAAAAAAGCAGATAGCAACCGCACATGCGGAAGTGGAAGCGATTGAAAAGGCCTGCAAAAAATTAAAGAGCTGGCGTATACCGGAGTGCGAAATTTACGTTACTTTGGAACCCTGCCCCATGTGTATGGGCGCCATGCTCAACGCACGCATAAAAAAGGTATATTTCGGCGCCTACGAGGCAAAGGGCAGATCTCTGACTTCACAAATCGCGGAAGCAAACCTTTTAAACCATAAAATAGAGGTTGAGGGCGGAGTGATGGAAGAGGAGTGCGCCGACATACTTTCAACTTTTTTTGCGGATATGCGCAAAAGGGAAAATAAGTAGCCAAAAAATTTTTTTGGCCCTGTTTCGTTAATTTATAAAATTTATATGTGTGAATTTTTCAATTGCCAAAGTGATTGTTTTCAGGTTGACTTTACGTAGACTTACATTATAAAATGTTATTGAGTTGGCTCTTGCGGGTAAACGCGGGCCGATACCAAAGAATTTGCAGGAGAACACCTAATGATCAACCACGGCAACGAAATTAAAATTTTCGCAGGCAACTCCAACATTCCCCTTGCGGAGGCAATTGCGGCGCGGCTGAACACCACACTCGGCAGAATGGAAGTAACCCATTTTTCCGACGGTGAAATTTATGTGCGCTTTGACGAAACCATACGCGGCATGGATGTGTTCCTCGTCCAGTCAACAAGCAATCCCGTAAACACAAATTTAATGGAACTGCTCATAATGATTGACGCCGCCAAAAGGGCAAGCGCGGGCAGAATTACGGCGGTTATCCCCTATTTCGGCTATGCCCGTCAGGACAGAAAGGCGCGCTCCCGCGAACCTATCACCGCCAAGCTCGTGGCAAATTTAATAACGAGCGCGGGTGCGGACAGGGTTCTCACAATGGATCTGCACTGTATGCAAATCCAAGGATTTTTTGATATTCCCCTCGATAATCTCGTGGGCGGTCCCACGTTATATAATCATTTCAAACCCAAAGTTGACGAAAATTTTGTGGTTGTTTCCCCCGACATCGGTTCGGTATCCAGGGCAAGAAAGGTCGCCGCGAGAATGGACGCCAAAATGGCCATTATAGATAAGCGCCGCCCCAAGGCGAACGTAATGGAAGTTATGAACATCATCGGCGACGTGAAGGATAAAAACTGCCTCATGGTCGACGATATGATAGACACGGCGGGCACAATCGTGGAGGGCGCAAAGGCGCTTAAAGCGGCCGGTGCAAAGGAAATTTACGCTTGCTGTTCCCATGGTGTTTTATCAGGCCCCGCAATCGAAAGGCTTGCGAATTCGCCCATAACTGAGCTTGCCATGCTCGACACAATCAATGTTCCGCAGGAAAAAATGCTTCCAATAATGAAAATGATTTCAACGGCGCCCATTTTTGCCGCGGCAATCGAAAACGTGTATATGGACAAGTCAATGTCTAAAATTTACGATTAACCATGTAAGCCGCAATCCTTTGCGGCTTTTAAAATACGGGTAACGCAATGTATATAATAGTAGGACTCGGCAATCCCGAGGAAAAATATTTAAAAACTTTTCACAACATGGGCTATATAGCGGCGGGCGACGTCGCGGCAAAGCTCGGCGTCAAATTCAAAAAAAAGGAGTGCGAGGCCTACGTTGCCGAAGCAAACCTCAACGGTCAAAAAATAATAATAGCCCGTCCCGTAACCTACATGAACAACTCCGGCAGGGCGGTTAAGCAACTTTTGGCAAAATATAAAGCCACGGCGGAAAATCTCGCGGTTATTTACGACGACTACGACCTCCCCAAAGGCCATGTGAGGATACGCCCTTCCGGCAGTGCGGGCACGCATAACGGTATGCGCTCGGTCATAGCCGAAACAGGCACGCAAAATTTTACCAGGATACGCATAGGCATACGCGACGAAGAGGTCAATATCCCGCTCATAAACTATGTTCTTTCGGAAGTAAAAAGGGAAGATTACGAGCTGTTTATTTCGGCTTGCACCAAGGCTGCCGAAGCCGCAATACAAATTGCGGGCGGTAGGGCGGTGGAGGCCGTTATGACCGATTTTAACGGCTAAACCGCAATACATATTGCAATTTTTGCTATTATTTTAATTATAACTACCTCACGGTATGGCATTGAAAAGGCAGTTTTTTACCTTTAAAAATTTAAACGACGACTACCCCGCCATTTCGGGGGAACTCCGCCTCGGCACGCCGACGGCGGCTTTTGGGCTGTCCGACGCCCAAAAATATCTCACTGCGGCCGCCGCAGAAGGCACGGTTTTATACATAACGGCGGATTCCGTTTCGGCACAACAGGCATATGCGGCAATTTCAACGTTATCGGGGAAGAGTTGCGCGCTTTTATCCGCCAAGGACGAAGTGATATTGTATAAGGACGCGCTTTCCAAGGACGCGGTTTTCAAAAGAATATGCGCCCTGTCTCAAATTGAAAGCGGCGCCGAAATAACCGTCGCCGATATAGAAGCGCTTATGCAGCTCGCCCCGTCGCATATTGAAGAGATAAACTTAAAAAAAGGCGGCGAGTACGACTACCAATCCTTGCCGCAAAAGCTCGTTTTAATGGGCTATATAAGGGAGTATTCGGCAGAGAGCCGCGGCACGTTTGCAATCCGCGGCGACATACTCGACATTTACCCTGTCAATGCGGAAAACCCCGCACGTGTTGACTTTTTCGGCGACACGGTAGAAAAAATCCGCCCCTACGACCAAACGAGCGGGGAGAGATTGGAGGAGTGCGACTGCCTTAAAATTATATCGGCGGCAGATTTCACCTTTACAAACGGCGATGTGGACAGGGTGAAGGAGACGCTTGCGGCGGAACTCAAAAAATCCCCCAACGTGCAGGCATACGAAAGGGCGCGCGACATATCCTGCGAAATCAACGAAAAACTCGCCCTCGGCATACCGTTTGCCGGGCTGTCATTTGTTGCGCCCATTTTGGAAAATTCGCGTACAGTGTTGAGTTTTCTGCCCCCAAACACGTTGGTTATTCTTGACGAGTGCAAACTTATCTCCGAGAGAATGGAAGGAATTTACCGCGAACATTTGGAGCGGGTAAACGACTTAAAAAAGGGCGGCGAGGCGTTCGGGTTTTCCGTAAACCAACTTCTTTCGCCGCAATATATGGTTGAAAGCATATCAAAATTCCGTAGTTTTGCGGTGCAGACGTTTACCTCCGCAATGGGCTTTTATGCGCCCTTAAAAACTTTCAACATACACTCAACGCCCGTGCCGTCCTATCTTAACTCCTTCCCGCAACTTGTGGCGGACGTTAAAAATTGGTTGCAAAACGGCTACCGCATATTGATTTTTTGCGGCAGTACGGAGAGATACCAAAAGCTCTGCGACGCATTCACCGACGAATATTTGCCCGTCTATCCCGTGCCCGACAGGCTCGAAGCGTTGAGGGGCGTTGCCGTGTCGGCGGAAGAACTTGCCCACGGCTTTGTGTTGCACGGTTGCAAACTTGCGGTAATAGGCAGTTCCGATCTGTTTACAAAGGCGGTTACAAAGCGCATAAAACGCCGCCGCGGAGATATGTTCGTCGCACCCGAAATAGGCGACTACTGCGTGCATGAAAAGCACGGCATAGGCAAAATCACGGGCACAAAAAAAATCGAAACCATCGACGGCATAAAGGAGTACGTAGCCATAGAATATAAGGGCGGCGATACCCTCTACGTACCCGTCGAGCAAATGGATATTCTCTCCAAGTATGTAGGCGACAGCGAACCGCCCCTTTCCAAAATAGGCGGGGCAGACTTCGAGCGGGTAAAGGAGCGGGTGCGCCAATCCATAAAAAAACTTGCCTTTGACCTCAAAGAACTCTATGCCGAGCGGAGCGCGCAAAAGGGCTATGCGTTCCCAGAAAACGCCGCGATGATGCAGGAGTTTGAGGACAGCTTTGAATACGAGGAAACCCCCGACCAGCTCATTTCCATCGAAGAAATCAAGCGCGATATGTGTTCCCAAAAAGTCATGGACAGACTTCTCTGCGGCGACGTGGGGTACGGCAAAACGGAAATTGCCCTGCGGGCGGTATATCTGGCCGTTTTGGGCGGCAAGCAGGCCGCAATCATGTGTCCCAGCACGATATTGTCCGAACAGCATTACAACACGGCGGTTAAGAGGTTCGCCGAGTTTGGCGTAAGAGTTGATAAATTAAACCGCTTTAAAACTCCCGCACAGCAGGCGCAAACGTTAAAGGCGCTTGCAAACGGCGACATAGACGTTATTATAGGCACTCACAGGCTTTTATCGAACGACGTAAAATTTTACGATTTGGGACTTTTGGTACTCGACGAAGAACAGCGTTTCGGCGTTGAACACAAGGAGAAGATAAAGCACGTCAAAAAGGACGTGGACTGCCTCACCATGACGGCTACGCCCATACCCCGCACACTGCATATGTCGCTGGCGGGAATACGCGATATATCCACCATAAACACTCCGCCGCAGAAGCGTTTGCCCGTGCAAACTTATGTTGTGGAGGAGAGCGAAACGCTCATCCGCGACGCGGTAATCCGTGAAATTTCCCGCGGAGGGCAGGTATTTATTTTGTACAACAGAGTTGAAAGTATAGCTTCTTTCACCGCGCGTATCTGCGCCATAATTCCCGAAGCGAAAATCACCTACGCGCACGGCAGAATGGACAGGGACACGCTTGAAAATTCGGTATTTTCCTTTTACCGCGGCGAAAAGAACGTTCTTATAACAACCACTATCATCGAAAACGGCATAGACCTCCCCAACGCAAACACGCTAATCGTTATAGACAGCGACCGTCTCGGCATCTCCCAGCTCTACCAATTGAGGGGAAGAGTGGGCAGAAGTTCCCGCCTTGCGCAGGCATACTTTACTTTCAAGGGCGAAAAGGTACTCACCGCCTACGCAACCGAGCGGTTGAAGGCAATCATGCAGTTTACCGAACTCGGTTCGGGCTTTAAAATAGCCATGCGCGATTTGGAAATAAGGGGCGCTGGCAACGTTCTGGGCGCAGAACAGCACGGGCATATGGATAAGGTCGGCTACGAGTTGTACTCCAAACTCTTAAAAGAGGAACTCACGGGCGAGCCGCAGTTTGCCGCCGAACTCGATATACAAGTCTCCGCATATATTCCCGAAAATTATATAGAGAGCAGTGCGGGCAGGCTGGATTGCTACAAGCAAATTGCCGAAATACGCACGGTGGACGACTATAAGCGCGTGTGCCGTTCCATAGAGGACAACTACGGCGAAATGCCGGAATCTGTTTTAAGCCTCTTGATTATCGCCGTATTGAAGTCTTACGCCCAAAAATTCAACGTCAAAAAAATCTCGGTGGGCAGAGAAACCAACTATTTGGAGCTTCCTTCAATCAACTCGTTGGAGCATAAAGGGCTTAATTCTGCGCTGGAACGCTTTAACGGCGACGTAACACTTTCCATGGCACGCGCGCCGCTCATAGTGTTCGGGAGTGGCTTACCTCCCAAAAAAACAATGCTCGGTATGACAAAATTTTTAAAATTTGCGCTTCAAAACGCTTAAAATCAATTGCTATAATATTTTAAATATTATATAATGGTAAAAGATTTTACTAAAACAAACCATTTTGGAGTTTTTTGTTTATGAAACATAAAAGAATTGTCGGCGTCGCGTTGGCGTCGTCGATAGCATTGACCGCCGCATTTACGGGTTGTTCTCTCACAACTACCGACGTGGGGCTGGATATGAACAAGGTTGTAGCAACGGTAAATATATCCAACGCGGAAGGCACCGATCCCTTCGATACCGAACTTATAACTAACTTTAAGAGCGCCGTAGGCACAACCGAAATTTACAAGAGCGAGCTTGTGGCTTACTTTATAAACGTGGGCTCTTCCTACGTGAACAGCGGCTACTCGTATGCCGACGTGTTCAATATGTTGGTGGACGGGCTTGTGCAAAACGCCGTTATAACGCAGTATGCCGTAATGTATCTTTTAAACGACAAAGCGGGCACGGGCGCGGCTTCCACCGTCCTCGAAAAATATAACGCAAAGGAAACTTATATCGATAAGCTCGAATATCTTCTCACCGACGATAGCGCCGGTGCAGAAGACCCCGACAAGGATGTAAAGATTGCAAGATATAATTTTTACAGCTCCGTAAATTCGGCAATCGACTCCTATGAAACCGCTTTGCTTGAAGAAGAGGATGAAAACGCAGGTACGGAAACCCGCGACGTTCCCACGGGCGTCGATACCGAGGTTGAGGATTATTATCCCGCCGCAGCGGACAAGTCCTTGGACTACGGTATATACACGGGCTACAAGGGTAACCTGATAGCCGACAGCGGCGTATACAAGGACGATATGCTCACGGGCTCCAACCAGATAACAAGGACCAAGGCATACAATAATTTTATCAGCGCGCTCATAAACAACAATCTTGTGGATCCACAAAAGGACGCGCTACGCAACATTTACGGCGGAATAGACGGCGCGCACAAGGCCGAGGCGGGCATAGAGTATATGCAAAAGGAGTATATAAGCCAGCTTGAAAACCGCGTAGTCTATAAATATTACGATTTATACGAACAGGAGCAGGAGAGCAAGCTCACAGACGACAATAATTATGATTATTTAAACGCCGTATATGAGAGCCAGCTCAACAGCCAGACGCAGAGCAACCAGAATTCGGGCTTCACAAGTACAATGGACAGCCTTTCCGATTCTTCCTTCATTCTCTACGCTCCCGACACGGAAGACGGCGGCACATACGGCTTTGTATACAACATATTGTTACCTTTCAGCGCAAAGCAGAGCGCCGCGCTCACAACATTGCAAACCACGTATAAGGACGAAGACGAAGAGAGCGGCTACACCGCCGACTACTATATCAAGAGAAACGATTTGATGAAACAAATCGTTACCACCGACCAGCGTTCGGCATGGTTCAACGGAACTACCGACTACGCATTCAACGCTTTGGAGGCGGGCATAGATTATTATAAGGGCACAGACGAAAACCGTTCCTATCTGTTCTTTGAAAACAACCTTACAAACAACGGCCAATACGAAGAACTCGGCAAATATATAGGCAAGTATTCCTATAACGGCAAAGTTTACGAGCTTTCGGATGGCAAATACCAGCTTATTCCCAACAAACTTGATATCGACGGCATGCTTGCAGAGTTTAAGGCATATGTTGATTATGTACTCGGCGGCGAAAAGGTAACGTTTTATAATTCTTACGACCCCGCAACGGTCAACGAGGCTTATTATACTTCGCTTACGAAAGAGAATCTCTATAAAGATTCCACTGCCGATAAAAAGGAAATCGACTACGGGAAATTCATTTACGCTTCGGGCGCCGTAGATCTCGGCGGCAGTACGGCTTCCAACCTTTTGTATGAGGGTAGCGAGCAATATAAAGCGCTTGCGGCGGTAAACGAACTTCAATATGCGTACACCACCGATACGGGTATTCTTTCCAAATATCTCGGCTATTCGGTGAATATCGGCAACAACACGGGCTACATCAAGGAATTTGAATATGCAGCCCAGCAGGCAATAGCAAAAGGCGCAGGCTCGTTTACGGTTTGCGCGGGCGACTACGGCTGGCACCTGATATACGTTACCTACACTTATGGCAGCACAGGCGGCGCGGTTTATACTCCCGACTGGGCGGCAAACGTAAACGAAGAGGGCACGTTTGAAAATCTGTTCTACGAGTGGGTAAAGAGCAAGAATATATCTGAAATTTCCACAAAGAGAAGAACGCAAATAATGACGCAGTTCAATAAGGACAACACTGTCAATAAAATTCAAAAAGCCTATCAGGACCTTTTGGATCTCGGCTGATAACAAGGTAGTCTATGGAAATTTGGCAAGCGGCCGTTTTGGGGCTTGTTCAGGGGCTCACCGAGTTCCTTCCCGTATCATCTTCGGGACATCTCTCGTTTTTTCAAAACGTACTCAATGTAAGCAGTGAAAACGCCCAGTTCATATCCGTAATGTTGCATCTCGGAACGCTGGTCGCCGTCTGCATAGTATTCTTCAAAGATATTCTCGGTCTTTTCCGCAAGCCGTTTAAAACTCTCGGTTTTTTGGTTATAGCAACCGTACCTGCGGTAATATTCGGCGTTGTGGCGTCCGTTTTGGATTTGGATTACTATTTCTATGAATGGGAATGGGCGGCCGTGCTGTTGAGCGTATGCTTCCTTATCACGGCAACCGTGCTGTTCGTAACGGAAATGATTGCCAAAAAACGGCAAAACACACTGCCCATATGCTATAAAACGGCCATACCAATGGGTCTGGCGCAGGCAATCGCCATTTTCCCCGGAATATCGAGGAGCGGCTCCACAATCTGTGCAGGCACGCTGGCGGGAGGGAAGAGCGAGGATATTGCAAAATTTTCCTTCCTCATGTCAATCCCCGTAATTTTGGGCGGTTTTGCGCTCGAATTAATCAAGGGGCTTTACAAGGGAACTTTACAGGCCGAGTTTGCGCAATACGGCGGCAATTTCGGTTGGGCGATAGCCGTCGGCTTTATAACTTCGGCACTGGCAGGACTGTTTGCAATCAAAATAATGCTTAAAGTTATACAAAAAGCGGAATACAAGTGGTTCAGTTTGTATCTTGTTTTGCTTGCCGTAACCTGTATAATTTTAAAATGCGTAGGAAAATTTTAAAAATGAAGAGCGCCGCGGCAATGCCGCGGCGTTAAAATATTCTGGAAAAGTGTTAAATAAACGGCAAAAATTATACGGCTACGGAAAACCCGTAGCCGTTCTCTTCAAAAAGCTGTGCAGTCTTTTTTGCCGGAATATGCCGAAGCGTAAACCTTACAGGCGGCTCCTTCAAAGCTACCTTATGGCACACCGCTAAAACTGTTTAGTGCTGCTATATCCCTATCCTGACACGGTTCGCAGCCTGCGGTTGCATAAGACCTTGATATCAACGCTCCTTATAAGGCGCGGCCTTCCACATATTCCGTCGGGAAAGACGGTCGGTCCTGCTATTGCGGATTGCAGGTACAGGGCACCGCAAACTCCCCACCCAGCACAGTAAAATTATTTTAGCAGATATTTTTTTAATTTGCAACTAAAATGCTTTATAGCTTGACTTTTTTTTGCGCCCTATTTAAAATGAATATTAATAAATCGTCAAAACAAACTGTTATATATAAGGAGATTTATGGCAGAAAATTGCAATAACGATTGCTCCTCGTGCGGCAAAAGCTGTCCTTCGCGGGATAAACAGAGCCTCTTAAAAAAGCCCCACCAAATGAGCGACATCAAAAAGGTAATAGCCGTAGTCAGCGGTAAAGGGGGAGTGGGCAAATCCATGACGTGCGCCCTTCTTGCGGCGGCGGCACAGGCAAGCGGCAAGGTAACGGCGGTAATGGACGCCGACATTACGGGCCCGTCTATTCCAAAAATGTACGGCATACACGAGCGCGCAACGGGCACCGAACTCGGCATACTCCCCGTTGTTACCGAAAGCGGCATACAGGTTATGTCAATGAACGTACTCCTCGAAAACGAAGCCGAACCCGTTGTTTGGCGCGGTTCGCTCATTTCGGGCACCGTAATGCAGTTCTGGACGGACGTAATATATACGGGCGTAGACATTATGTTTATCGATATGCCTCCCGGCACGGGCGACGTGCCTCTCACGGTGTTCCAAAGTATCCCCATAGACGGCATAATAGTTGTAACTACTCCGCAGGATCTGGTTGGAATGATAGTTAAAAAGGCCGTAAATATGGCAAACCTGATGAACATTCCCATTTTGGGCATAGTGGAAAATATGAGCTATATCACTTGCCCCGACTGCGGCAAAAAAATATCCGTATTCGGCGAAAGCGGAGTGGACGCCTTTGCCCTGGAATACGGTATTCCCGCCGTGGCAAAGTTGCCCATAGACCCCGAACTCACAAGGGCGGCGGATCTCGGCAGGCTGGAATATAAAACGGAAGTATTATCGGATTTTTTTGATAAAATAGCCGGCCAGCTCCAAAAAAAGTAACCGTTTAAAATATAATTAAAATGCGCCCCCAAAAGTAAAGCCTTTTGGGGGCGCATAAAATATGCCGGAATCTCGGTTATAAATCTATTTCGGTAACGCCGTCTTCTATAAGGTAGCACATTTCCTCATGCGTTTGCACGCCCTTCTGTATTTTTTGCGGGTCGAGCTTGATATATTTAATTATCCCGTTGGCAAGCACCTGCCCGTCGCGGTCGAGAATCCGTGTTTCGGCGGTCAAAAAATTGCCCGTGTCCTTAACTATTTTGCCCTGTCCCAAAAGTTCGACGCCGTAGGGCACGGGCTTGCGGTATTTGGTTTCAAGCGACATTGTAACGCCAAACGTTTTTTCGTCCATTTCCGTGGCCCACAGCGCCCTCAAACCCATTTCGTCGAGCATGGCTGTAATCAACCCGCCGTGTACCCTGCCGGGGTAACTTTGGTGCTGTTCCCTGTACGAAAATATTGTTGCAACGCTTCCGTCCTCCATGGAGTAGAAGGGCGCCCGCACACCGTATTCGTTATCCAACCCGCACATAATGCACATTTTGCTGTTTCTTTGCTTTTTTAAAACTTTCATAAAAATTATTCTATCACATACAAATTTTTTTGTCAATTTAAAAATTATTTTTTAATTATGACAACTTCAGTCATATTAAAGTCCTATAATGTAATCAAAAGGGGCAAAGATATGGCAAACAAAAGAATTTCGGGTTTCAATAAGCGCATGCAGCAGTTCACGGAGATATCGTTTTCCACCCAAAAATTTCTCTGTTCGGTGAACATTGTGGTAAAGGTGGACGGACAGCAGGTGGAGTATTATAAAAAGCACGTTACGGGCGAATTGAAGCCATTTTATGAGTTTGGCGACAAGAGCGATTTTTTGGCGGCGTTCAGTTGTTTGCAGGTGGGCAAATGGAAGAAGAGGTACGCGATAAGCGAGCGCAGTCTTAATTTGCGGAATTGGGAGCTGTCCATCAAATTTTCCGACGGCAAACAAATAACATATAGCGGTAAAAACGCCTATCCGGAAAATTTTTCGGCTCTCGATAAACTTCTCCGCACCGACTATGCGATATAAAACCCGCGCCTAAAATTTAAAATAAATTTATATGAGCGGTATTCAAAAACACTTGATTTTTTTAAATAAATTTTATATCATTAAATAGACGGGTTTGAACCGTGCCCGTCAACATTGCAGAGATGGCTGAGCGGTTTAAGGCGCACGATTGGAAATCGTGTGGCGGCTGATACCCGTCCGGAGGTTCAAATCCTCTTCTCTGCGCCAAGTGGGACGTAAGTTGAACAAAACTTGCGTCCCATTTTTATTGTAAAAGACAGTGAGGGCATTTTCCCGCCCCGCTGTTTTCATTTCCAACGTAACTGCAAAAACAGCAACAGCCGCTTAAAGCGTCTTTTGGTAGCTTAAAGATTCCTTCCGTCATAGATATTGACAAGCATATCGCTTTGTGCTATAATTCTACTAATCGTAGAGTTTTATTGTGTGGCGCACGGGAAACGGGCAAATCCACTCAAAAAGAAGTAGGTTTACTTTTTCGGCAAAAAAAGCTATAATGAGCCTACACAGGAGGACGTTTATGGGTATTTTTAGTAAAAAGCACAGTATCGGAAAAACGATTGCCGAGCTTCGCAAATCAAAAGGTTGGACGCAGGCGGAGCTTGCAGAAAAGTTGCAGGTCAGCGATAAAGCGGTCAGTAAATGGGAAAAGGATAACGGCGCGCCAAGCATTGAATTTTTCCCCGCGATTGCAGAACTTTTCGGTGTGAGTATCGATTACATCATGACGGGGAAAGAACCAGAAAGGGAAGTCATTACGATTTCCAAAGCCGAGCTTTGCGCCAAGAATGACAATCCAGCCATGCTCGACGGTATCGATATCAATCATAAAGACGAGCAAGGAAAGTCGCTTGTGGATTACATTCTGCAATATCAGAGTTTTAAGGTCTTTGTAAAACTCTGCGAATCCCAAAAGGGAAATATCGCCAAATTTCCAATTCTCGATGCAATTAAGCTGTCGATTTTGACGAACCGCCTCGATTTACTGCGCGGAGAGCAATTTAGCGTTGGGAAAAGCTATTATCCACGTTGGATATTTGAAACGGAAAAAGAGCTTTTAATGCTCCTTCCACAGGCGATAGCAGAGATTTTTAACCGTTCGGAACTTGCCAAAGTTAGAGATACCTGCATATTGACTGACGACATTTTTGAAACGATCGCCTGTGACAAGCGTATCAATGAAGATACTTTTGGTATCCTTTTGGGAAAGCAACCCAACCGTCAATGTGTTTGGTATCATGTTTTTCCGTATTTGATTCACCAAAGTTATCTTCACAACAATGAAAAAATGTTACGCAGGCTATTGACCCTCTCCGTTGAGAACAATCAGTACGCCTATGATAGCATGAAATTGGTGCGTGACAGATATAATGGCGAATTAAATTATGCCCCGAATTTCTTCTTTATGGCGGCGGGTGGTAACAAGGGGCATGGATTAGTCCGAATTTTGGAAGAAACCATTAAGCTCGCGCTTGAAAAAGGCGATTTCGCTCT
>CANREJ010000013.1 GCA_947629665.1 uncultured Clostridia bacterium
AAAATCACTTCCATAAGCATAACCTACACCTCAAACTCCTACTCTGTATCTCTGTTAATTTCCTTTGTTTATTAAATCATCTCAATTAAGACAGAAACTCCCGGTATATCCGGGAGTTTCTGTCTTTATTTAAAAACCCGGCGGATATTCTTCGGCTTGGGTTGTTAAATATTTTTTAAGAAATAGGCTTTCTTGTTATTTATATTGGCCAAATTAAATTACGCCGCTCATCAGAGCGGCGTAGGTTTTTTACGCTGAAATACTTAATTTTGGCTGTTTTTGCCGTAAAAAAATACAGAAAAATCACCAATATAAGCCGTTGATTTTTTCTGTAAAAAGGCATATTAAAGTTAAACGTATTGTTGCAGATATTTCGACTTAATTGCAGTTTTAGCGCATTGAAGTGAAAGTTTGATATTGTTAAAATATAATCGGAAGATAAATAATCGGGGAAAATGTATGGCGAGCCTTAACTTAAAAAACATATATAAAGTTTATCCCAACGGTACAAAGGCGGTAAACGACTTTTCGATGGATATCGAAGATAAGGAGTTTATCGTGTTTGTGGGGCCTTCCGGTTGCGGCAAATCAACGGTTTTGCGAATGATTGCCGGACTTGAAGAAATCAGCGCTGGCGAGCTTAAAATAGACGATATTGTTGTAAACGACGTAGATTGCAAAAACAGGGATACGGCAATGGTATTCCAGAACTATGCCCTGTATCCGCATATGACGGTTGCCGACAATATGGCTTTCCCGTTAAAGATGACCAAACTCACAAAGGAACAAAAGGCTCAATTAAAAATCAGGGTAGACGAAAAATATCCGCGCGTTTTAACAAAGTCGAGCTGTCAAAAAGCGGCAAAAAAGCAGATAATTTCAAAGTTAAAACAAGATAACGGCGGCAAACTGCCCAAAGGATATAAACTTACTGAGGAAGACCAAAGGCAAATAAGTCAAATTGCCGGGGAAATGTTTGCCGCATATCAAGCAAAGGCAAAGAACAACGGCGAAGTAAAAAAGATATATAAAGAAGGCAAGAAAGTGAATTTGTCCGCCGAGGACAAAAAGGCGGTTTCCCAAAGATTGAAAGAGGAGTATCCCCGCTCCGTTAAAAATTTTTTACTCAAACCCGCACATTATATGGCTGTAAAGCACGCATATGTGGCGGCAATCAGGGAGGAGCGCAACCTTCAACGCCCCATATCATTTGTAAATAATTTTTTAAGGCCGCTTCACACGTCGTTTAAAAAACGCGACGAAATGTATGAACGGGTGATAAAAATTGCCGAAATTTTGGGGCTTGAAGAATATCTCGGAGTAAAACCCGGAGCGATGAGCGGCGGACAAAGACAGCGCGTTGCGTTGGGTCGCGCGATGGTGCGTAACCCCAAAGTATTTTTGCTGGATGAACCGCTCTCCAATCTCGACGCAAAGCTCAGAACCCAAATGCGCAGTGAAATTACAAAACTTCACAACAGGCTTCAAACTACGTTTATATACGTTACGCACGACCAAGTCGAGGCGATGACCATGGGCGACAGGATTGTCGTGATGAAGAAGGGGAGAATACAGCAGACAGACACGCCCATAAATCTATACACGTATCCCGAAAATCTTTTCGTGGCGGGATTTATAGGAACACCCTCGATGAACTTTTTCGACGCCGTTGTGGAATGTGATGGCGACAGTGCCTGCGTAACTTTTGCGGGCGACAAAAAATTGTCCTTCTCGGCCGAATATTTGAAAAAGTTTGAGAGGAAATACCTCGGCAAAGAGGTGGTTTTGGGAGTCCGCCCCGAAGATTTTGTAATCTCCGGCGACGGCATAGAGTGCGTTGTACTCAATTCGGAAATGCTGGGAAGCGAAACTCTTTTATACTGCGACTTCGACACACAGAACGTTACCAATTACGAAAGCGGCAAGTATCCGTTCATAGTTAAAACGGAGGGTGTTTTCGTCTGTGCGAGCGGCGAAAAGATAAAAGTAAATATCAACTTCGCAAGAGCGCATTATTTCGATAAAGAGAGCGAAGAGAGCGTAATGAAACGCTTTGTAAGCTATAATGATTTACCCGTTAAAGTATCTGGCGGCAAATTGAATTTGGGCGGTAATTTCATAACTTTGCCGCCTGCGCTTGCAAATCTCGACGGAGAGTACGACATTGTTTTCCCCTCCGACGCGGTTTGCGCCGGCGGCGGGCTTGAAGCCGAAGTTATAGAATGTGAACACTTAAAGCAAGGTTGGCTTGCACGGCTTAAAATGGGCGCGCAAAAATTGTACGCGCTGTTTGAAAGTGAAGTTTCGGGAAAAATCAACGTCGGCATACTCTGGCATAAAGTTTCGTTCGGTCGCAACGGCGAACCGATAAAAAGCGCGCTTAAAACGCAAAATATTTTTAATGTAAAACTCGTCAAGCGCAAACTCACGCCCGAACAGAAAAAACAGCTTCCAGAAAACGAGCAAAGAGATTTCGATGTGGACGTGCTGTGCGGGGAAGCCGTGCTCACCTGTCCCGTTGCGGTAGTAAAAAGACTTTTAAGCGCAAGCGACAGGAAGTTGTTTGGAATAGATATGCAACTCATTTTCGACGAGAAATCGTTGACGGACGGCTCTTCGTTTACAGCCGAAATAACCGAAAGATACGATTACGGCACGGGGCAATTTGCGCTTTGCAAATGTCTCGGAACGGAAGTGGTGTTGCCGATAGACAAAGATACAGATAAATTATGCTTCGGGATTGATTTAAATACCGCAAGCATTTACGACGATAACCTCGGCATCAAAATCACCTGACAATGAAAAAGTTTTTTGTGGTTTTCTTCATTATATTCTCCTTATTGGCTATTTCCGGATGCGCCGATAATGGCGCGTCCGGAGAAATGCCGGAGCCTGACGGAAAAAACTCCGCGGTTAGTGTAAGCGAAATTCCGCAGGGCGTAAACAGGTATGAGGGAGCCGAAATATATATTGGAGATAAAAAAATTCCCGCTTATTCGGCAATGGTAAACGTCTCCCAAATTTGGTCGGGAAACGACTATCAGAGGACGGAGAGCGGAGTTTGCCTGCTTGAACTCGACGGCACGGCAACAGTTAAGGTCAAACCCAAAACGCAGATAAATTACGCCTCGGTCGTGCGCCCATTGTCGGCAAAAATAACGCCGGTTGCCAACTTGCAGGACAACACGCTCACTTTCAACTTCAAAAGCGCGGGGGAATACGTCCTCGAAATAAACGGCAACGCCTACGATGCAATACACTTTTTCATAAGCCCGCCGGACGAAAACGGAATAGAAAATTATACGGGATATGGCAATACCGTTGTTTTCAATGCGGGGCTGCACACTTCCGCCAACGACAGCCGCATTAAGGCCGACAACACTATTGCGCTTTCAGGCAACACTCTTGTCTATCTTGAAGACGGCGCGGTGGTGCGCGGAAGATTTGTGGCAAACAACGCAAGCAACATAGCCATAGCCGGGCGGGGAGTTATAGACGGCAGCGCGTTTGAAAGGGACGCAGTTAAGGGGACTGTTACCGTTCCGCTCGAATTCAATTACTGCAAAAATATCAAATTACAGGATTTTTCCGTCCTCGACCCCGCAGGCTGGTGTGTGAATTTCTATTTTACCGAAAGTTCCCAAATTAACAACATAAAAATAATCACATCGCGCTCTAACGGCGACGGAATTTCGTTGCAATCGTGCAAGGATATAACCGTAGACGGGTGCTTCGTCCGCACGTGGGACGATTCGCTCGTAGTCAAAAATTATCCCCGCTGGGACAACAGAAATATCCACGGCGAAACGGAGAACATAACGTTTAAAAATTGTACGGTCTGGACGGACCTTGCGCAGAGCATGGAGATAGGTTATGAAACGGTGGGGGTCAAGTTTGAAAAAGTAACCTTCCAAAACATAACCGTACTGCACGCAATGCACCTGGCCGCGATGAGCATACACAACGCCAACAACGCCGAAATAAAGGACGTAACTTTTAAAGATATAACCATAGAGGACGGCAAAAACTCATCGGATGGGGTCGGGCTCATAGATTTCAGGGTGTTGTACAGCAGCACTTGGTCAGATCAACACACCTCGCCCACGGCTCTCGGCAACGTAAACGGAGTTACCGTGGAAAACGTAAAAGTTGTGTCCGCCCGCAGATTCGGCGGAACGGTAGGCGGTTGCAAAGACGTGCGGGCGGGCTTTGAAAGCGACCACTTTGTAGAAAACGTTTTAATTAAAAACGTATCCCTTGCGGGTAACCGCCCGACGGCGGAAAATTGCAATTTTTCATTGGCCGAAAAATATCTGCGTGCGTTTGAGTTTTTACAGGAGGAAAACTTCGAAGTTACGGGCGCGGAATTTGTGTTTACCCAAACGGAAGATTATCTCAGGCAATTCAACGGCGGATGTAACGTTCGCATAAATCCGGTTTGACGAAGAAGGAGGAATAAGTATGAAAATAAAGAGAGTGTTACCCTGCGTGGTTGCGGCGTTACTTGTGTGTACGGCTACCGCAATGACGGCGTGCGGTCCAAAAGAGCCCGAACCCGAAAACCCGCAGACAGGTGCGCCCCAAATCGAACAGCCCACAAAAACGGTAACGGAGAGCAAACTCACCGTTTACGACGGCCCCGAACTTTTGGAAAGCTCGTCCAAATTGAAGGCCTACGTCGAGGGTGAGGAGTTGTTCGTCTATGATACCCGCGTAAACCACAACAGAATTTTCAGCTACACCTATTCGCAGGACGAAGGACAGGTGGTTAGCTTCGATTTCGAAGGCAAGGTGCATATGCATGTGGAAATTACCGGCGCTACGGCTTTAACGGACGTTGTCGTCCGCCCCTTGTCGTATGAAATCAAACCTGCCGTTTCGGGGAATACCGTTGAGTTTGATTTGCAGTATTCGGCAAACTACACGTTGGAGTACAACGACGGCACGGTTACTGACGCGGCCGATAACGCCCTTCATATCTTCGCAAACCCCATCGAAGAAAATCCGGTAACCGCCGATAATGTGCCCGCAAACACGATATATATCGGCCCCGGCGTGTATTCGGCAAGCGCGATCCCCATGGCAAGCAACCAAACGCTCTATCTTGCGGGCGGCGCGTACGTGTACGGCCAGGTCAGGGCGGAAAATCTCGAAAATATCACCATAAGGGGCCGCGGCATTATAAGCGGTGAAATTTACGATAGAAAGGCCGCCGCCGAATACACCCTGCCAATCGAACTTCGCTTCTGCAAAAACGTGAAGATAGAGGGCATATCCATTCTCGACCCCGCGGGCTGGGCTGTTACGCTCTATCACAGCGAAAATATCCAAATAGACAACCTGAAAATCATAACGGCAAGGGCCAACGGCGACGGAATTTCCGTTCAGTCCTGCAAAGACGTAAAAGTTACGGGCGGGTTCGTGAGGACTTTCGACGATTCCCTCGTCGTCAAAAATACCGACAGGGGCGATACCGAAAATATAACTTTTGATAACGTAGTAGTATGGACGGACTTGGCGCAGAGCATGGAAGTGGGCTTTGAAACCAACGGCGCGGTCATGAAAGATATAACTTTCAAAAATATAACCGTACTGCACAACTACCATAAAGCGGCAATGTCCATTCACAACAGCGACGACGCGGTAATATCCAACGTCGTTTACGAGAGCATAACCATCGAGGACGGCCGTATGCTCGGCGACAACCGGAACGACGGCGAAAACGACTTCCTCATCGATATTACCATCGCATACAGCCAGGAGTGGTCCAAGTCGGATGAACGGGGAAAGATAGACGGCGTAAGGTTCGAAAATATCAAGGTTTTGGAACTTGCCGACAGTGTCGCCTGCCGTATCAACGGTTGGGGCTCGCAAAACAACGTGCAAAATGTAACCGTCAAAGGCGTTGAAATAGAAGGGGAAGAGATAGACGGCGTTGAAAAATTAAAACTTGCTTATAATACTTACGTCAGCGATGTTTCGGTGAACAAGGTTGATTACGAAATTTTCGGGGCGGGCGTAAAACTGCCCTACAAACTTGAACTTGCCGCAGGTTCTGCGGTTGCAAAAACGGTGAAAGATACCGTCCACCAGGACGGCCTCGAAGTGCCCGACTTTGCCATTTTAGACGTGCAGGAATCCTACATGGGCGTGCGCCGCGACATGTCAACCGTTCAGGCTTCGGTAACGCACGGCAAGGGCACGAGAGTCGGCGATAGCTACGACGATGGGAGCGGTGCGTTCGACAGTGCGGAAAATCCCATTTCAAATGCTTTCGACGGCCACAGAAATACGACATTCAAGATAAAGGGTTGGACGAACGAGACCGACGAATTTGCTGCAATAACCCTCGACTTCGGCGAAAAACTCCCCGCAGGAAGTGTGAGCGTGGTAAGGGTATATCTCCCCGAAGACAGCGCGTTTGTATACGATTTTACGATAAGCGTTTTCAACAAAAAGGAAATCACCGGCAATTTTGCCCGCAGTCTCAATTCATCAATATACACGGCAACTCCCGCCACGGGCAATTACTTCGACATAAGGCTTTCGGCCAAACTTGAAAGCAGTGCGCTGCAACTCCGTTTCTTCCGCACAAAGGGAATGACAAGCCAGCAAACGCTTGAAATCGGCGAAATACAGCTGTATCCCTGCTCGCTTTCAACCACAAAGGCCATTACCGATTCCACCAAGTATTTCGACGTGTACGGCCCCGATAACCTCGTAGACGGCAACGAGAACACCTATTGGGAGACTTCTCCCACCGACTGCAACGGAGCATATCTCACGGTTGACCTGGGCAAACAGTGCAGTATTTCCAATATCGTTATGCACCTGCCGCCCCTTCTCACGTGGGAAGCGCGCGTCCAGCGGATAGAAATTCTTGTCAGCACGGACGGTACACAATTCAACACGGCGGTTGCCCAAACGGACTATACCTTCGACCCTATGACGGGCAATGTAAACAGCATAACGCTGACTTCGCCCGTTTCCGCAAGATATATAAAACTTGTGTGGGCTTCAAACAGTTCTTCTCGCTACGGCGCGCAGCTCTCCGAGCTGTACGTCTACGGCGAATGAAATCAAATAAAAAAATAATTATAAGGGGAAAAATCTTATGAAAACAGGCAAAAAGATTCTTTTAACTGCTCTGTCTGCAACGTTGGTTGCCGGCCTCACATCGGGGCTTGCACTTACGGCGTTTGCGGATACGGCAACCAAAGACCACGAGTACGACGCCAAAAACGACGCAGTGTTCGAGGACTTTGACAGGGCCGAGATATCCGACACGGTTACGGCAAGCGGTGCGGGCGTTGATCTCGGCGAAAGACCCTATCTGCACATAGAGTATACGGCGGATCAGGATAACCCTGCCACCACAGCGGCGGCGGCGATCTATAAACAGGGTTCGGGGTCGCTGGGTGAAGTGTCAAGCGGCGGGACAATCACTCTCACAATGCGCTCGCCCGACAGTAGCGTTGACCTTTCCGAATTATATTTCGGCGCGAGGGGTATCGATCAAGATAATCAGGTGTTCGGAAAAACTTTCGACCAATTGAAAGACAGCGAAAATGATCCTTTGGGCAATATTACTGCGGAATGGCAGACTTTTGAAATAAGTTTTACAAACAGCTATGAGGATGAAGATGTCTTTCCGAACTCCTCGGACAAAGTAACAGGCAAGCCTTTGCTCGCAATTCATATTTACGTGGCCGAGGAAGCCGAGGGAACTCTCGATATAGCTTCGGTTGAATATTCTACTACCGGCGAAAACAAACCGTTAAACGAATTCCGCGGCGCCGGCAACGTGCTGGCAATGGCGCAGGCCGCCGATAGCGCTACCTGGTGGGCAGATTCAAACGGCGGCACGGTTGTAAAACGCGCCGTAAAAATGACGGGCGATAGCTTTACCGTTGTTAAAGATAGTCCCGTGGGCGATTATACCTATGCCATAATAGAAGCAGAGGGCGACGTGGAAAATCTCAAAGTGGCAACCACAACCGACGGCGAGGCATGGGAAAATGAAGAAACTTACGACGGCTATTCCGTTGCTTTAACGGGTCAGGAAAAGGGCTTTAAGTTCAGCTATGACGGAGAGGAAAGCGTTACCGTAAAGCGCATATATCTCACCAAACTCGAAGTGCGTACTCCCATGACCGCAATACCCGTAATCGATGCAACCACCGCAGACCTTCTCGACGACTTCTCGGTTGCCCAAAGCACTTTCCCCTCCGAATGGGAAGATATGAGCAACACACCCGAAATGGTTCAGGCAGGTATGAATTACAGAATAGGCTACCATAACGGCGATAAAGTCAAGATAGAAAACGGCGAGCTTGTGTTTGACGCAACAGACGACTATATTCAATTCAAATTCATGTCAAAAACCGCCTCTTACGGCAAATATATAGTGTTCAAAATGAAGACGGACGACGACGCAACTCTCGATAATTTCCGTTTTGCACTCGGCAGATCCGACGATGTGTTCAGCACTGTTGTTATATATGCCAACCAGTTAAAAGCCGGCTATCAAAAGGCGGCGGCTCTTCTCGATGACGGCAACCCCTATAAAGACGGCGATTGGTACTATGTTGTGGCAGATATAGAAGAGAGCGGCTTCCCCGTATCGGATGTGGGTTACGGCGGCCTTGACCTCTATTGGACGGGCACGAGCAAACTGCATATCGACGAAATCTTCTTCGCAGATAAGCTTCCCGATATAGAAAAGCAATTCACAACCGATACAACGGTAACCTCGCAGGGCACAACCGGGTATGCATACGCAGGTTATCTCTATATCCCCAACCAAAACGGCAAGGGCGTATCCGTTGAATTCGACATCACTCCCGCAGCCGAAGGCTTCAACCCCTCCAAACTGAGATTGGAGTTCAGCGGCGTAGGCACATATTGGGGCGACACAAACGCAGAGGGCACTCTCCTCACGGCGGACGGCAAAAAGCTCGTTGAACTCACTTACACGGCAGGTCAGGCTACGCACGTTGTAATAGACCTTGCAAAGAGCGGCATCGTAGGTTCATTCAGTGACGTACACGTGCACACTGAGAATATTGGCGCGTTCACTCTCGATAACGTAGTGCTCAATTCCGTTTTACCTGCGGAAGAAGTGCCCGTCGCGTCCACCGAAAAACAGCAGACGGTTGATAAAACGGTCAACTTTACCGCAACGGTAGAAAACAACTATCAATATGCCGACGGTATAGACGTTCCCCAACAGCAGTATGCAAAGTTAGCGTTCGACATCACCCCCGCAGCCGAAGGATTCAATCCCGCCGAACTTAGATTGGCGTTCGGTGAAGTGGGCACGTATTGGGGCGATGAAAACGCACAGGGCACTCTCCTCACGGCGGACGGCAAAAAACTCGTTGAACTGACCTACACGGCAGGTCAGGCCACGCATGTCGAAATAGACCTCGCCAAGAGCGGCGTCGACGGTGCGTTTAACGTAATGCACATTCACACCAACGGCACGGGAACGGGTTCGTTCACCATGAACAATATCGTGCTCACTTATGTGGAATATGAAGCCAATCCCTACTACGCCGAGCAACTTGAACTTCTTGCCGAATATCTCGACAACGTTGCGCCTACGGTTGATATAACCACGGCTACTACGGCAAAGGCCGACGACCAAATCACAGTTGCCTACACCGTAAGCGACAACGCTACGCCTACGGCAGACCTTGATATCACCGTCAGCGTAACCAAGGACGGCAACGCGGTTGCTCTTACCGGCAACAAATTCACCGCGGCGGAGGGCGTTTACACCGTAACCGTTACCGTGCGCGACCTGGCCGGCAACGAGGCAACCGACACGATACAGATTACGGTAAGCGCGAAGGAAGAAGAGAGTTCCGGCGGCAGTGGCGCCGGCGAGGGTGAAACTCCCGCTCCTCCCGCCGAAGGAGCCAACTGCGCAGGTTGCGGCACTATGACAATGGGCGGCGGCTTAGGGCTTGGCGGCGGTATGGCATTGCTTGTAATATCGATGCTTGCCGTAACCCACATACTCCGCAAAAAGAAGCAACACTGATAATTAAACCAAGAGCCGCCGCTACCAAGCGGCGGCTCAAAAATTTGCACTTGAAAATCATTATATAATCTGTTATAATATTAGGGTATAATATGGATAAATTGCTTATTGTTGACGATGATTATCTTATAAGGGAGGGGTTGAAGGTTGCCATTGATTGGGGATCTATCGGCCTTGAAGTTGTCGGCGTTGCAGAAAACGGAGCAATAGGCCTTGATATGGCGCGCGGGCTTAAACCCGACCTCATTATAGCCGACGTGCGCATGCCCGTTATGGACGGCTTGCAGATGGCAAAAACGCTGTTTAACGAAAAGGCCGACCTCGCCGTTATAGCTTACAGCGGCTACAAAGACTTTGAGAACGCCCGCCGCGCTCTCGACAGCGGTGTTGCGGGATTTTTGTTGAAGCCCATCGAAAGCGAAGAACTTTTGGCGCGGGTAAAAGAAGTAATGGATAAACTGCACGAAAAGCGGAAGAACAACCGCATAATAGGCCAGTTTATCAGCAATCTGCCGATAGTAAGACAACAGCAATTTGAAATATTACTTAAAGACGGGGAAATGTATAAATCTGCCTCCGAGCAACTTTCGTTGCTCGGAGTGTGCCTGCCTTCGTCAGGCACACTGATATATATTTATACCGATAACCCCTATATAAAAACATTTATAAGTAACGCCGAGCGCGAGCTTTCGGAATATATAAACGCTTCCGAAATTTTTGCCGACAGGGCGGTAATTTTGACGTCGGCAGATTTAATCTGCGTGAGGGAGCGGATGTCGAAACTGCTTGAAAGCAGTCTTAAAGAATCGGATGTGCGCTTCCCTGTTGCCGCCGCGGCGTTTGACGGCAATATTCACGAGGCCTATCTCAAAGCCAAAGAGTTGAGTAAAAACACACTTTTTACGGCAATAAATTCGGTGGTTACCGAAAACAAAAATATGCACCTCAAAAAAGTGGTGCGCGACGCTCTGCGCATAATCGAAACGGACTATAACAAAAGAATTTCCGTAAAATCGGTTGCGGATATCCTGTACACCTCCGAAAGTCATTTAATGCACGAATTTAAGGCGCAGACGGGCAAGACGTTCAACGAGTGTCTCACCGATTTCAGAATGTTAAAGGCTCAGGAGCTTTTGTTGAAGGGCGATATGCGCATAGGTGAAGTCGCATATGCGGTGGGTTATAACGACGTTAAATACTTCGGTCAGGTATTCAGGGACTACTACGGCTGCACGCCCAGCGAATGGCTGGAAACAAAGAGGCAATGAAATTTAAACATATTTCCACAAAATTCATATTGGCTTTTGTAAGCATACTTGCGGTTGTGTTTTCCGTGCTTATAGTTGTTTTTTATTTCAGTTTCAGTATTTCGATGAACAACTATATCAGCAGCAGTTCGTATTCTATGCAGGAGGAGCTTGATTCTGCCGTAACGGAAGTTATCAACGAAAGCGCTTATCTCTACGGCAGAATTATGAACAGTTCCAATATAGAGCTGATGGACGTAATTGCAAATAAAGATTTGCCGCGCGAACAGAGGAAAGAGGCGTTTAACTCGGTAATTTCCCGCGTGGGAGTTGACGGCGACTACTTCAACGACGTCGTAATTATTACGGGAGAGGCGCGCTTCGGCATAAATTCCGGCCCGACCGAGGAGGCAAGCGGGTATTCCGACCTGGTTGCACATAAAAACAACGTGATGTACGTAGGCAATTACCGCGAAAGTCTTATTATGGGGATTTATTCCGACGGAAGCGCAATCGATTTTGAGGGAATATTTCTGTTTTTCATGTCCGAAAACAAGATAAAAGAGATGTGCAACCCCGTGAACGGCGGGGTGGGCTATTCGTTTATAATGCGTTCGGACGGGTACATTGTCTCGCACGTGGATTCGTCGCTTGTCGGCAAGGTGGTGGTGTACAGCGACGTGTACAACCCCGAAAACGCCCCCGAATATAAAACCGAAGTGTTGGACGGCAAAAAGCGCATAGTGGTAACAAGCAAGCCCGAACTTTTAAATTTGCGCTATGCGTTTAACAGTTGCATAGTCAGCGTTCTCGACTACGACCACTATTTCGGCAAGATGAACGGCGCTCTCGCAATAGTTTTAAGCGTGTCCTTTGCAATGCTTGTGCTTTCGGTAGTGCTCGCTATAATAAGGGCAAGAAAAATCTCAAAGCCGATAACTTTGTTGAGCGAGAGCATAAACGCCACGGCAGAGCCGACAAAGGAGCATGTTTCGGTGTTGTCGGAGGGGGACGAACTTGTCCAGCTCGAACGCAACTACGATTTGATGATGGACAGGATTTTCGACCTCATCGAGCGCAATAAAGAGGATATGCAGATGCAGCGGAATTTGGAGCTTGAAAGCCTGCAAATGCAGATAAACCCGCACTTTTTATACAACACGTTAGACGCAATCTCGTGGATGGCAAGAATAAAAAAGCAACCCGAAATAGACAGGCTGGTAATGAATCTTGCAAAGTTTTTCAGACTATTTCTGCACAATGGCGACAAGTTCGTAAAGGTCTCCGAAGAAGTGGAAATGGTTAAAAGCTACCTGGAAATAGATAAAATCCGTTTCCCCGGCAGGGTTACCGTCCATACGGAAATTGACGAAGAAGTGAAGGAGTTGCCCGTACTCAAACTTATTTTGCAACCCATTATAGAAAATTGTTTAAAATATGCGTTTGTTACCCATAACGGCAACCTGTATATAAGGGCGTATTTAAAAGATGACGATATTATTTTCGAGGTTGAGGACGACGGCGACGGCTTCGACGTTCCCGAAGATATTTTTACCCGACCCGCCACTATGCAGTCGGGGGGATACGGCTTGAAGAACGTGAACGAACGAATCCGTTTGCAGTACGGCGAAGGCTACGGACTTACGATTTTTTCAAAAAAAGGTGAGGGCACGAAAGTAACCGTCCGCCTTAAAAAGCAGTAAAAAATAATATTTCGATTGGAAAAACAGCGAGGAACATGTTCCCCGCTGTTTTTCCATACCTTTCCGTAAAACCTATCGTGTTTAACGGTTTATATAATTTTTCAGATAAGTTCCCGTAACGCTGTTTTTGTTATTGCATATCTCGCTCGGCGTTCCCATAGCTACGACTTGTCCGCCGAACAATCCACCGCCGGGTCCCATATCGATAATGTAATCGGCATTTTGAATGACATCGAGATCGTGTTCTATGACAATAACGGTTGCGCCGTGTTTGAGTAACCTTTGAAATACGTTCAACAGCACTTTTACATCCAACGGGTGCAAGCCTATTGTCGGTTCGTCAAATATAAAAACAGTATCGGATTGCCCTTTCCCCATTTCACTTGCGAGTTTAAGTCTTTGCGCCTCGCCGCCCGAAAGAGATGGCGTTTCTTCGCCGAGCGTCAGGTAGCCCAGCCCCAACTCGTGCAAAACATTGATTTTACGGGCGACGAGCGGAAGATCCGAACACGCTTCGAGGGCTTCGTCTATGCTCATATCCATAAGTTGGGGAAGAGAATACGCCGCGCCGTTCTTTGATACGCGCTTTACAAGGGTTGCTTCCCGTCCGTAACGTGAACCGCCGCAATCGGGACACGGGATGTCCACATCGGGTAAAAATTGCACGTCGAGACTGATCGTACCCGTCCCATCGCAGGTCGGACAGCGTAGCTTCCCCGTATTATAGGAAAAATCGCCGTCTTTATATTTGCGTTCTTTTGCGTCGGGCGTCTTGGCATAGACCTTGCGGAGTTCATCGTGAATGTCGGCATAAGTTGCCACCGTCGAACGCACATTGATACCAATCGGCGCGGAATCTATCAATTTCACCCGTTCAATCCCGTCGGCTGAAATATCTTTGACGTGTGCGGGCAATTTTTCTCCCTTGATTTTTGCTTCGAGTGCGGGGATAAGACTTTCGAGAACAAGCGTTGTCTTTCCCGAACCCGATACGCCCGTAACAACAGTCAATCGTCCCTTCGGAAAATCGACGTCGAGCGGCTTTACCGTATGTATTTCCGACGTAGAAAGGCGTATTTTTCCGAGAGAAAACATTTCACTTTCCGATAATTTTTCCCCGATTTGTATTTTCTCTTTACCCGCCAGGAAGCCGCCTATCCGTGAGGCAGAATTTTTTTCAACTTCTTCGAGCGTTCCCTCGGCTATAATTCTTCCGCCGCCCGCGCCCGCTTCGGGACCGAGTTCTATGAGATAATCCGCGCTTTGAAGGACGTTTGTGTCGTGATCCACAAGAACTACCGAATTTCCGTCGGCAATCAGATCGCGCATAACGCCCGTCAGTCCCTCGATATTCGACGGGTGCAATCCGATGGACGGCTCATCAAGGACATAAAGAACGCCTGTCGTGCGGTTGCGGACGGCGCGGGCAAGTTGCATTCTCTGCCTCTCTCCCGTGGAAAGCGTGGAAGCCGAGCGATCCAGTGTGAGATAGGAAAGCCCCAAATCCATAAGCCGCTTTGAGGCGTCACTGAAAGACCCGCAGATACTCTCCGCCATAGGGCGCATTTCTTCGGGAAGCGAGGAGGGGACTTTTTTAACCCATTCGATCAAGTCGGCAAGATTCATCGTGCAAACTTCCGCAAGGGATAACCCTAAAAGTTTGGGCGCGCGGGCAGACTCGGAAAGTCTTGTCCCGCCGCAGTCGGGGCAAATATCCGTCCGCAAAAATTTCTCGACGCGCTTCATTCCTTTCTCGTCTTTGACTTTGGACAGAGCATTTTCCACGGTATAAGTGGCATTGAAATAGGTAAAATCCATGTCGCCCATTGCGCCGCTTGTTTTGTTTTGATAGATAATATTCTTTTTTATTGCGGGTCCGTGAAAAACAATGTCGCGCTCCTGCTCGGTCAAGTCCTTGAAAGGAACGTCCGTCCTCACGCCCATAGCCCTTGCAATATCTTTCATGAGCGACCACATCAGCGTTTGCCACGGCGCGACGGCTCCCTCGTCGATAGAGAGCGTTTCATCGGGGACAAGCGTGGATTCATCCACGATACGGACGACGCCCGTTCCGTCGCAACGCTTGCACGCGCCTTGACTGTTGAAAGCCAATTCTTCTGCGCTCGGCGCAAAAAAATGTTTTCCGCAAACGGGACAGACAAGTTCCAAGCCCGCCGCAACATTCAGCGATGGGGGAACATAATGTCCGTTGGGGCAACGGTGCGAAGCAAGGCGGGAAAACATCAATCTCAAACTGTTCAAAAGTTCTGTTCCCGTGCCGAACGTACTGCGTATTCCGGGGACGCCAGGCCGTTGACGGAGTGCAAGCGCCGCGGGAACATACAGCACCTCGTCCACCTGCGCTTTTTCCGCCTGCGTCATGCGCCTGCGCGTGTATGTTGACAAGGATTCGAGATACCTGCGCGAGCCTTCCGCATAGAGGATGCCCAGCGCAAGCGAGGACTTCCCCGAACCCGAAACGCCCGCGATTCCGACGATTTCGTTTAACGGAATATCGACATTGATGTTTTTAAGATTGTGGACTCTGCCGCCGCGAATTTCTATTTTATCAGGCGATTTTTTCATGGTTTTCGATTCTCCGCTTTTATATCTCCGTGGAGTTCATTTTATCTATAAGCCTGTCCAGCCGCTTCGTTACCGTTTTTGCGGTCAGCCTTGCGGCAAAATGCACGCCTATTATAAGTCCCACCGAAACGGACGCCAATATCACAATAAGAACGGCAAGCTGTGAGCGGTATTCCTGTTTGCTGTTGAATACCGTAATGGAAAACAGGTCATCTTCGGCGGTTACGCTATACTTAAAATATCCGTTATCGGGTTGTGATAAAAGATTTTCTTTAAGTTTGTTACCGTTGTATTCAAAGTAAAAGCCGTCTGCACTTATAAACGCCACGGCGTTTTCAAACTGCCCGTTGGCAAACAAATAGTCATACAGGTTTGCGGGCAGAATATCGGCAAAAACGTAGCCCACCACGGCGTCATTCTTATAAACTTTTCTGCAACAGGTTACAACGCCCATGCCGTCGGGATAGGCGGAACTGTTGTAAATCTCCGCAATGTTTTCCGTCCTGAGGCAGACAAATTCAGCATCTTCGCCGTCTATAAAATTCTTTATGCCATCTGTTTTTTCAAGCTCTTGTAAAGTCGGCACGTTTGCCACTTGGGAGGAAGTATATATATTGCCGTTTTGCGAGTAAGCCGAAACGGCGTTTATTTTCAGTGAATAGTTGCAGGTGTCGTTCAGCTTATTCGTCAGCGATTTTCCCGCGGGGGAGGAAAGTTCGTCTATCAAATCGTTGTCGAGCGAGAGGTCATATGCCGATAAAACCACCGAATTTATATACAGCTCGCACGAGCCGAGCGCGCGCGAAATGCGGTTTCTGTCAACAACGTTATGGGCGTCTTTCAATGTATCATTAAACACGATAACGGAAAAAATATTTATAAAAAGAATTAGCACAACGGCAATCAGCATGATGGGAAGATATATGTTGCGGTAGAGTTTTTTGAACATACTTTGATTATATCACAGTTTTTGTTTATGTGCAACGGTTGGGCAGTTTTATCTACGTTTTTGCTGTTTTACCCTATTTATATTTAAATTGCGTTACTTTATAATGTGTATAGGCAGAATAATAACTTTAAGGAGGATAATGATATGAAAAAATGGCTCTGCGCGGCGGTTGCCGCAATTGTCGGGGTAGTATCTTTGCTGTCTTTCGGGGCTTGCGGCAAGGGCAACGGAAAAATAAAGGTCAGCATAGGAATGTGGCCCGACCCCACGCTCACAAAGGACGTTGAAATGTACCAAAAGTGGGAGGAGGCATTTGAAAGGGATTATCCTCAATACGATATTGTCGGCGACAGGTACGAGTACAGTGCAGACACTATTATGGCGAAAGCCACGTCCAAACAGCTTCCCACGGTGTTCCAGACTTATTTCACCGAGCCGCAAAAGCTCATCGAAAACGGTTGGGTGGCGGATATTACCGACCAATTGAACGAGCTGGGCTGGCTTGACAAAATGGACGTGGATATGCGCGCCGCCGTGTCCGATTCGGCGGGCAGGTGCTACGGCGTTCCCCGCGACGGCTACGGCATGGGGCTGTTCTTAAACTGCGCAATGCTCTACGATGTGGGGGTAATCGACAAGGACGCAGATGGCAATTATAAGCTGCACGACGATGAGGGCAACCCGCTGTATCCGACCACCTTCGATGAAATACGCGAAGTGTCCGAGAGAATAGTGGAAAGCTATGACAACACCTACGGGCTTGTAATTCTTTCGGCAAACAACAACGGCGGCTGGCAATTTACCAATATGGCTTGGAATTTCGGTTGCGCGGCTATGCAGGTGCGGGGCGCGGACGGTAAATATAAGGCAAATTTGAATGACGCGGGCGCGGTAAAAGCGTTGGAGTGGATACAAGATATGGCAAACGACGGGCTTATATATCCCGACGCGTCGCTGACTTACGTGGATTGGTATTCTAAGATAGGTTCCAAAAACGTTGCGATGGCGTTTTGCGGCAACGATAATATCATGATGCCCGTAACCACTTTCAATTTCAACAAAGACGATATAGCCTTTGTGCCCATGCCCACGGGCGACGGGCAGAGCCGCTATTCTCTCTACGGCGGCACGCCATTCGTATTTTCAAGCTATGCCACCGAAGAA
Source organism: uncultured Clostridia bacterium (assembly GCA_947629665.1). Classification (GTDB taxonomy): domain Bacteria; phylum Bacillota; class Clostridia; order Christensenellales; family Borkfalkiaceae; genus Coproplasma. Next base: position 17,698 of record CANREJ010000013.1, read on the forward strand.
CAGATAAAGGGCGCGTTGCTGTTCCTCAAATATATGGGACGCTCGCCCGAAACGGACGAAATTTCGGTAAGTGCAATCGAGGTGGGACACCAGACGGCGCAGGCAAAAGCAATGCCTATAATTCAAACCATAAGGCCGTGGACAAATGCCGAATTCCTTGAAATTGCCAATAGGCTGGACAAACAGTACACCAACGTCAACCCTTACTATTATGCCGATTTCTTTGACAGCCTTGAACAGATGAAACGCCCCGAAGAGCCTTATTATTGCCAGGACATGTATAAGTTGCTTGACAATGCCATACAGAACGTTTTGTCAAATCCGGGCACGGCAAACTGCAAATCGCTGTTGGATACGGCAAACAGCCAATTCCAGAGCAATTATCTCAATAAATTATAATAGCGGGAACCATATATGAAAAAGGAAAAGTTATATGACCGCTCGTCGGTTTCGTATAAGGCAAAAAGGCTGTTCAAGCGCAATTGGAGCGGGTGGCTTCTGATGTTGCCCGGATTGTTGCTGTTTTTATTCTTCGTATGGGCGCCGCTTGCCCAAAACGTGATTTTGTCCTTCAACGAAACAAAGGGATTTGAATCGGTCGGCTTCAACAACTTCGATAACTATATAAGGGTATTCAACGACCCCATGTTCACAAAGGCGCTGGCAAATACCTTCAAATATATATTGTGGTCGATTATTATCGGTTTTTTGGTGCCCATATTCCTCGGCTTGCTTTTAAGCGAGGTAGTGCATTTTAAGCCGTTTTTCCGGCTGGGGATATACTTTCCGTCAATCGTTTCGGGAATTGCCGTAGTAATTATGTGGTCTTACTTATTTGACCCCAACCCCGGCGCGGTTTTAAACCAACTGCTTACGGCGCTGGGTATACCCGTTTCGCAGTTTTTGTCCAATCCCAGCCTGACAATTCCATTGATTGTTGTTACCATGACCTGGCGGGGTGCGGGCGGCACGGTGCTTGTATATCTTTCCGCATTGCAGAATATCGATAATTCCCAATACGAGGCGGCAAGAATGGACGGCGCGGGTGCACTGTCAAGAGTTTTGCACGTAACCCTTCCGCACATAATGCCCACCATAAGAATGTTGTTTATTTTGCAGATAATTTCGGTATTTCAGGTGTTTTACGAACCGCTTGTAATGACTTCGGGTGGACCCGACGGGGCAAGTATTTCCCTGCTTTTATTAAGTTATCGATACGCGTTCGAATCGTTTGACGCGGGAGCGAGCGCCGCGACGGGCGTAATACTTGCCGTCATAATAATAATTCTTACGGTTATCTATCTGCGGATTTCAATGCCCAAAAAGGATAAAGTTTCAAACAAGTGGAGGAGATATGCTGAAAAGGTTAAAAAGTAAATCGAGCGGCATATTGACTGCCGCAGACTACAAAAAGGTCGGTTTCAGAATAGTATATTGGATAATTTTCTTTATTCTTTCGGTTGCCGTTTTAACTGCGCTTACACCTGTATTATGGCTGTTTATTTCCTCTTTCAAAAACGCCGAAGAACTCACGGCAACGCCCTATCATCTCTTCCCCGAAGCCTTTAATTTCAATAAACTTGCGGAAGTTTGGCAGATGCTCAATTTCTGGCAATATTTTTTGAACACCATAATAGTAGTAGTCGGTGCGGTGCTGTGTTCGGTTGTCTTTAACGGACTGCTCGCATACGTATTTGCCATAGTAAAACCCAAGGGCTATAAAATTTTTTACGGCTTGGTTATGGCAAGCTATATGATCCCCGCCCTCATGTCGATTGTGCCGCTTTACAAGCAAATAATAGACTTCGGGCTCATCAACACCTACATACCGCTATGGTTTATGTTCGGTGCCAACGCATACTATCTCATCATGTTCAAAAACTACTTCGAATCTCTGCCCAAAGCGTTATTCGAGGCGGCGGAAATGGACAGGTGTGGCAAGTTTAAAGCGTTTTTTAAGGTCGTTATACCTATGTCCCGCCCCATTATCGGCGTTGTGGCGATATTTACCATGACGGCGGCCTGGTCCGATTTTTTACTGCCATACCTCGTTTTAAACGACGACAGCATGATGACGGTAATGGTAAAAATTTATAATCTTCAATCGACTATGGGCACGGTACAGGGATTCGGCCCCGATAAACTTCTTATGATACTTACAATTTCCATACTGCCGCAGATCGTAATTTTCGCTCTCTTCCAGAAGCAGATAACGGGCAGCTCGGCGGTGGGAGCGGTAAAGGAGTAGCGAATGGCAAAACAGGCGGATAAATATCTCGAAACAGACGCTTGGAGCATTATGGAAAAGGGCTTCCACAAGCAAAAAAACGCCGTTTCGGAGTCATTGTTTTCGATAGGCAACGAGTTTTGCGGGTTGAGGGGATATGCGGAAGAAGGCATTTCCGCGCCCACCTTGCAGGGCTGTTATTTTAACGGCGTTTACGAGTGGTCAAAAAAGACTAACGAAACGGTGTATAGGGGAATTACAAAGCGCGGCCACTATATGGTAAACGCCGTTAATCCCATCAAAACGGAAATTTTTATCGATAAAGTCAGGCTCGATACGGGGCGAAACAGGCTTGAAAATTACAGGCGCAAGCTCGATTTCAAATCCGGGCTTTACACGCGCTCCTTTACCGTACTCACCGTCGGCGGGAGGGTAAATTTCGTATTTACCCGCTTTTTGAGTATGACGGACTATCACAGCCTATACCAGCGCATGGAAATTTCAGCGGACTATCCCGCCGAAATAGAAATTTTTGCGGGGCTTGACTTTGGAACTATGCACGGCGGCAAAAAGGGCAGGTGGACAAAATTGCAGACTATCGTGGACGGATTGAATTGTTCCGTTCTCGGTAAAACGCAGTCCACAAACCAATTTATTGCCTGCCGCCAGCAAGTTATTTTAAATTGTCCCGCAAAGACCGAAAATATCCAAACAAAGCAGTCCGCCGGCATAAAAATTTCAACGCGGACAGACGGCAAATTCATAATTACAAAACAAGTTACAACCCATATCGACAAAACGGGTGAAGCCGGGGAGGAGCTTTTAACAGCATTAAAACCTGCCCTAACTTCTTATGAAGAAGCCTTAAATAACAATATATCCTATTATCAAAAGTTTTGGGAGTCGAGCGATATAGTAATCGACGGCGACGACGAAAACCAGCAGGGGATAAGGTTCTGCATTTTCCAGCTCCAACAGACCTATCACGGCATTGCGCCCACCGATAATATCGGCGCAAAGGGGCTCACGGGCGAGGCGTACAGCGGCCATGCGTTCTGGGATACCGAAACGTACTGCCTGCCGTACTATCTTTTCAATAACCTTACGGCGGCAAAAGACTTGCTTTTATTCAGGTACAACACTTTGAGCAGGGCAAAGGAGAGGGCTGCGGAGCTTGACTGCAAGGGCGCGTGCTATCCCATTGCAACGCTGAACGGCAACGAGGCATGCGATTTATGGCAGCACGCGAGTCTGCAATTCCAGCCTTCCACGGGCGTGGCATACGGCATAATGCACTACGTAAATGTTTCAAAGGACGTAGATTTCCTCACCGATTACGGAATGGAAATGCTTTTGGAAATTTCAAGATTTTTGCTCTCCCGCGGGGAGTACGGGCAGGACGGCAAATTCGGTTATTTCTGCGTTATGGGCCCCGACGAGTTCCAGATGATGGTCAACCACAATTGCTATACCAACTTTATGGCAAAAAAGACATTTGAATACACCGTCGCCTGCTTCAAAAAATATAGAGATAACGAAAACGTCAAAAAATTGGGCGCAACCGACGCCGAGCTGAACAGCTTTTCAAGTTGCGCCGAAAAGATGTATATTCCCTACGACGAAAGAACAAAACTCTTTGAACAGCACGACGGATTTTTCCGTCTGCCGCACGTTGAGGTCAAGGACATACCCGTGTCCGACTTCCCGCTGTATCACCATTGGAGCTACGACAGAATTTACCGCAACGACATGATAAAGCAACCGGACGTGCTCATGTTTATGCTACTGTACGGCGGTGATTTTACCTTTGAGCAAAAAAAGGCAAATTACGAATATTACGAGCCGAGGTGCATACACGAATCTTCTTTATCGCCGTCGGTGCACTCCATTTTGGCGTGCGAGCTCAAAAAATACGACGAGGCTTTGAACTTTTTCGGGTTTGCCACCCGCCTCGACTTGGACGACTACAACCGCAACACCTGCGAAGGCCTGCACACCACAAGTATAGCGGCGGCATGGATGAATGTCGTCTACGGCTTCGGCGGGGTGAGGAGCGACGGCGAAAAACTGATAATCAACCCGTCAATCCCCGAAATATGGCGCGGATATTCCTTCCGTTTGAATTACGGCGGCTGCAATATCGAAGTAAGCGTCAGGAGGGAAAAGGCTACCATAACCGTCAGCGGGGGCAGTATAACCGCCATAATCTGCGGGCAGGAACGTAGTCTTTCGGGCACAAATGAGTTTGCTATATGAAAGTTTTGAAAGAGAGCGGGTTTAACGCCGAAAAAATCGTAGAAAACGGCAACAAGTTTTTGACCGCCAACGGCTATTTGGGCTACCGCGGCACGCTCGACGAATTTACAAAAGAGGAGTGCGTAGGGCTCAACGTTGCGGGCGTCTACGACGGCGTAAAGGGCAAATGGCGCGAAACGATAAACGTTTTCAACCCCTTTTATTTGGTTGCGCAGGCGGATAATATCCCCCTCGCCGCCCGCGGCGAAAACGTTTTATCCCACGAAATTTCCCTCGATATTTCAAAAGGGCTTTTCGACCGCAAAACGACTTTCAACGTAAACGGCGCAACCGTAACGCTCGAATGTCAAAGATTTGTAAACGCCGCCGAAAAGACCAATCTCTGCTCGCGGGCGATAATTTCCGCAGACAGGGATATGATTTTAACTTTAAAAGTGGGCGTGGACACCGATATTTGGGAGCTGAACGGCCCGCATTTCAAGGACGTAAAAACGGAAATCGGCGGCAACAGAATAATTGCTTGCGGCGTAACGCAGGAGCTTGGATATAGCGTTAAGGTCTATTGCGACTATTCAAGCCCTGTCGAAGAATTTTCGGGCGGCTTCGGCATAATCAAGGCAGACATTAAAAAAGACGAAAAGTTTGTCCTCGACAGGGTCGCCCACGTCTTATTGGGTAAGGAAGAGAGCAAGTTTGATAAGTATGATTCGGCATATAAAGCCCATGTAAACGAGTGGAAGCGGCTTTGGTCTGCCGCCCGCATAGAGATAAAGGACGACGACAGGGCGCAGTTTGCGCTGGATTACAGCATATATCATCTGCTGATTTTGGCGCCCAAGGGCGAGTACTCCATAGCCGCGAGAGGACTATCGGGGCAGACGTATAAGGGCGCGGTATTTTGGGACACCGAAATATTTATGTTGCCCTTCTTTTTGGGGACTTTACCCGACTGCGCAAAAAATCTTATAAAGTACCGCATAAACACCTTGCCGCAGGCGCGTAAAAAGGCAAGAGAATACGGCTACGGCGGTGCGTTCTACGCTTGGGAGAGCCAAAACGGCTACGACGCCTGCTCGGATTTCAATGTAACGGACGTTTTCACCCACAGACCCGTCCGCACGTATTTTAAGGATAAGCAAATCCATATTTCCGCAGACGTAGCATATGCGATTTTGAATTATTACAATCACACGGGCGACGACGAGCTCATGTTTTCGGGCGGGCTCGAAACAATTTTGGAGTGCGCCGAATTTGCGCGTACTTACAGCTATTACAACCACATAAAGAACAGATACGAGCTGTTGGACGTAATAGGTCCGGACGAGTATCACGAAAGGGTAAACAACAACACATATACCAATTATATGTTTTATCTTACGGCAAAAAGGGGAGTGGAGCTTGCCGAAAAGTACGCCTGCGCCTATCCCGAAAGGTTCAAAGCCGTATTGGGTAAATTGCCCGAAAACATAATAGAAAATCTCAAAAATTGGTTGCAAAAATTATATCTGCCGCAACCGGACGCAAACGGGGTAATCGAACAGTTCGACGGCTACTTTAAGTTAGAGGACGTAGGCGTGGAGGAAGTGCGTTCTCGGCTTGTCCACCCCAACGAGTATTGGGGCGGTTCGGGCGGCGTCGCCACGGCCACAAGGGTCATAAAGCAGGCGGACGTAATAATGCTGTTTAACCTCTATCCCGACCTCTTTTCAAAGGAAATCCAAAGGGCGAATTACGATTTTTATCTACCCTACACCGAACACGGCTCTTCCTTATCGCACTGCGCCTACGCGCTTACGGCTTGCAGAACGGGAGATAAAAGCGGGGCATATAAAGCGTTTTTGGACAGCGCGGAAATAGATTTGCGCGGCGGCGGCAAACAATGGGCGGGGGAAATTTATATCGGCGGAACACATCCCGCGGCGAGCGGCGGAGCTTGGATGACGGCAGTTTTCGGCTTCGGATACAGACATAAGGAGACATAGAATGAAATATAAAGCAATTATTTTCGACTTGGACGGCGTTATCTGTTCAACCGACGAATATCACTATTTTGCGTGGAAAGCGCTTGCAGAGATGATAGGTATAAAAGATTTTACAAGGAAAGACAATAATTTGCTGCGCGGCATTTCCCGTATGGACAGCCTTGAAATCATCTTAAAAAAGACAGATAAGGTTTATTCCGACGAGCAGAAAGCTACGCTTGCCGAAATGAAAAACGATATGTACAAAAATTTGCTTGCCGGCATGTCGGAAGAGGACTTGGACGAAAATGTTTTATCCACCTTAAAAACGTTGAGGGAGAGGGGATTGAAACTTGCAATCGGGTCGTCCAGCAAAAATACTCCGCTTATTTTGGAAAGATTGGGGCTGGATAAATTTTTCGACGCCGTTGCGGACGGCAATTGCATAACCCACAGCAAGCCCCACCCCGAAGTTTTCTTGAAAGCGGCAGAGTTTTTGAATTTACAGCCCTGCAACTGCCTTGTCGTAGAGGACGCTGTTGCGGGAGTAGAGGCGGCAATTGCGGGCGGATTTGAAGCCGCGGGGCTCGGCGAAGCGGGCGCATACGCAAAAACAACCTACCGCCTGCACGAATTTCCGGATTTGCTTAATATCTCCGTTTAAATTAATAAATGTCAAAGTCGGGCAATGCAAACAGCACAACCGACTTTATTTTTAAGTAAAATTAGGATTAAATTGTTTGATTAAACATTAAACGTTATAAATCAATATATAGGCGGAGTATGCCTTGCCTCGAAGGAAAATTTCAAACCACCTATCTGTTAAAACCTACGCCGCTTTTCGAAGCGGCGTATAATTTTTGCACAAATTCAATGCGATATGGTTTTTTACGTTTTTATTACAACTTTGTGTAAAGGTTTGTTACTTCTTTTGGGTAAAATCGGGGGTAGCAAAACGAAAGGAGTAATAAAAATGAGAAAGAAAAGAATTGCAAAGATTATGCTTGCAGCGGCGTGCGTTGCCGCTATGGGTACAAGCGGCACGGCTGTGTTTGCGGGATGTGCAAACGGCACGGAAACTATAACCGTTTCGGGGTCTACTTCTATGACAGAGCTTATGCAGGCTCTTGCCGCCGAGTACGAGGACGCCCACCCCAACGTACAGATTATCGTAAATCAGGGCGGCTCGTCGGTGGGAATTTCGGACACGAAAGCGGGCTTGAACGACTTTGGGCTTGCTTCCAAAAAAGTTGACGAGGGCGACGGCGTGAAGGGCGTTCAGCTCTGCCTTGACGGAATTGCCCTGACCGTCAACAAAGACTGCGCTGTAACGCAAGTTACCAACGAGGAAGTTTTCGACCTCTATATGAAGGGCACGGCTATCCAAGACACCATAACCACCGCCATAGCCCGCGACCAAGCCAGCGGCACGCGAGAGGCGTTCAACGAGGGCATAAAGGACGAAAATGGCAAGGATATCAAGACTGAATACAAAGGCGAGTATGATCTGCCGGGCTACACCCACGCAAAGTGGGACGCACAGCAGGCGACGGGTAGCGTTATTGCGATGATAGAGCAGTCCACTGCGTCTATCGGCTATATCTCACTCGGCTCGGTGCTTATGAGTAACGCAAACATAAAAGCCCTTGCTTTCAAGGGCTACGGGCAAGAGACTTACGTTGCCGCCACCACCGAAAACGTGTTAAACGGAACATACGCCCTGCAAAGACCGTTCACTATAGTGCTTTCGACGACCCGTGAACTCTCGCCCGTCGCGCAGGGGTTTTACGACTACATTATGAGTGAGGAAGCGCAAGCGGTAATAAACGCCGAAGGGTGCGTATCTACCTATGGAAAGTGAGAAAAGCAGGCACATATCCCTGCATTTCAACGGTGAAAAGGTTGCAAGCGCGGTGTTTGCCATGTTTGCGGCTTTTTCAACCGTGGCGGTGTTCGGGATAATTTTTTATATACTCTATGCGGCTATCCCCGCGTTCCATCAGATAGGTTTTTTCAAATTTATCTTTTCGGACGTGTGGAACGCGCAGACCAATCAATACGGCATACTCCCGATGATAGTCGGCAGTATATTTTTAACTTCGCTGTCGGTGCTTGTCGGCGGGACGCTTGCGGTTGTAACCGCCGTCTGGATGGTGTATTACTGCCCCAAAAAACTCAAAAAGGCATACGAGCAACTTATAAACCTTTTGGCGGGAATACCCTCTGTAATTTACGGACTTTTCGGCTACACGTTTATCGTGCCCGCGCTCACAAAGACGTTCAATTTGGCGGAGAGCGGCACTTCGGGAACGGGACTTTTAGCAAGCAGTCTCATACTTTCGATAATGATTTTGCCGACTGTTACGTCGGTTGCCAAAAACTCGCTCAAAAACGTGCCGTCCAACTATTACGAGGGCGCACTCGCGTTGGGCTGTACCAAAAACCAAACCGTGTGGAAAGTGCTTGTGCCCGCGGCTAAAAACGGAATTTTGGCGGGGCTTATTTTGGGAATAGGTCGGGCGGTCGGCGAAACAATGGCTGTGCAGATGCTTGTCGGCGGTGCGAACGCCTATCCGTTTTCCTTCTTCACGTCCTTTTCGACGCTCACTTCGATAATCGTTCGCGACATGGGCTATGCAAGCGAGCTTCAAACTTCCGCACTTATGGGGTCGGGATTCGTACTACTTGTATTCATTTTGATACTCAATCTTTTGTTACTTTTGACAAGGCGCAATAGTTTGGGCGGTAACCGCTTTTTCACCCGCCGCATTGACGAGAGCAACGGAATAGAGGGGCAGCTCCGCTCCTATAAGCGCACGGGAAGCGTGCAGGACGTTTTGTGGATTATAAGTTGGATAGTCGCCCTGTTTATGGCGTTTGTGCTGTGCTTTATAGTCATTTTCGTGCTTGTGAAAGGACTGCCGAACCTCTCGGCAAACTTCCTTTTCGGCAAGAGTTCCAACAGGCAGACCACTTTGCAACCGGCGTTTGTTTCCACGGGTTTATTGATATTATTATCGCTTTTGATCGCCCTGCCGCTCGGCATTGGGGCGGCAATATACCTCAACGAATACGCAAAAAAGGACAATCCGCTCGTCAAAATCATACGCATTTTCATAGACACGCTTTCGGGTATTCCGTCGATAATCTTCGGCATGTTCGGAATGTTGTTCTTTGTAACGGCTTGTCGCCTCAACTATTCCCTGACGGCGGGAGGAATAACCCTTGCTTTGATGATTTTGCCGACGGTAATAAGAAGTACCGAGCAGGCTTTATCCGAAGTGCCCGACAGTATGCGCGAGGCGAGCTACGCTTTGGGCGCGGGGAAACTGCGAACGGTGTTTAAGGTGGTGCTTCCGCAGGCTCTTTCGGGCATAGTAACGGCGATAATTCTCTCTATCGGAAGAATCGTTTCCGAAAGCGCGGCTCTCATATACACGGCGGGGTCGTCCATATACACGCCCACGGGATTTTCAAGTCAGGGCTCTACGTTCGCCGTCCTCATTTACAGGTTTATGGTAGAGGGCACGCACACCGAAGAAGCGTATGCGACTGCCGCAATTTTAATGTTCGTGGTGGTAGTCCTGAATATTCTCGTAACCCTCTGCGAGTGGCTGTTCAAAAGGAGAAACAAAGTATGATTTTACTCAAAAAACGCAATATATATCAAGATATTTCGGCGAACAAACCGCAAAAAACCAAGTGCATAACGCCATTTGAAATTGCGGACAATACCGCCGTTTCCGTCAGGGAAATGAATTTGTATTACGGCAGTTTCCATGCTCTCAAAAGCGTGTTTATGGAGTTTCCCAAAAACAAACTTACCGCTCTTATAGGACCTTCCGGTTGCGGCAAGTCAACGCTTATAAAAAGCCTTAACCGAATGAACGATTTGGTGGAAGGCTGTAAAATCACGGGCGAAATAAAAATCGGGAGCGACAATATCTACGACAGGCGGTGCGATTTGGCGCGCCTGAGAAAAAACGTCGGAATGGTCTTTCAACGTCCCAACCCGCTTGCGATGAGCGTTTACGACAACATTGCCTACGGCCCGCGCACGTTCGGTATCCGCAAAAAGGAAGATTTGGACGGCATTGTGGAAAACTCCCTGAAAGGCGCGGCAATGTGGGACGAAGTGAAAGACAGGCTCTCAAAATCGGCTTTGGGGCTTTCGGGCGGACAACAGCAACGGCTGTGCATTGCCCGCGCACTTGCGGTCGAGCCGCAAATTCTTTTAATGGATGAGCCGACGAGTGCGCTCGACCCCATTTCCACAGCAAAGATAGAGGAACTCTGTCTGGAACTTAAAAAGCGCATGACGGTCATCATGGTAACACACAATATGCAACAGGCGTTCCGCATTGCCGACTATACGGCGTATTTTCTGCTTGGCGAGATGATAGAGATGAACGAAACGAAGGAATTGTTCGCGCATCCGCAGGATAAGCGCACGGACGATTACATTAACGGTCGTTTCGGCTGATTCAAGTTCACAAAAATCTCGTGCGGTTGCGCGCACTGCGATTTTTCGTGATTTTTAGGGCTACTTTCTCACACGGTGTAAGGGCAACACCGTGTTCGGTCATCGTTCGCGCGGGGACGAATGCGCTCACTCATCTCGCGCGGCAAAACAGCGCACTGTGCTGTTTTGAATATTCCGCGCTCGTCCCTCTGCCCGCGATTTTTAGGGGCGCACATATAATATAATCGCGGGCATTCACCCCGCCGAGGCGCAGGTATGCGCAAATTGGGTCTTGCTGCGCAAAAGTGTGATTTTGCTTGCAACATAAATTATTTAGAATATAAAACATTTTCAAAATTTATTTAAGGTGTTATAATAAAATTAGCTATGAAAGGAAAAGTATTTTTGTTGGAGGACGATAATAGCATTTGCGGGCTTGTAAAGGTCGCGCTTGAAATGAACGACTTTAAGTTTTCGTCCTTTTCCACGTTAAAAGATTTTACCGCCGCACTGCAAAATGAACTGCCCGACGTCGCACTGCTCGACATTATGCTCCCCGACGGAAGCGGGCTGGACGCCTTAAAACTTCTCAAAGAAAAATATCCGTCGGTGAGTTGTATAATGCTCTCCGCGCTCTCGAAAGAAGAGGACAAGGTGAACGGTTTGAATATGGGCGCGGACGATTATATCGCAAAGCCCTTTTCGGTGTTGGAACTTGTCGCCCGCGTAAACGCTCGGCTTCGCGGCAAGCAGAAATCCACCGTGCTTACGGCGCAAAACATAACCCTCGACACCGAAACTTTCGCCTGCGAGATAGACGGCGAGTCCGTTTCGCTCAACCGCAAGGAGTTCGAGCTTTTGAAGTGTTTTATGGAAAATCAAGGCAAAGTCCTCTCGCGCGATAAACTCTTGACCGAAGTCTGGGGATACGACACGGGCGAAACGCGCACCCTCGATAATCACGTCGCCCGCCTTCGTAAATTGGGCGTACAAATAGAAACCATGTTCGGCGTGGGGTACAGACTATGAAATGGCGCATACTTTTACTTTCGCTCGGCATAACGCTGGTGTGCATTCTTCTCTTTTCGATAGGCTCGACGCAGGTCTACTATAATTCGTCCGTCGCAGAAACGGAAAACGCCTTAAAAACCTATATAAACTCGTTTGAAAAAGGCGGTTATTTAAGGGATAGTAAGGGGGCAACCGACTATTCCGCCGATTTAAACGGCGTGCGCGTAACTTTTATGGATTTGAAGGGAAATGTTTTGGGCGACAGCCAAACGGAGGACATTTCCCCCGACCACTCCGACCGCGAGGAAGTCAAAGAGGCAATTTTGAACGGCGATGGGTTTGCCGTGAGAAACAGCTCCACCCTCGGCGAAAATATGATTTATTACTGCAAGAGTATCGGGGGAATTTTGGTGCGGCTCGCCGTGCCGGTGCCGTCCGAATGGGCGATATTCGCCCGCACTCTGCCCACCCTTGCAACCTATATCGGCATTGACGTCATACTGTGCCTTATTCTCTCTTTCGTCGCAACGTATTTTATTTTGAATCCCGTAAAAACGCTTGCAACGAACGTGGCAGACGGCGAAGTCAAAAGTAAATATTCCGAGTTGAAACCGATTGCCGAAATTCTCAACGAGCGCAACCGCAATATCGCCCGTCAAATGGACGAAATCAAGGCCGAAAAGGAACTTGTGGAGCGGGCGCAGAACTCCAAAGACGAATTTATTTCCAATGTAACGCACGAGATGAACACGCCCTTGACGTCCATTCGCGGATATGCCGAACTCTTGGAATCGGGCGGCATGACCGAAGAGCAAAAAACAGTTGCCTATTCCACGATCTTAACGCAGAGCGAGCGGCTTTCGAGCTTGATTGCCTGCATAATAAATTACAGCAAACTCGACAGCGACGACTTGCCCGCCTATGAAGTGGACTTTTCTTCGCTCGCGCGGGAGATGATTTCCGCCTTAAAACCCGAAGCCGACAAGCGGAAGATTAAGATAATCGAACATATAGACGACAACGTAATTATTATGAGCCGCCACGAGCGATTGACCGAAATCTTTGGAAATTTGGTGCGGAACGCAATCAAATATAACAAAGACGGCGGGAGCATTACTATAACATTGAACTATCACGGGCTTAAAGTGGAAGATACGGGTATCGGCATTGCCGAGGAAAATATGAACAAAGTTTTCTCACGCTTCTTCACGGTGGATAAATCGCACGGCGGCAAAAACGGCGGTTTCGGCTTGGGGCTTGCGGTAGCTAAAAAAATCTGCCAAAAATCGGGCTGGAAAATCGGCGTTACAAGCACCCTCGGCGAGGGCAGCACCTTCACCGTGGAGTTTTGAAATAAATAAATTTTCATGCAAAAAGGAAGCCCCTCTATGGGACTTCCTTAAAAAGAATAGAATACGATTGCTGAATATTATGAGCGTAATCTACAAACCGACGGGCATGGCGCGGGAATACAGCCCCTACGCCCTCAATCTGTATATCGGGTGCAGCCACAGGTGCAAATATTGCTACGCGCCGCACACCCTTCAAAGAAAGGACGAGGACTACTTCGGCGTCCCCTCGCCGCGCAAAGATATATTGAAATATCTCGAAAAAGATTTACGGCAAAACGTCTACAAAGAGCAGATTTTATTGTCCTTCGTGGGCGACGTCTACTGCAACAACGCCGACGACAGCCGCACGACCCGCGCCGCGCTTCAACTTTTGAACGAGTACAATGCGCCCGTCGCCGTACTTTCAAAGGGCGGGAGCAGAATGTTGAGGGACTTGGACGTATTCAAGGCTTTCGGCGACCGCATAACCGTTGGCACGACGTTGACTTTTATGGACGAGAGCAAGAGCCGCGAGTGGGAACCGTTTGCAAGTCTGCCCGAAGAGCGGCTGGAGACATTGAAGATTTTGCACGACAACGGCATTAAGACGTTTGCCAGCTTTGAGCCGACTATAGAACCTGCGGAGAGTCTGAAACTTATTGAAAGAACTCTTGCGGACGACAGCGTGGACCACTACAAAATAGGCAAGATAAACCATTGCGGCGATGCGGACAAGTGGCAGGATTGGCGGCAATATCTGATTGACTGCACCGCTCTTCTGCGCACTGCAAATAAGCAGGTTTATTATAAGTTCTGTCTGCGCCGCCTCGCCCCCGACGTAGCTTTGACCAAGCAAGAAAAAAACCCAGACGAGTACATAGTCAAGGCATGAAACAAGTTAAAAATTTAATAGAATGTCTAACCAACATAGGGTAATATAAAATACCAAATTCGTTAAAGCCGATGATTTGCGAGTAGCAGTCATCGGCTTATTTGTTGTCTTTTTTAAGTCAATTATCGTCACTTTGAACGGTAAAATAAAAATATTTTAGGAGGTAAAAAATGCAAATCAGACCGCCATAATCGGTAAGAATTTACACGCCGAATGAACGCCGATTACATACCGAAATTCCAAACCAGCCCCGCAGGGCGAACGGAGCTTATGCAATAAGTGTAGTGAGCTACACTTGCGAAGCAAGGTAGCCACTACACGCAAAATAGGGTTCCCGAAAATCGCAACGTGGTGAGATTTTTGGGAAAAGGAGCGGCAACGAAGAAAACTTGTTATTCGCGCTTGCGCGGATAACATAAAAGCGGAGTTTGCCGTGACGCAGTGAGCTACACTTGCAAGGCAAGGTAGCAACTACACGGTAAATTTTAATAAGGAGGTAAAAGATATTTCATATTTAGTTTGTCATATGGAAAAGTACACTCGGCAGGAAGTCTCGCCCGTCGAGAAAGAAAACGAAAGAGACGAAAATTACGAGGCAGCAAATCCTCAAATTGATAGTAGCCGCACAAGCCGCAATTATCATTTGGCTGTGCCGCCGCCGACATATATGGAGTTTATAAACGCAAGGTTATCGACCCTGACTTTAAAGCGCAAATTGAGGTCGGACGCCATTTATATGAATTCCTTTGTGTTGACTTCCGACAGAGATTTTTTCGATAGCTTGCCGCCTGCGGTAGAGAGAGAATTTTTCGGGGACTGCGCAAAGTTTTTTGCGGACAAATACGGCGCGGAAAACATAATCTCTGCCGTAGTCCACAAGGACGAAACAACGCCTCATCTTCACCTCAATATAGTGCCGATAGTAAACGGCAAGTTGTGTTCAAAGGACTTATTCGACAGGCAGAAGCTCTCTCAACTTCAAACGGAGTTTTATGAGAAGGTCGGCAAGAAATGGGGATTGGAAAGAGG
>CANREJ010000014.1 GCA_947629665.1 uncultured Clostridia bacterium
CGGGACGAATGCGCTCACTCATCTCACTTCGGCACGCACAGCGCACTGTGCTGTGCTATGAAATGCCTCGCTCGTCCCTCTGCCCGCAATAAATAAGGGCGCACAATATAATCGCAGGCATTCACCCCGCTCAGGCGAAAGTATTCGCAAATTGGGTCTTGCGGCGCAGGGGAACCCTGCTTGCAACATAATTATTTAAAATAATTATTGTCTTGCTTGTTTCTAACCCGTTGCTAACTACGTAAATACAAAAGTTCACAAAAAATGCGGAGCCTTTGCGGGCCCCGCATTTTTTAAATGTTTGCAATGTAATGTTAATGTTTGACTTGTGGCAAACTTCGTCCACCGTAAACGCAATTAAGAAACCCGGCCGCAGCGACACGCTGCAAGAAACCCGGCCGCAGCGACACGCTGGGCAACGGCGACACGCCATCGTTTGACTTGCGGCAAACTTCGTCTATTGCCAACGCAATTAAGAAACTTGGGTGCAGCGACACGCTGCAAGAAACCTGGGTTAAGCGTCACGTTTATCGAGGATATATGTTTCGATACCTTCGAGGGCGCAGGCGGCCGCCCAGAGGTTATAGCTGAACCAACTGCTGTACTCTTTTCCGTCGCTGAAACGTTCTATTGTGAGCCCGTCGCTGGGGCACCATCTTTCGCTGAGCACGCCGTATCTGCCGTAGCCCGTTTTATCGGGATACATTTCCAGACACTGCAAAATAAACGCGGTGGAATCGTCTGCGCGGTCGAGGTAGTAGGCGTCGCCCGTGAGCGAATATAAATATCTCATTGCGCTGTCGGCAAGTATGCCCATGGGGTGGATATGCGGATTGGAGACGGAAGTAACGGACCCCCCGCGTGAACGCCAGCCCTTGTTTAGCGGCGCATATTCGGGGCGGGAATTGTAGGCGAACCTCCACAACAGCTCGTAGTCGGCGGAATCTTTAAGGTAGCCTATGTATTTATTATCCCCCGTGATTTGGTGCAGAAGTTTTGCACCCGTAATAAATGCGAGGTTGCCCTCTTCGTCCACGGCTTTGCGCGTGTCCATGGGAGTGCCGTAAACATTGAGTTCCGCAACAAACTTATAGTAATAATCCTCGCCCTTTTGGGCAGAGCGCAGATACTTTTTATTGCCCGTTACAAGATACAGTTCGGCGAGCGCGGGCACGAACCAGCAGCCCGCAAACCCGTCAAAGTCGGCAACTTCCTTCCGGTCGTCCCAATAGGAGTACCCAAACGCCCCGTCGCCGCGCTGTAAGCCGGCAACCGTTTCAAGGCATTTTTCGGTGCGTTCAAGCCAAAGCGGGTTAAAGCTCTCCTTGCGCTTCTTTAAAAGCAGTATAGTCTTTAAAATGTAGTGGCACGCCTCCGCCAAAGTATAGGCAAAGTGCTTGTGTTCCTTCTCTTTGTTGAACCAGGCGGAGGTGTTCAAATCGCCGTCGAGTCTGGGTTTATAGAGGTTATAGAACATATCCGTTGCGGGATTATAGGCGTTTACTATCCTGTTGAAAATATCTTCGCCGTCCATAACGCCCGTAAAATCTATGCCGTCCAGCGCCCCGTCTATTTCGCGGGCGAGGTAGTAGGGATATGCCAGAATGGAACCGCCCGTCCAGCCTGTTTCGCACACTTCCCGCCAGGGTAGAAGGTGAGTGTCGCGGGGCGGCTTGCATTTTCTGTTGGTATATTCTCCCGATTGCCTGTCAAAGTTCAGGTTTACAAGCGAGTCTATAATGGCGTTCACCGCCTGCACGGGTGTGTTTTTATACTCCGCACGCTCCCCGCGTATCAAATAATATTCTTCCCTTATAATTTCGTGCAGGGCGCGCCTGTCGCCCGCACGGAAATATATTCTGCCGCACGCTTCGGCCCTTTTTGCCGACTCGCAGGTGGAGGGGTTTAAAAGCTCCCTGTGCGAAAAGGTGTAGGGGAAGTTTGTATAGCCGAGGCTCACGCCCAAAACCCCGCCCGTCTGCGCGTATAGCCCGTTGTGGATATAGTTTACGCCATACACTTGCGGGTAAACGCCCTGCGGCTCCTCTTTTGCGGCGCTCTTTATATACCCCGTAACCGTTCTTTTTCCGCCTTCGGCGTCGCTGTACGGCTGTATGGAGATTGCCGCAACGCCCCCGTCGGTGCATATTGCCGAGAGCGGCGCGGCCGCCCTGTCTGCGCGGAATTCCCACCTATCCGAGGCGAACGGAGTCGCGCCGGAATTTACCAAAAAGGGCAGGGTATAGGGGAACGAACCCTTAAAATTATTGTCGCCGTGCAGGTTGCAGGGAATGATGTTAAAGGGGTTTTTGCCGTCGGTGCGCATCTCCATTTTAAGTTTGGTATCGTATGCGCAGTCAAAGCCCATAGTGTACGAAACGTGCCCGCCGTCCTCTTTTGCGCGGCAATAGTATCTGCCGCCCCCGCACGAATATTCCATGTTACAGCCGTTCACGCTGTTTTCGGGAATTTGGTTCCACTTTCCGTCTTTTTCATAATAAAATATAAATTTACGCATTTTTCACCTGTGATTAATTATTCGGCTTCCGCCGTTGCAAAAAAGTCGCGGCGGTTGGGGTTTACTTTTACGGTATTTTCCAGCCTGTACGCACAGCACTTCTCGGCAAGGCTGTCGCTCCCCGCATAAAAGGTAAAGTCGCCCTTTTCGACAATCCAGCTCCCGTCGGGGGTTTGGAAGGACAGAATGTTTATGTTGAATTTAAAGCGCACCGTTTTGCTCTGCCCGCTTTTAAGCGCAACCCGCTTAAAGCCTATAAGCTCCCTCGCGGGTCTTACGCAGGAGGCAAATTCGTCCCTGCCGTAGAGCTGTACGACTTCCTCGCCGTCCCTTTCGCCCGTATTTTTAACTTCCACGCACACCGTTATGTTGCCGTTGTTATCGTGCGAAAGTTTGGGTGCGCCGTATTCAAAGTTGGTGTAGCTCAGCCCGTAGCCGAAGGGCAACAGCACGGTTGAAGGCGAATCGGCGTATCCCGTTATGCCGAAATTTTCATGTGTGTGGGACAGAGAGCCGTTCATCTGCCCGAAATAAGCGGGAGAGTGCCCCGCATCTCTCGGCAGATCCACGGGCGTTTTTCCGCCGGGGTTATATTCCCCGCACAGTACGCGGGCAACGGCCTCGCCGCCGAAAGTTGCGGGGAACCACGCTTCAAGTATTGCGGGAATGTGTTTGTACGCCCACTCCCAGCACAGCGGCTTGCAACCCGTGTGCACAATAACGCAGTTTCCGTTTGCGGCGTACACGGCCTTGACAAGTTCGTTCTGCACGCCGGGCAGGGCCAGGCTTGCGCAGTCCACGCCCTCGCCTGAGGAGCAGGAGGGATCCAGCCCGCTCTTTTCGCCCACGCAGAGGATAACCAAATCGCTCTCCTTTGCAAGTTTTTCCGCCTCTGCAAAGCCGCTTGTATCGCCGCCCTTGTAATCGCACCCCTCGGTAAATTTAACGCTTGCGAATTTCTCTTTTATGCCCTCGTACAGCGTTTTTGCCAAGGGATATGCCTGCCTTATATCATCGTCGAAAATATATTTGCTCTCTATTTCGCGGGGGCGTATTTTTTTGACGCTTCCGTCCGCGCCCTGGTTCATGAGGTTTATAAAGTCCGCACTGCCCGAATTTTCGGACTTTATGGAATCTATAACTTTAAGCATTTCCCAGGCCGCCACGGCGGTGTAGTGGCCGTACATCAGCCTGAGGGAATTTCCGCAGGGGCCTATTACGGCGAGCTTTGCCTTCCTGTTTTCAATGGGCAGTATGCCGTCGTTTTTAAGCAGGGCAATACTCTTTAACGCCGCTTCAAGCGAGCCTTCGTTTGCGGCCGTGTTGTCCATGGCGGAGGCGTAATCGCCCACGAAGAAGGGGTTTTCAAACAGCCCCAGCTCGAATTTTAAAGTGAGCAACCGCAGAACAGAGCGGTCTATCAGTTTTTCGTCGATTTCGCCCGCGCGCACTGCGGCAACCAGCTCGTCGCCGTAGATTACGCGGTTGGGAAATTCCACGTCCAGCCCCGCTTCAAGGCAAAGTCTTGCCATTTCAACCGTGTCTCCGGTGATGCGGTAGCGCGTATTTAAGTGGTTTATTGTGCCATAGTCCGAAACCACCGTGCCCGTAAATCCCAAATCGTCCCTCAAAAGGTCGGTAAGCACCTGTTTGTTGGCGCACACGGGCACGCAATCTATCATGGAGTAGCTGTTCATTACGCACTTTACGTCGGCAAGGTTTATGGCCGCCTCAAAGGGCTTTGCGTACTGTTCGCGCAAAATTTTAAAGGGCATAACCGTCTGCTGTAAATTCAGCCCGCTCTCGGTGAAGGAATATCCCAAAAAGTGCTTGCAGGTTGCGGCCACGCCGCAGGTGAGGTCGTCGCCCTGCATACCGCGGATAAAGCTCACGGCAAAGCCGGCGCAAAGGGTGGGGTCGCCGCCGTAAGTTTCGTTGCACCTGCCCCAGCGCAGTTCGCGCGCCAGGTCAAGCACGGGCGAAAGCGCGTGCCTTATGCCGTTTGCGGCAAGCTGTTTACGGGTGAACGAAGCCATCTTTTCAACAAGTTCGGGCTCAAAAGTTGCGCCCAGGCCTATGGGCGCGGGATATTGGCACCCGCCCAAAAGACACACCGGCCCCGAAAGCCCCTCCGCGTGCATGAGCGCGGGAATATGGTGGGGGGATTTTTCCATTATATAGGTCTGTACTTTTTTAACGTACTCGCGGTAGTCGCCATGGCGCACAACGCCTAAAACGGCACAGCCCGTGGCGGGGGAGTTGAGGCTGTCGATATTTTCGGGCTTTACGTTAAGGCAGGTCAGCTGGTTCACCTTTTCTTCAAGGGAGAGTTCGGCCAACAGCTTGCGCGCACGCCCGCAGGCAGTCTTTTTGGAAATCTTGTTCATTGTTTACCTCTTTTTGATTTATAAAATATAACCGCAGGGTTTATTTTTCGTCTTTGTTTGTGCAGAGCGGCAAAGCCTCCGTTTTGCGCTTATAGAATATCAAATATATAAGGTCGGCCACGGTCAGCGCGGCGAAAATCATGTAAAAATAGGGGTAGCCTATCGCGGAGATTATATATCCCCCGCACAGTTTGAACACGGCGGTAAACGCTTCAAGGAAAAACCAGCACAAAACTATGCCCGTGGTGGACTTTTCAAAGCCGAGTATCCTGATTATGTGCGGTGTGGAGACATAAAGAGTTATGCCCCAGGTAATTCCCCTCGAAAGCTGGGACGCGATAAGCGCCCAGGTGGGCAAAAACGGGAGGGACTGTATAACCAGCCTTACCGCCAGCACCCCGCAGGCAATGACCAGATATTTAAGTTCGGGCTTTGCAAACTTGTTCATAACCAGCATGGTGGTTATTTCTATCAACACAAAGCCGAGCATAACAAAGCTGTACAAATAGTCGGGGTTGCCCTTTGAAACGAGATACAGGGAGTAAAAATCGTCGCACACCTGCATACTGCCTATCATCAAGACGTAAAACAGAACGTAGCCCATAAAATTCCCGTTGCCGAGAATACCCGTTATCGTTACCTTTTCTGTTGATTTTTCGGGCGGTTCGGGAGCCCTCACAAACAGGAATATCGCGCTTACTATAACGTACATTCCCGCCGCCACGGGGAAGGCAATCCGGTACAGCGTCTGGGCGGCGTCTCCCAGCGCCCTTATTATATTTCCCGCGCCGAAACAGCACAGACTGCCTGTCATATAGGCAATCCCGCCGAAAACGCGCACCGAGCCGAACTGTTTGCCGCTTTCCGAGCATATCAACCCCAAAAGACTGTCCAGCAGCCCGTAGTTGGAGCTGGACATTATGCTTATGGCAATAATAAGTGCAACGGCGGCAACAAAATTCCCGCCGAAAACCAGCAGTGCAACCACAAGGGCGGCTTCAACGGCGCCCATAACCGAGAGCGCCGCCTTTGCCTTTTTGGGGGTATTGAAAAATTTTGCGTAGAGAGGGGTACACAGCAGGGCGGTCAGGGGAATCAGCCCGATAATAATACCCAGCTGTCCCTCGGTAAAACCTTTTCCCCTCAAAAACAGACTTATATAAGGCAGGCAGAGGGACTCGCCGAACAGCCTCAAAAACAGCAATAATTTTGCTTTGGAAGTAGATTTCATGATTTATGCAATATAATAACGCGGTCGTGCCCGTCCCATGCGGGGAAGATGTAACCGTCTGCGGCTTTGTTGAAGCCCAATGGCCGCCTGCACCCGTTTCCGGGGTTGAATTCAAAGGCGTTAAAAGGGGAGTTAAAGGGCGCGCGCAGGCGTATCTCCCCGCCGTTGCAGTTGTATATAAGGACAAAATCCTCCCCCGCAAAGCATACGGAGTGGTCGTACCGCACGCCGTTATCGATAATAAGACCGGGGCGGGGCGAACCTTGCGTAAAATCAACCGACAGCATGAGTTGTTTTAAATATTTCATCTGCCGTGCGCCTTCGGCGGAGAGAGCCGTGCGCCACTCTTCGCGCACGCCGTAGTTTGCGTCGGGGTCGCCGAAGGAGTGAAACTGCATCACGGCATTGTTGCCGTAAGTAAAGCCGCACGCCCCCGAAAGCACGCTCCAATAGGCGTAGCGGCGCACGTCGCGGGCCGTCCAATAGGGCTGGGAAAAATCGTGCAGACCCTGTACAATCCCCTCATAGGAAGGCTCCCCGTCCAGAACGGGCTTAACGGGGTTTAAATTAAGCGCCTCTTCAACGTATTTGTAGTTGTCCTCTTCGTAATCGGGTTCGCCGTTTTTGCCGTTATCGGACACGTTTGCAAAGGTCTGGCCGTATCTCCTGTGCCCCGACTGGAACATGTTGAAGTCCAGCCACCCGCAGCCGTTGAACCAACGGCAGGAGCAGGTGCGCCCGAAGGGGTGGAAGGAGATAAGGCGTTCGGGATTATAGCTTTTAAGCGTCTTTGCAAAGACGTCGTACAGCGCCGGGTCTACGTCTCCGCGGATATCGCCGCCGAGGATCCATATGATGTTATCGTATTTATTGAACCGTCTGCCGAGAAAACGTGCGTAAGTTTCAACGTTGCCGCGGTCTATTATCTTATTTTTCACAAAACTTCCCCAGCAGGGGAGCAGGGCCATATAAATGCCGAGTTTGCGCGCGTATTCCACAGCCGAAGCTATTTTGTCAAAATACTCCGCACATGCCGTTTGTCCGCTTTCAAGCCTTTGGGAGGTGTGCAGTACGGTTGCCTGCACGACGTTAAAGCCCTTGCCCGCGCGGTCGGATAGGTAAAGCTCTGTTTCTGCGGGCGTAAGTTTTTCAAAAAGCAGCCAGGCGGTATCGCCCAGCCAAAAAAACGGTTTGCCGTCCTCAAACAGGTACCGTCCTTTCACCGAAAGAGTCATTTTAAAAACCCCGCCTCTTTTTTGAGGTAACGTTCGGTTATTTTGTCCGCCTCTTCGGCAGTAAGCCGTTTGGCCCACGGTTCGGGGTGCCCGCAGAACCCCGAAAGGTTGTAGTAGGAAAACCTCGCCGTTTTGTTGCGTTCGGTATCGTTCCATTTGTTTACGAGTTTATCGGCCAAATGCCCGTCGGCGGTGCAGTTTATAAACGCACACAGCCCGTAGTCTCTCCACGGCCTGGCGAGATACACGCCCTGTTCCGCCCCGCCGTCGGTCAGCTTGCAATCTATAAAGTAAAAGCCCGTGTCTTGCTCCTTGGGGTGCGCGGGCGCCGCCAGATAGCCGCCGTGGCGGCTTTTGAGGGAGATAATTTCGCAGTCCTTGAAATATGCCTCCGCACAGCCGAAAATAAAATCCACCGTGCCGTAAATCCTGCAATTTTTAAAGATGTGCGCGTCATATCCCGTCATGTTCAGCCATTCGGGCGGAACCAGCTCGGAATCCTTTATTATGGGTTCCTTGGGGAAGGGCGCAAGGAACAGCGTGTCCTGGTGGGATAAAAGGTCGACGTTCTCGGCAAAAAACCGCTTGCAGATCACAGAAAGCGCAACGCACTGCCCGCCGGAGGGGTCGGCGTAATTTTCCACCGTAAGATTTTTGAGTTTGACGTTTTCGCCCGTAACGCACATGGTATAGGTGCGAAAAGTCTGGTAAACCCTGCCGTCGGCGTGCAGTTTGGAAGCGTAGTCGTCAAATCTGATCTTCACGCCTTCGCGGCTCTCGCCCACAAGCGTTACGTCGGAGGCTCTAAGCACGGTTTTTTGGTTGTAGATTCCGTTTTTTAAAAAAATTTCCGTGGGACAGTCAATCCCGTCAAATGTTTTTTGCAGGTCGTCGCCCGGCCCGATAACAATTCTTTTCATAAAAACCCCCGTTTTCAAACTTCAAACATTGTATCACATTAATATATATATTGCAACACTATAAAACGGCAAATGTTTATTTTGTTAAAATAATGTTAAAAGTGAAATTTAAAAAAATCTATTGACAAACTCCCGGCCGTGTGATAGTATAATGTTACTTATTTATAAAAAAGGCGTGTAGTTGACTTTTTACGGTCGATAAAAATGATTAATTTGTCAGAAAATGCGTAAAAATGGTTCAAAATTCATATCCATAAAGCAATATCGCGCCGGTGATCTCTGTATATTTACCGCTTTGGCGGCCATAACCGAATTGGTTTGTTACTTTTCCCGTTTCTGGTTCTCGTCCGCCGCTATATATACTTTAAACTTAATGCTTCCGTTAATAACTCTCATAATCGTTCGATGGGGATGGTGGGGAGTTTTTGTTGCGGTGTTTGAAGGCGTTCTGTACGCCGCAATCCGCGGCGGCGCCTGGCAGACCTACATAATAATGGTTGTAAGCAACGCCGCCATAGCCGCAGAGCTTCTGTTTATAAAACTGATAAAGAACGAACGGCTTTACAAGCATTGGTATTGGGCGTTCCTGCTGGTACTTACGGGCTGGGTTGCGGTAAATTTCGTAAGAGCGGGCTTATCGGCAATATTTTATAAAGACTTCGTAACACAGCTTGCAACCATGTTCGGGTTTTCCGACGGCGGCCTTCTGGCGCTTGTGATGGGCGAAATAATAATACTTGTTCTGCGCAGGCTGGACGGAATGGTGGAAAACCAGAAGGGCTACCTTCTGCGGCTCAAAAAGGAGCGGGAGGAAGAGGCCCGCCGCGACACGTTCGGGGATGAGCCGATAGATTTGGACGACGAAACGCTATCCATTCTCAACAAGCGGACGGACGATTTGTAAACGGCAATAAACCGCAATAAATAAATGTGATAAAATTCCAAAAAAATTATAGATTGGAAGGGCGCCCTTCCGTATAATCGCTGCTTTGCAGTGATTATACGGAAGGGCGCCCTTCCGTATAATCGCTGCTTTGCAGTGATTATACGGAAACATTTAACAGGAAAGGACATAGCAAAAAAAGAATATCCCGACGACGGAAGAACAATTATAAATATGAACGTCGAGGGGTTCGGGTGGTACAAACCGGAAGAGGAGCAAAAGGCAGGCAAGTCGCTTGCAGGAAAATCCCGAAAGGAGAAAAAGAAAATCTTTCGCTCCACAAGGTTTTATATAAAAAAATAAGGAGGAAAATTTTTCCAAATGGAGGGCAACTTTAATGTTTAAACTATTGAAGTATGACGACTTTTTGGAACGCGATGAGGTAAGCGGCGCTTATAGGATGTCATCCGAGCAGAGTGTGCGCGACGAAACGGAAAAGAACAAATGGAAAAACGCGGGATTCAATCTGTTAAAAGATTGGCGTTTGTACATAATGCTCGTTCCCATGATTTTCGTTTACATATTCTGGAAGTACATGCCCCTGTACGAACTCGTAGCTGTTTTCAAACAGGGTGAAGAAGTTGAAGCGCTCGACCGTGCCTGGGCAGGGTTCGAGAACTTCAAGTACATTTTCGGTATCGGCGTTTACAAGGGTAACTACCACACCAACTTGTTCTGGATGGCTTTCAGAAACACGTTCATATTGTCTTTCTACGGGCTTTTGTTCGGTTTCCCGTTCCCCATCATACTTGCGCTCTTCTTCAATGAAATCCGCTCCAATGTGCTAAGGTCCATACTGCAAGTTTGCGTGTATCTTCCCAAATTCCTGTCCACCGTTGTTGTAACGTCCCTGTTGCTGGCGTTGTTCCGCGGTTCCGATGTGGCTCAGGGTCAGGAACTCGGCGCAGTATCGCGCGTGCTGGTGGCAATCATAGGTTCGGACAGGTTCCGATCGGAGGCCGCGGGCGGTCTGTTCTATTCGGCAACCTATTTCAGAGCTCTGTATGAGATTTCAAACGCATGGGAGGCCGCGGGCTACGGCTCCATAGTGTACTTTGCGGCGGTAATTTCCATTTCGCCCACGTCCTATGAGGCGGCTCAGATAGACGGCGCGGGCAAAATGCAGCAAATGCGCTACGTGGTTATCCCCAACATACTCTCGACCGTTGTTATAATGCTTATAATGAAGATAGGCTCGCTCCTTTCCGTAGGCTACGAAAAGCTCTACCTGTTGAACCCCGCTCTTGACCAGCAGGGCAACTACGAGGCGGCAACCGTTGTATCCACCTTGGCGAACGCGTTGTCATCGGGCGAAGGCACATCCAAGACCACGGCTGCCTACGGTATGGCGGCAGAAATGACCAACAACCTCATAGGTATGATTTTGGTAATAGGCGCAAACGCAGTTGCAAAGCGCGCTGCCAACGTATCGTTGTATTAAGGAGAAACGCGTATGAAAAGAAAAATGGAAGTAAGCGAACTTATCTTCAAGATAATTTCGTACGTATTTTTGATATTGTTTGCTTTAATGTGCGTATATCCCATGATATTCGTGCTTGTGGCAACCTTCTCCGACCCGATAGCGGTAAACAACAACCTCGTTACCCTGTGGCCCACTTCCCAATCGGGCGGGCTCGGCTTCTCCGGTAACGCCTTCTCGGTTATAGTTCAAAGCAGTCAGTTCTGGATTTACTATTCCAACACCTTCTTTGTAACCTTCCTGGGAACGTTGTGGTCCATGTTCTTCACAATATTTGCGGCGTACGCGCTCTCCAAGCGCAGACTCATGGGCAGGCACGCCTGGAACTTCTTCCTCGTGTTCACCATGTGGTTCTCCGCAGGTATAGTTGCATCCTTCAACAACTTCCAGAGAACGGGCGAAATTTTTGCCAGAATCACCGGCAGCGGCACCAGCATGTACGATATCGACCTTAAATGGCTCGTCGTTATAGCAATGGGCGCCAATGCAACCAACCTCATCCTTTTGAGAAACGCCTTCGAGGGCGTTCCCTCCGAGATAGAGGAAGCGGCAAGAATAGACGGCGCAACCGAATTCCAGATTCTGTGGCAGGTATATATCCCCATGAGCAAAGCTACCATCGCAACCGTTGCATTGTTCTTCGGTGTAGGTAGGTGGAACGGCTACTTCTGGTCGTATAGGATCATGGGTCAAGGCCAAAAGTACAACTGGCCCGTACAGGTTTATATAAGGGACTTCATTTCGTTATATACTGGTCTCACGGGCGGCGAGTTCGATTTGGAAACGCTTTCAAAGAATAAACCGCCTCACGGCGTTGATTGGGATCAACGCACGGGTAACGCAACTGCCGTTGCCTATGCAATGGTACTTCTTTCCATAATTCCCATTCTGGTTGTTTATCCCTTCGTGCAAAAGTACTTTGCAAAGGGCGTCAACATGGGCGGCGTAAAGGAATAATAAAGGTTTTGTGCGGGCTTTGCCCGTCATAATAAAAAATTTATAAATAATTATAAGGAGAAAAATAATGAACAAAACAAAGAAAATTGCGTTTGCTGCGGTTTCCTTCGTAATGGCCGGAACGCTGGTAGGCTCCATGACGGCCTGCGGTCCCAAAGGCCCCAAGGGACCCGCAATCGATAACACAATTGAAATCATCGAGTATGAGCCGGGCACAAAGGTAACCGTTGCCTTGGGTTATGACGGTGATACAACCAAGATTTCATTCGACACAACCACATTGCCTTTGAAAAACCCCGATGGTTCGGCGGCAGGCACCGAAATTAAGCTCCCCGACGGCAAAACCTATCAAAAGGGCGCTTTAAAGCCCATTTGGCAGAACTATCAGGAAGCTCTCAATATCCAAATAGTGGATAAGTGGGAAGGCAAGGACGCAAAGCTCGACCTGTATACCCAGCTCGGCCTTCAAAACTATGATATTATAGGCGCATCCGACCTCAACTCCATACAGACGGCCATCGACGCGGGCAGCCTTTTGGATTTGTCCAAGTACATGAACAACATGCCCAACCTCCGTCATTTCCTTGACAGCAACGCTCTTGCAGAGCTGGGCACCCTGTCCGATACCGAAACGGGCGCTATCTACTACTCGCCCTACTATGCAGGTATGAACGACGCCGAAAGATACAACCTGTTCAGAAAGGACTATGTTTCCGAGTTGCTTGACTACGCTAACCTTTCGCAGGCTTCATCAAAGAACGGCGGCACAATAACCTTCAAGGCTCAGGCCGACGCAAAGAAGGGACTTAATCTTGGTAACCGTACCACACAGGAAACCTACGATGGTACAAAGGCTAGTATCGAATCCTATATGGGCAAGACGGGTTCCTATGTTGTTAAGACAACCGATCCCTCCGATATTTTAAAGACCGTTTGGGTAAAGGTTGACTACGACGCGGCTCTGGCGGCCGCCAAGGACGCAAGCTCTGCTCTCGGCAAGGCAATCTCCGACGCCGCAGGTTCTACCTATAACGGCACCAGCGGCAACATAGTTGAGTTGCAGAACTTTGCAATCAACGCCAAGAGCGGCGAATTGAAGGGCGAACATCTCCTCAACATTCTCCGCGAATATATAAAGGTAGCTTACAAGTGGGCGGACAGCGAAAACGCAACCGAGTGGAGCCAGTTCTACGGCTCAACCGTAAAGGGTCAAACCACGAAGCTCAGCGACCTGTTCAATGCCACATACGCGGCTTGGGACGTTGATACCTATGCCGCAATAGGCAGGGTATTCGTAACTTGCGGCAACTTCCTCGGTTCGCACCAAGCACAGACCAGCAAGGATACCAACGAAGGCGCTTCCACTTGGCTGTATGTTCCCCGTACGGGTTTCACAAACAGAACCACGCGTAACACGGCCATGATCGGCGAACTCTACGGCGTGCGCGGCATGGAGTCCATGAACTATCTCGATAGCTCCGGTAACTTCCGTGAAACCCGGTTCAACGTAAGCACTTGGGACGCGCTCACAAGGTTCAGCGCATTCCACACCGAAGGCCTTGTTCCTTCTTTCAATGCAAACTCCGCGAAAGGTGAAACAGGTTCGTTCGGTGGCGCTTCCTCCAACAGTGGCTATGATGGTGTACCTGGACATTTCCAGGGTCTTTCCTCCAACGACTTCGTTCACACTCAGACAGTCGGTACGGCAGACGCAACCAAAGACGGCAGAGTAGAAACTACCGAGGGTTACAACTGGACTTGCGTGGTTACCCCCGTTTCCAAGTGGCTCACCAACGATACTTCCACATATAATGCCAACAACGGCGCGCTCACAACCAACGATAAGCCCCTTGCAGAGCGCAATGCCAGCGACATCACGGTTATGAGATTCACCGAGAGCGCTTTGAAGCTCAAGACCGGCGGCCTTGTAATACCTGCGGCTGTTGCACAGGATCAAAACAGGCTCGGTGCGGCTCTTGCCCTTATGGATTATATCTACTCTCCCGATGGCCTTACGCTAACGACCTTCGGCGACCGTTCGGATACGGATAACCTCACCGGCAGCGACAGCGCGGGCTACACCACAACCAACAACGGCTGGTGGTACGGCGAACCCGTAACCAAGCTCAACATCAACGGCAGGGAAACGGATGTATCCAATATGTCCATGCCCGAACTGTATGACCTCGGCGTAGTTACAACTTACGACAACGGCAAACAGTACACCATGACCCCCGAATATCAGGGCTATGCTCTCGTATATAAGAACAAGCTCTATCGCACCGGTACCGACGGCGCCAACACCGAATATCCTAACGGCTACGTTTACAACGGCGTTATGACCCCTTACTACACCCGTGCGGTTCGTCAACTTGTTTTAACCAACACGCCCGTAAACGGTTACAAAAACGATGGCGCGGCAATGTCCAACACCAACGTACAGAACTTGCTCCTCGGCGCAGAGAGCCACGGTATTTTGAACAACTCGGCAATGGTTCAGCTCTGCAACGATATGGCTGTAAAGGGCTTCGATATCTTCGGCGCGGCATTAGGTAACGGCGCAACCCGCACGGTTGAGCAGGCAATAGGCGATAACCCTTGGTACACCTGCGCTCCCAGCATCACCCTTCCCAAGTCCGCATCCGATACTATCAACACCTATGCAGACTTCACGGCGCTCTTCAAGACAGGTAGCGATCTTACCAACTACTTCATCCTTGAAGTTGCGGCTTACGGTGCAAACGCAGGCTTCGGCGACTTCGGCGCCGTAGCTAAAACGGGTGATGTAAGCAGTCCTTCTGCAATAGTTACCTACCTCAAGAGCATAGCTCCTCAGTATGAATCTTTGAGGAATGCGGCTTGGCAGGAGCTGTACACCTATTACGTAAACAAATAAGTTACAGTAAAACGCTTTTCTCGGGCGTAAAAAAAACAAATTAACGTTACTTGCCGCCCGCTTTCGGGCGGGCGGCAAAGTAAACGGATAAACGGGGAAACAATGAAAACTCAAATTAAATTTCAAAAAATTCTGTTTTTGGTTACGCTGATTTTGGCGGCTTTAAGCCTTGTATACGGCTTTGCCTTCTGCACGGGGTCGCTCAGCTATGCCTTTGCCGCAAGGTCGGGGCAGTTCAGCTCTCCTCTTAGAAAGGACCCCATAGGCGCCGACGCGCTCTTTACCTTTGTTATAGGCAAGGAGTATGTGAATAACACCTGGACGGCTACGGCAACGGGCTTTAACGATCTTATAGTTATCCTCGGCGTTGTATTTGTTGTTTTGGCGGCGTTGCAGTTCTTCTTTGCAACCAACAGCCGCCGCAACTACTACATAACCAACTACATTTCCGTGGGCGTGCTTGCTGTATTCGGCATTGTTTTGGCGGCGATAGGTTTCTGGGGCGTAGCCCGCACCGAATCCCTGTTCGGCGCTCTGGACTTTGAAAGATATAAGTCCGTTTATGACGGCGTTACAACGGCAAAGGAACAGATTGCACAGGGCATGCCCAACGTAACTGTTCCCATAGGTTGGGAAAAATATTCCGACTCCCACGCAATATTTATCATCGGCTATGTTCTCTATGCCGTGGTAATAGTGGACGCGGTTATGCTTGTTCTCAACACGGTTTGGAAGACTTTGCTCATGAAGGGCGAAAAGGCTCTTCTTGCGCAGGGCGCCGCAACACCGCTTGAAGAAAATAAGGTAGAGGAGGCAGTAAATGGAGAAGCCGTCTGAAAATCTTAAAATTGTTCGCGACGACATAATGCGCTATAAAAAGAACAAACTCGGCCAGTGGCTCTGCTATGGCGGGTTGGCGTTCGGGTGCTTGTATATAATGCTTTTGTATGCATATAACAATTCCACTTTCTACACCGTTTTAATGGGTGCTTCGGTTTTGTATACGCTGGTATTGTTGCTTGCCTCATTCCTGTGCGCCGAGGGCGTTAAAGTGTACAATAAGCGTTACTGCATTGTACTTTTAATACTTGCCGTGGTTGAATTTGCGCGCATATTTATATACCCCAACATTGCTTGGAGAGACCAGGCATTTTGGATTACTTTAAACAAAACGCAAGTCGGTAAGGACTACTTCGGTGCGATTCTTTCGCAACCTGCGGCACGTTCTATACTTATAGTATATCTTGTGCTGTCGACTCTGTTCTACATTGCCGCCGCGGTGTATTCGTACTTTGTATGCGTTCGCCACGAGGCGTTCGAAAAGAGAATCGCCGAAGGAACGGTTGACGTTGAACTTGCACTCAAAGGCCTCGAAGAAGAGGAACTTGCAGCTGCTGCGGCACAAGAAAGCGCGGCTCCCGCCGCAGAGGAGGTTCAATAATGCCTTCCGTAAATATACAACATCTGGATAAAATTTATGACGGCGGTGTTCAGGCCGTTTGGGACTTCAATCTCGACATTGACGACGGCGAATTTATCGTTTTGGTAGGCCCTTCGGGTTGCGGTAAATCCACAACACTCAGAATGGTTGCCGGTCTTGAAGATATAACCAACGGCACGTTGCTCATCGACGGGAAAGACTGTACGCGTCTGCCCCCCAAGGACAGGGATATCGCTATGGTTTTCCAGAACTACGCGCTGTACGGTCATATGACTATTTATGAAAACATGGCTTTCTCGCTCACTTTGAGAAAGGAGAAAAAGGAAGTCATACACAGAAAGGTTATGGCGGCCGCCGAAATCTTGAACCTTAAAGACCAGCTCAACAAAAAGCCCAAACAGCTTTCCGGCGGTCAAAGGCAAAGGGTTGCAATAGGCAGGGCTATCGTCCGTAACCCCAAAGTTTTCCTCTTTGACGAACCTCTTTCCAACCTGGACGCAAAACTCCGCGGTTCGATGAGAAGGGAAATGATACTTTTACACCAACGTCTGGGCGCGACGATGATATACGTTACTCACGACCAGACCGAGGCCTTGACGCTTGCCGACAGAATAGTGTGCATGTCTATGGGCTATGTTCAGCAGATAGGTAAACCCCTCGATTTGTACGAGCATCCCGCAAACACGTTTGTGGCGACGTTCATAGGGCTTCCTCCCATGAATATGTTCCACGGCACGGTGAAGGGAAACAAGTTTGTAAACGAATTGTTTGAATACAATATTCCTCAGGAATATAGCGAAAAACTTGCAAATTACGACGGCAAAGAGATAATTTTGGGCGTTCGTCCCGAAAATATCGTTTTGGGCGGAAACATCAAGCTGTTTGTGAATAACAACGAGAATTTAGGTATGAATACTTTGGTTCACGGCGTTATCGGCGGCAAGCAGAACGTTGTTTGCAAGTTTGCAAGATGGTGCGGTTATAAGTACGGCGATGAAATCGACATCGGTTTTGACCCTGAGAAAATTCATTTCTTTGAGTTGCCCACCCACGACGAGTCTGGCAGAGAGTTGCCCGGCGTTACGATAGCGTAAGGAGGAAAGACAATGGCAGAAGAAATTGTAAACACAACTCCGGAAGAAGTTGAACAGGTTGCCGTAGCCGAAGAAAGCGCTTCCAAGGGCTCTTTCTGGAAACGGCTGGGTGCAAATCTCAAAGAGAGATGGCGTAAGTTTTTGGTAACCACCAAGCGTAAGCCTCAAAGGTTGGCGTTTTTCCCGCTTATCATTTCCACCATTGTATGGATGTTCGGCGTGGTTTATAGCGGCCAAGCGACCATATACGACGATATTCCCGGCATGGGACTTTGCATATTCGTAAACACGATGTTGTCGATTTTGACTCTGCTCCTGTTTATGAATACCTTCCCCAAGCGCGCCAAACACATGAACTATGTAATGCTTGCACTCACGTTTGTGTTTATGGCGGTTATGCTCACCTGTGATTTGGTATGGTACATAAAGAGCTATGACGTTCATATGACGGCATATAACAATGCAACGGCAGATACTTTGGCGGCCATTGAACCCGGTCTTAAAGCGTTCCCCATAGTGTTAACGCATATAGTGCTGGTTGGGCTGTCTGCACTGTTGCTTGCAACCCTTCCTCTTTACAGAAAACTCATTCTTAAAATCAATACTGCAAAAGTTGTTGAAAGTAACGAACTTAAAGAAGAAATCGACACCAGCGCAGAGGTTTAAGTTAAAAAACTCAATAAAAAATAAAAAAAATCGGCAAAGCTCGTATTTGACGATTTTTTTTAAAAGGAAAATAATTTAATGCCCAAAAAAAAGAAGAGCAAAATTGAAGTAATAGAGAACTACTACGACCTAAAAGTAGACAAAGTCGACGAGCTTGTGGCCGCGCTTAAAGGCGAGGATACGGAAGATTTGCCGCCCGTTTCCATGAATATCAGCGATTGCACGGGCATAAATGACCCCGCTAACGTCAAGCGCAACGGCGAGCAAAAGCAATTTGACCCCTACAAGCGCGATATTTTAAGCCGCATTCCCGTGTGGTTAAAGGCTCTGTTTATCAAGTGGTGGTTTTTTGGTGCGGTTGCGTATTTTTCGCTCATGGGGTTGATGAATATAAACGACAACCTCGATAAAATGGTTATAACGGGAATAATCGCAGGCATCATCGTAGAACTTTTTGTAAACCCCATATTTAGATATATGGAGGTGGACGGCGAGTATAAGCCCTACACAATGTTCCCCTTCCCTTTTAAGGCATTTTGGACGTTTTTTGCAAATATCCTTTACTATTTGCTGGTTGTGTTTGCCGTAAGCTGGATATACACGGGTATAAACATTATGATAGGCGCAACCCGGACTTCGGGATATCTTGCAATAGAACCTCTCTTATTTGCGCTGTTCATGCTGGCAGTGGACATGGCGGCTATCGGCGTTAAAGATTTGGCCGTATATATAATAAAAAAATTTCATAAAAAGAAAGTGGTTGAAAATGTTTAAATTGATTTATAAATCAAGCGTTTCCGCTTGCTTTGAACTTGACAACAACAATCCCTATTACAGCCCCGAAGGCTACAAGGTTTATCTGAACGGCGTGCAGGCCGGCGGGGAACGTAAAGAGAACGTTTTTTCACTCTTCAATCTTGAACCGGACACAGAATATTCCGTTAAAATAAGCCTTTTCGCGGAAGAAGTTAAGTTTAAAACTTGTCCCGAAACCGCGCTTGTGAATGTGCGCGAACTCGGCGCCAAGGGCGACGGCGTTTTTGACGACACATACTACGTGCAGATGGCAATTGATATGTGTCCCAAGGGCGGAAGAGTTTTAATTCCCGCGGGCTCCTATCTGGTGCGTCCCATAGTTTTAAAAAGCGGCGTTACGCTTGAACTCAAAAAGGACGCCGTGCTTTTGGGCGACACTCTCGAAGAGCATTATCCCTACATAAAAGCCACGCTCGACGAGGACGACGGCGTGAACGGAAGCTGGGAAGGCGAGCCGTTCGACTGCCATCAATCATTTGTTTCGGCATACAAGCAAAAGGACTTTGCGATTGTGGGCGAGGGAACCATTGACGGCAACGCGCAAAACTCCACCTGGTGGCAAAGGCCGCGCGGCAGAAAAGTTGCGCGCCCCAGATTAATGTTTTTGAACAGGTGCCAAAATTTTGTTATGCACGGCGTAACCTGCCAACATTCGGCCGCCTGGAACCTGCACCCGTTTTTCTCGCAAGATTTGGGCTTTTATGACGTAAGGATAAACAACCCCAAAATTTCCCCCAACACGGACGGCCTCGACCCCGAAAGTTGCGACAGGGTGGATATAGTGGGCTGTGTGTTCAGCGTTGGCGACGACTGCGTTGCCATAAAGAGCGGCAAGCGCTATATGGGAATGAAGTACAAGACGCCGGCAAGCAACCACACGCTCCGCAACGATTTGTTCCGCAACGGGCACGGCGCCATTGTATTGGGCAGTGAAATGAGCGGAGGCGTTAAAAATTTGACGGTCAACCGCTGTATCTTTGAAAATACCGACAGGGGTTTGAGAATCAAAACCCGTCGCGGCAGGGGCAAGTACGGAGTTATTGACGGTGTGCTGTTTGAAAATATCAAAATGCACGGCGTTTTGACTCCCCTTGTAATCAATATGTATTATTTCTGCGATCCCGACGGCCATACGGAAGCCGTTTGGTCGCGCGATCCCAACATTCCCGTTGACGACGGCACACCCTATCTCGGCAATTTCACATTCCGCGATATCGAGTGTACCGACGTCGACCACTGTGCCGCCTATTTTGACGGGCTCGTGGAACAGCCCATAAATCAAATAACAATAGAAAACGTGTCTTTCTCGTACAAAGAGGACGCCGTCGGCGGTCATCCGGCAATGCTGGAATTTGTCCGCGACTACCGCAAGGAGGGCATTTACGTAGACAACGTAAACAAGCTCATACTTAAAAACGTAACGTTCGACGGTGTTGAGGGCGAAAAGATAATAAAGAAAAATTGCGGCGAAATAATTGAATGTTAAGGTAAAAGTTATGGATTATTCCGTTATTGACAAATATATCGACAGGCTTATAGAGGACACCACGCCCGACAGACCCATATGGAACATAGAGAACATAAAGCAGGGTAAAAAACCGGCGTGGAACTATATAGACGGTTGCATGATGAACTCGCTCTACACAATCTACAAGCTGACGGGCATAAAGAAGTATATCGACTTTATAGATACGTTTGTGGATTACTATGTGTTTGAGGACGGCACCATACGCGGCTACGACGTGGAGGCGTATAATATCGACAACCTCAACGAGGGCAGGATTCTCTTTGATTTATACCGCGAAACGGGCAAGGAGAAGTATCAAAAGGCAATCGAACTTTTGCACACGCAGATACTCGGCCAGCCGCGCACGGGCACGGGTAACTTCTGGCACAAAAAAATATACCCCAACCAGGTATGGCTGGATGGGCTGTATATGGGTCAGGTGTTCTACACCCGCTACGAGGTTGAGCGCAACAACTGCAAAAATCTTACCGACATAGCAAACCAATTCCAAGGCGTTTACGACAATATGTTCGATAAAGAGAAAAAGCTCTATTATCACGGCTGGGATTGGTCCAGAACGGCGTTCTGGGCGGATAAAAATACGGGACTTTCCAAAAACTTCTGGCTCCGCGCCGAAGGCTGGTACACCGTTGCGCTCGTTGACGCTCTCAGCTATATCCCCGACGGACAGGTGGAAATAAAGGATAAATTGAAGGCAATTTTCAAGGCCACGATCGAGGGGCTGGAACAGTATATCGACCCGAAGGAAGATATGTTCTACCAGGTTATCGACCGCGGTGGCAGCGAGGGCAATTATTTAGAAACTTCGGGCAGCGCCATGATAAGCTATGCAATGCTTAAAGGCGCGCGCCTCGGCTATGTGGATAAGCGTTTTGCCGCCGTCGGCAAGCGCGTGTTTGACGGCATATGCAAGAAGTACCTCTCGGCAACCGACGGCAAGCTCAATTTGGGCGGAATTTGCCTTGTTGCCGGGCTTGGTCCCGAAAGCAACCGCCGCCGCGACGGCTCTTACGAATACTACATATCCGAACCGGTGGTTGAAAACGACGCCAAGGGCACTGGTCCGTTCGTAATGGCGTACACCGAACTCAAACAGCTTTAAAACTCAATACGTATCGGCAATTTAAGTATTTAAGCGCGCGGAGCTTTGCGGCTCCGCGCGCTTAATTCATGTTTGATAATCGTACCCACAGGCGGTGTTTTTACTTAAAATTGCCTGGGCAACCCAAATGTTACATTCAAATATTGACTTTTTGGTCATGGGCGGATATACTTTACTCACAAACCGCTAAGGAGCAAGCAATGACAACCGGTCAAAAGATTTTACAGTGCAGAAAGCAAAAGGGGCTCACCCAATCCCGGCTTGCCGAATTGTTGGGCGTAACCCGGCAGACTGTCTCCCGTTGGGAGAGCGACACGGTATTCCCGGAAACGGAAAATTTGGTTGAGATGGGCAGGCTGTTCAATGTAACGGTGGATTATCTTTTAAACTATGAAAATGACGGCGGAGTTCCGCTTGGTGCGGGGCATAAACCGCTCAATCTGTCCGATATTTTTAAAAACGGCGTTTACTTTGAATACAGAAGCAAAAGGACTCTGTTCGGGCTTCCGCTCGTCCATGTGAATATAGGTTTGGGCAGGGCGGCAAAGGGGATAATAGCTGTGGGTCTTGTCGCAAAAGGGGTTATATCCTTTGGGCTGCTCGGTCTTGGGGTAATTTCATTCGGGCTTCTTTCCTTGGGCGTGCTTGCATTCGGCACATTGGCGTTGGGGTTGTTCGCCGCGGGCGCAATTTGCCTTGGGATAGTAATTGCCGTAGGCGCAATATCTTTGGGAATGTTCTCTCTTGGCGCGGTGAGCGTGGGGCTGTACGCTACGGGAGCCGTCTCATACGGCTATTTCGTTGCAATAGGAGACAGGGCTGTTGGAATTATTGCTGTTGGCGGACATTATGCGCGGGGAGCATATTCGGCTGTTGCCGGCGAGCTTTATAACTTAAAGGATATAATTTACGGCGGCTTTAACAGGCTGCCTACGGCGTTCGCGCTCTTTAACGGTTGGAGCAAAAGTATTTTTGAAGATGTTTTAAACGGCGTTATAACACTCGGCGGATAGCCGAAAGGCGGCGGGCGCGAAAATTCGCGCCCGCCGCCTGTGGTTTTTTAACACCTGTATTTGGTTTTGGATAGCCGTATGCTCTTTATCCCAAAGTCGCAACGGACAAAATACAAAAGATTATGAGCGACACGGCATCCACGATAGTGGTTATAAAGGGGCTGGCAACGGCGGCAGGGTCCAGCTTGCAGGCCTTGACCAAAAGGGGAAGAAGGCACCCCACCAGCTTGGCAATTATTATGGTTACGCAGAGTGCCAGCGACACGATTGCGCAGAGTACGGGCGTATATCCTTTATAGCCGAACAGCAGGTTATCTATGAGCATCAGTTTTGCAAAGCAGGCTACGCCGAGGGTAACGCTAAGTAGCAGCGATGCTCTAAGTTCCTTCCACAACACTTTGCCGCTGTCTTTCAGTGTGAGTTCTCCAAGCGCCAGCGCGCGGATTACCGTAACCGAAACCTGGGAACCGGAATTGCCGCCCGTATCCATCAGCATCGGCACGCAGGCAAACAGCACGGGGCTTATGGCGTTCAGCCTTCCCTCAAACGTGTTGATTATAAGGCCGGTAAACGTGGCGCTCACCATCAGTATCAACAGCCAGGGCACGCGGCTCTTCCATATGGAAAAGACGCTTGTTTTAAGATAAGGTTTGTTGGCGGGCATAATGGCCGCCATTTTTTCTATGTCCTCGGTGTTTTCTTTTTCAAGGACGTCCAACGCGTCGTCAACCGTAACTATTCCCACAAGCCTCTTTTCGTTGTCGGTTACGGGTATGGCCAAAAAGCCGTAATCCGATATGGTACGGGCAACGTCCTCCCTGTCGTCAAGGGTGTTCACATAAATCACGTTGTCCTCCATAATATCGGAGATGCGCGCATCTTTTTTGGAGATAAGTAAATCCTTTGCGGTTACCAGCCCGATAAGCGTTTTGCGCTCGTCTGTTACATAGCAGGTATAAATTGTCTCTTTGTCGATTGCCGTTTCCCGCATGCGGTCCAGAGCTTCTTCCACGGTCATTTGCGGCTTAAATTCCACAAATTCTATGGTCATAATGCTTCCCGCGCTGTTTTTGGGGTATTTAAGCAGGTCGTTGATATATCCGCGCGTCTCTGCGTCGCTGAGCGCCAACAGTCTTTTTACTACGTTTGCGGGCATTTCTTCAACAAGGTCTACCGTATCGTCAAGGAACAATCCGTCCATTATGTCCTTGATTTCCCTGTCGGTCAGTTTTTTTAACAGAGCTTCCTGTGTGTCCCGGTCTATCTCCGCAAACATATCCGCCGCCAAATCCTTTGGCAAAATGCGGAACAATACGGGCAGATCTTCCTCCTGTACGTGTTCAAAAATTTCCGCCAGGTCGATTTCATTCATTTCGGCAAGGAGGGGCTTTAAAACGGCGAAGTTTTTATTTTGCAATAATTGCAAAATTTCCTCCTCCTCGGCTATTCTGCGGGCGACATCCTCAGGCAGGTCCTCGATTATGTCTACGGTATCCTCAACGGAAACGTCGTCCATAACTTTTTGCAACTCGTCGTCCCTTAGGCCTGAAACTATCTGTTGCTGTACGGACGGGTCAAGCAAAATAAGCGCATTGGCTAAAACGCCCTTGTCGAGGACGCGGCAAAGCGGAATCAATTTGTCCCCGCCGAGTGAAGAAATAGCTTCGGCTACGGCTTCGGGAGGCATGTCGTTCAGCAATATGGCCGCACGGCCAA
Source organism: uncultured Clostridia bacterium (assembly GCA_947629665.1). Classification (GTDB taxonomy): domain Bacteria; phylum Bacillota; class Clostridia; order Christensenellales; family Borkfalkiaceae; genus Coproplasma. Next base: position 23,944 of record CANREJ010000014.1, read on the forward strand.
TATCTGTTTCAAGCAGGTTTTTAATTTCCTCTGTCATAATCGCCTCCTTGCCGTAACCGCGCCCCGGAGTTGCACGGTATTAGATTCGTGCGGTATATTCGGTAACGTTCAAAATGGTCTCGCCGTCGATTTGCAGGGCGCAGGGTGCGTCGAACTTAACGGTTATCTCCTTGCCCTCCAAAATCTTGACGGCCTTTTCCTTTTTAATGTGTTCGCCCTTAAAAATTTTGGGGAAGATCAAAAGTGTGCCGATTTTTCCCTTGCCGTACATAACGCACAGGCTCAGTTTATCGCCCGTCTTTCTGTTCTGCGCGGGCGTGGGGATCATGCCGCCGCCGTAGTAACAGCCGTTCATTGCGGGCGCAATCCATACCTTTTTAAACTCGTACTCCTTGCCGTCTACAACAACCTTTGCGTTTTTGGGCTTAAAGTGGAACAAAAGTCCCTTGATTGCAATGGAGGTGTAGTTCACCTTTTTGCCCTCGGCTTTAAGTTTGTCGCCCACTTCACAGCAATATCCGTCTATGCCGTAGCCTATGCCGTTTACAAATTTATATTCCTTGCCGTTCACAACAACGACGGGCAGGTTTTTAATGTAATCGTTTATCTGGAAGAGAGTGCAACGCTCGCTTATAGTGTTCGTGTCAAAGTCCGCTTTTAAGGGGAAGAACTCCTTGGCATGCGCCTTTAAATCGGTAAAAAAGTCGTTGCCGTTGCCGGAAGCGTACAGATACACCTCGTTTTTAAGCCCGTCGCAGTCCACGCTGTTCACAAACTTATTCAGGGTGCCGTCGCCGCCCGCAATCAAAATTTTAACTTCGGGGGCAAGCTCCGCGATTTTTTGGGGAAGAGTATCGCCCAGCTCCGTCAAACTTTCAAACGTGAGATTCTCACCCTCCAAAAGTTGCGAAATGTTTTGCTTAACCGCGTCAACTTCGCCCTTGCCCGCAAGCGGATTGTAGTAAACTATGTAATCAGCCATAAAAATTCCTCTCTTGTATTTTTTATTTTTTACAATCCGCGCTCTGTGCGGGACTGTCCCTTTATAAATTATTGAAAATTATTGTTTAACCGCGCCTGTTGTCCAAAGCCGCCTCGCCTCGGAGGGCGAAAGCCCGAACTGTTTTTTAAACACCCGCGAAAAATACAGCGGCTCCGAAAACCCGCACGCTTCGGCAATCTGCCCCACGGAGTAATTGCTGTACCTGTTGCCCACGCGTCCCGTTATAATGTTTTGCGCAAGCTCCATGCGCAGGCCTGTAAGATATTCGTGCGGGGTTGCGCCCACTTCTTTTTTGAACAGTTTGCGCACGTAGTCGTAGTTGAGCGGCAGAAGTTTAATGCAGTCTTCAAGCGAAAAGGAGGGGTTGGAAAGATTTTTTTTGATTTCCCCGCACACCGTCTGCACCACGGGCGAAAGCTGTTTGTCGCCCGCAAAGTCCGCAAGATATGCGGCAATCAAGCCTCCCAAGGCCGCCAAAATGCCGTTACGTGTTGAGTTTTGTTCAAAATAATACTGCGCCTGCCGCGCCGCAAAGGCAATTGCGCGCTCCTTGCCGTCGGCAATAACGCAAATATCTTTAAAGGGCAACAGCGCCTGCTCCAAACTTATAAGCACGGCCCTGCCCGCAAGCGAATATTTAACAAGGGGCGGCACAACGGCAACAAACCCGTCGTCAAATTCCGTATTCCCGCCGCCGTGCGACAGAACGCACTTTTCAAGGGCGACCAAAACGGAAAAATTTTTATCCGCGCGCAAGGCGTCGCGTTGCTCCGCCTGCCCCGCAAATGCAATACCGTTCATAACCGTATTTTAACATAAAATATCCGTTTTGTCTATAATCTTACGCCATATTTCTATCGGTTAATTTTAAAAAATAAATTCCTTTGGTAAAAAGCAAAACCGCCGCGCCGCGCGCAAAAATGCAACACATGTGCCCTTTTTAAACTTCAACGGCATCGTAGGGTATGTTAAAGGGCGCAGTTTTAACAACCGTTTTTTCCTCGTTGTACGTCCTGTGCGGCACGGCGTAAATTTTCGCCCCGCCGGAGTGCGCTTTAAGGTCGTTGCGCATCTCCGTCCAGTCCATCAGACGCGAAAACACGTCTATATTCATATCCACCCTTATATCGCCCGCGCCGCAGGCGTACATGCCCAAAAGTTTGGCGCGGAGTCCCACCAAAATGAACTCCGGCGAGCAGATTTTCCCCGAACCGCCGCAGTGTTTGCAGGGGTTAGTGGTCTGGGAGAGTGGGGATAGCCCTATGCGCTTGCGCGTAAATTCCACAAGTCCCAGGCGGGACATGGGCGAAACGCAACACTTTGCCTTGTCGTTCTTTAAAGCCCTTTCAAGCTCTTCCACAAGCGATTTTTTGTGCGCCTCGGCCTGCATATCTATAAAGTCCACAACCACAATGCCGCCTATATTGCGCAGTCTCACCTGCCTTGCAATCTCCCGTGCGGCGAGAATGTTCGTGTAATATACCGTCTGTTCCAGGCTGTCGTCGCCCGTAAACCTGCCCGTGTTCACGTCGATGACGGTCAGCGCCTCGGTGTGTTCAATCACGATGTACGCCCCGTTTTCCAGCTCCACCTTGGGCGAAGTCAGCTCAAAAAACTGCGCCGAAATGCCCAGCTCCTCCATCATATCCCTGCCCGTGTCGTGTAAAATCACCTGGCGACGGGTCTGCGGCGGGTATAGCTTTACTATTTTTTCCACCAGCGCGGCAAGGTGTTCCGAGCCGACGACTATGCTGTCGATATCGGTGGAGAGGGTGTCCCGCAAAACGCGTATGGGCAGGGCAAAATCGGCATACAAAAGCTCGCCCACGTCCGCCGCGGGGAAGGCTTCGGCAATGCCCGTGTACATATTTTTAAGGTATGCGGCTTCCTGTTCCAGCTGCATGCGCTTGGCGTAGGGTGCGGAAGTCCTCATCACCAGCCCTTCGCCCTCGCCAATCAATTTTTGGGCGGTATATGTTAAGTTTTTCCTGAGTTCGGCGTCTAAAATCTTCCTTGAAATGCCAATTACGGGCGTGTTGGGCATATAAATTAGGCTCTTGCCCACAATGGAGATCCGCGAAGTTACCTTTGCGCCCTTGTTGCCCACGGGCAGTTTGACCACCTGTACCAGAAGTTCGTCGCCCACGTGCAGGTCGGGCATGGCGGGCAGGGGTTCTCCGCCGAGATATTTTTCCATGTCGGGGAAGAACTCCTCCGCCGAAAGATAACAATTTTTCTTCAAGCCGCAGTTCACAAACGCCGCGCGCATACCGGGCAGCACGCTTTCAACGCGGCCCTTGTAAACGTTGCCCACGGCAACGTCCGTACTGCGTTTTTCAAAGTCGAAGTCGATTATTTTTCCGTCCTCGGCAACCGCGGCAATGTAATATCCGCAAAAGGAATCGAAATACAGTGTTTTTTTCATAAAATTACCGTTTCATATTCGCCCGAAAAATCAGCCCATTACCTGTATATTATAATATACCGCCGCAAAAATATCAATTACTTTTTTAAAAAAAGGCGCCCCAAGTACTGCTATTGTTGACTTTTTTGGGCAAAAAGTATATAATACAGCCAAAATCCAAATCATTCAAGGAGAACATTATGAAAATCGACTTCAAAGGAATTACGGCCGAAGAACTTTCCTTTAAAATAAACCGCGTGCGTTTAAACCCGGAGGACAAGCTGGATATTAAACCGCAGTTTTCCCGCCAGGTGCGCAAGGTGAACAACAACGAAAAACTCAACTTTGTTGCGCTCTCCGTAAAGATAGAAAGCACCGAGGCGGAGCCCAAGCCCTTCGACATCAACGTTACGCTTGTGGGCATATTCGAGGTCAGCGACGTTAAAAACGATGCAGAGGAAAGGAGCTTTGTTATAGAGGCAACCAAAAATATTTATCCCTATTTGCGTTCGGCGGTAACCAACCTCACCGCAAGCGCCTACATTGCGCCCCTTAACCTACCCATCATCACGGGTCCGCTGTTTCCGGAGGATAGGGAGCAGTATGCGTTTACGGTAGGCAGCAATTTAAACTGAAAGTTCACAAAAATTTTCGTGCGGTTGCGCGCACTCAAATTTTTCGTGAGTTTTGGCGGCTCTGCTTCTCACACGGTGTAAGGACAACACCGTGTTCGGGCATCGCCTGCGCCTTTTTTTGCGCAGGCTCATCTCGCGCGGCAAAACAGCGCACTGTGCTGTTTTGAATACTCCGTGCTCGTCCTTGCCGTGATAAAGAAGGGCGCGCATATTATATAATCGCGGCAATTCCCACCGCCGAGGCGCAGGTATGCGCAAATGGGGGCTTGCGGCGCAGGTTTTCTCGCCAACGGCAAGGAAAAACCGTTGGCTCGGTCATCGTTCGCGCGGGAACGAATGCGCACACTCATCTCACTTCGGCACGCACAGCGCACAGTGCTGTGCTATGAAATGCCTCGCTCGTCCTGCTTGCAACGTAAATTATGCTACCGAGCGGCGTGTATAAGCGTCGTTCTGCTGTGTTGCGCTGCGGCAACTTTCAGTCATGTACTTCTATGTACACTCCTTCAAGTTATCCTCGCGCGCCTTGCATAACTCGCTTCTACCCACCGCATTACTCTGTAATTTCAGCTCCCGCAATTTGCTCCCGCAATAAAGAAACTTGGCCGCAGAGCCTCTCTGTTTGACCTGCGGAAAAGTAAGCCAAGTGTAAAAGTAATTAAGAAACCAGGGTGCAGAGCCTCTCTGTTTGACTTGCGGAAAAGTAAGTCAAGTGTAAAAGTAATTAAGAAACCCGGATGCAACGTAACGTTGCCGCAATAAAGAAACCCGGCCGCGGCGACACGCCGCCGTTTGAATTGCGGAAAAGCAAGTCAAGAACTAACGCAATTAAGAAACCCGGATGCAGAGCCTCTCTGTTTGACCTGCGGAAAAGTAAGCCAAGAACTAACGCAATTAAGAAACCCGGATGCAACGTAACGTTGCCAATTATCACGCAGATTTAACAAAGCCAATATCTTAAAAACACAAAACCGTATTACTTTTATATCAAAAGTATTATTATGAAAAAGTCATTTATTTTGGGGATATTTTCGTGCGCGGCCGCGGCAACCATGATATTTTCCGTTGCCGGTTGCGCTCAAACCCCTCAAACCCCACAGACATACGAGCGCAACAGCTACACCGTTGAAGTAACGCAGGCGGAGTCGGGCGAACCCTCCTCCGCAACCGAAGTATTGCAAAAAATCCGTCCGTCGGTTGTTGACGTAACGGGCTATTCCCAAACTTCGGCAAGCGCGGGCAGCGGCGTAATTATAGGCGGCGTAAAAAACTCCCAAAACGAGTACTCGCAGTACTATATAGTTACCAACCACCACGTAATAGAGGGTAGCGACTCGTTTACGGTGGACGTACTCTCCATAGCCGACGGCGGCGAAGAGAGTACCACGGCATACTCTGCCCGCCTTGTCGGCAGTTCCAAAAAGCGGGATATCGCCGTGCTTTCCATAACTCCGCCCGCAGGCACTGCGCTCACCGTAGCCACGTTCATTGCCGACAGCGACGCCGTTAAAGTCGGCGCGGAGGTATACGCAATAGGCAACCCGCTGGGTATTTTGGGCGGATCGGTTACGCACGGCATAGTTTCGGCAACCAAGCGCAACGTAAATGTGGATGAAATAGGCTCTATGACCTTAATGCAGACGGACGCGCTCACCAACGGCGGCAACTCCGGCGGCGGGCTGTTCGATATGAGCGGCAATCTCGTGGGCATAATCAACTCAGGCTACGAATCCTACAACGGCAGGCGTGTGGAGGGTCTCAACTTCGCCATTCCCGCCAACGACGCAAGAACCGCCGCATTTTCGCTTATCGAAACCCATGTTGAGGAAAACGGCGTGGTAACGGAGTACGGCTACGTGGAGGGCGACGCCCGCATAGACCTCACTTTTTCCACGGCAACGCTCTACGCCGACTCCAATTTAAGCGCGCGCACCTCCTGCCTTGTCGCCACTGCCGGCAGTGAAAGTTGTCCCGTATACACCGCGTGGGGCAACGCCGCAAAGGCGGTAACGGCAATCACGGTAAACGGCGAGCGGCACAGCTTTTTGGAGGCGGCTGACAGCTCCTACGCCCTCACGCAGGCGGCGGACGACGTAATGGCGGAAGTAAAGGCGGGGGACTCCGTAATCATAGAATATAAGGACGTCCTCACCGTATCCGCGGGATTTTTCTACACCTACAACTATCTTTCATCCGAAACCAAAACCGCCACGTTCACGGCAGAACAGTACGTCTACGAACCCTGACAGGGCAAACTTCGCAGCAATTGATCCGCAATAAATTTTTGCAAAACGGGCGGCGAGTGTCCGCCCCGGCGTGAGCCATACATTCCGCTTACGCTACCAATCCGCATGTAAAGCAACACCGCCCGCGGCAGAACGCCGCGGGCGGGTATTTTTTAAAATTTCAAATCAGTCTTCAAGCAGGTCTATAACGGCCCGTTTTTTCTTTTTGGGGAGTTTGCGGAATTGTTCAATCAAATTCTTTTCCTGCGCGCTGACCAGCTCGCTGTCCTCGTCCTCGGCAAAAAATTGCGCAAGCGTTATGCCGAATGCCCCGCACAAACTCATAAGCGTGTCAAGGCTGGGAAGAGCGTTAGGCTTTGTTAGAAGCGTTGAAACGGTCGACTGCGTCAACTCGGCTTCCAAAGCAAGCTGGTTCGTACTCCAACCCCGCTCATCACGCAGTTGCTTAATTTTTTCAATTATATCCATAGCTATATTATAAACAAAACGCCGTTAAAAATTTAGCGACATTCCGTTGACAATTTATCGAACATTCGTTATAATGTTTCCGTAATTTCGATACATACGGAGGAAGGAAATGAACAAATGTCCAAAATGCGGCACGGAGTTCGAGGGCAATTTTTGCCCCGAATGTGGCGAAAGCGTTTCAAACACCAAAATCTGCCCCAAGTGCGGGGCCGAATGTGCAAGCGGGGCTAAATTTTGCAGTATATGCGGCCATTCTTTTGTGGAAGCCGCGGCGGAAAAGCCCGCAAAAAAGCCTGCGGAAAAGCAAAAGGCGGAATTTTCTCCCAAAACGGAGGCGGCGTTTAAAAAGGCGCACAACATATTTGAGGTTTTGCCCGCGTGGATGCTTTTTATATTTTCCGTGCTTGTGTTTATCTTCATGGCGTTGCCCGCCGTTGTTACTCCATCGCTTGAAATCATGGGCGAAAAAATCCCATCGGAAAATCTGGGCAGTTTATTTGCGGCTTACGGCGGAAATGTTGAGGACGTGCCCATAAAGGGCTGTGCGGTAGCCGCACTTGTATTCGCCGTTTTTTCGGCGCTTTTGACGTGTGTTTTGATAGCGTTCAACAAGATAAGGCAGCTTAAAAGCAGCGCCGTGACGCTGATGGGAATTTACCGTGTGCGGATAAAAAAGATAGCTGAAATTTTGTGTACGCCGGTATATTTGACCTTTATAATAATAAGCTCCTGCGCAATGGGCATAATCTCGGCGACGGACGAGGGAACGGGGCTTATAACTTCGGGTGTGGGCGTAATACTCTTGCTTGTATTTGCCTGCCTCGCTTTTGTGCTTGCCATAGCCTGCGCCGCCGCGGACAGGTTCATTATTTTAAAAAACTTCCCGCAGTTTGAAAAGATTCCCGAAAGAAAGCCGGTAGAACTTAGTGGCATAGCCCCGCAAAAGGTTGAAAAACCCGTTAAATCAACTGAAATTCAAAGAGCACAACGGATATTCAGTTTTTACACTGCGGCTATATTGGTTTCTCCAATAGGTCTTGGATTACAGATATTGTTATTAAATAAATGTATTTACGCTTGGTCGGGTTATATAATTATTTTATATTGGGGCATACATGTAATTATACAAACCATAGGTATTTTAAGCTCGCCGATATTCACAAAAAATAAATTTACCAAAAATAAATTTCCTGCACGGATAAACTTGGTGCTTTCATTAATTTTCCCCTTTTTAACATGTGTTTATTTCTATTTGATTGTTGATTTGGAAATTTTTACAAATCCGTCAAGCTTTATTTTGTTACCGATAATCAATTTGATTATAAGTATAGTTGCATTAGTTGCAGTACAAAAATTTAATAAGTTTTTGTACGATGTTTTAAGACCTAAAAAGGATGCGGGACTCACTTTAAGCGCCAAAAATCTTCAAGAGCAATATAATATTTATTTGGTCGATTTAAAAAGTTATAAACAATACAATCTTGCAAAATCAATGTGCGCGGAGGGCTATAATTACTACAACGGCAAGGAAAGAAAGATTTTTTGGGTACACGCGCACAAGTTGTTGAGCGCGCTCATTGCCGTAATAGTATCGGCGGCTATCGTTCTGGCGGTGGTATTGCCCGTTACCCTGCCCGCCCCTGAGCCCCATGATTTGGACGGCACGTACTATGTTTACCGCAGTAACAAATACGAAAAGGACAACTACATAGTAATAAACGGCAACCATTGGGAGGACGACGACGGCGTAAACGGGCAGTTGGAGCGGAGCGGCAATAACTTATCCTTTAAAAGCATAATGTTGGGCGTAGAGGATGAAGTGTACAGCGGCGTGCGCGTTGGCGAAGGCGTGTTAATGTTAAAAATTTTCGGCGCGGACATTTATTTTTGTATGGACGGCAAAACACCGCCCGAAAGTTCCGCAACGGCATATTATTTTACGCTAAGCGCCAAACGGCAGGCGGTTGTTTAAAATAAAACCTCAATTGAAAAAGTAAGTTCTATCGAGTGATAGGAAGTTAGTCTTACAAACGAGAAATAGAAGTTATTGTTACAA
>CANREJ010000015.1 GCA_947629665.1 uncultured Clostridia bacterium
GTAAGAATTGTTTGGCGACAATCGGGGTTTGCGTTTTGTATGCGTCGACTTCGGTTGGCGCATTTTTATTTTTTACGGAGGTTGGTTATGAAACTTAAAAAATCAATGAAATTTATGGTTGTTTGTCTGTTACTTGTTGTTCTATGCTTTATGTTATGTTGCTTTACGGCTTGTGGCGATAAGCCATCTGATAATAATGATGAAACGCAAAACCAAGAGATTGACAGCGAAGAAGAATCCCAACCCAAAACTATGGAAGTTAAATTAAATACGGAGAATTTTTGGGACTACTTTACGGCTTCTGTCTATCCAAAAACCCAAATCAACACTCTGTTGTATCATGTTTATCAAGTTCGATATAGCAGTTCAGGTAGCTATGGCGATATTGAATCACCAACTCCTCCAACCGGTAGCAATATAGCAAGTTGTTCATATCTTTATAGTGTATATAATGTTCAAGCTATTTTTGAGTTCACTATAAAATCTAAATCTGAGCAGTTTAAATTTAAAAATGTAGTTTTTAATCATCTTTTGTCTATACAAGATGGCAGACACTTAATAATATATTTAGATTCTGATGGCAACGGTAAAGGAAACTTTGCCGTATATGAAGAAAGAAAAAGTTATAATCTTGCAGTAGATTATTCTTTTAAAGAACGCAATACTCTTTTCTCAATAGAAGGCACAGTAACTGTTCCTTCTGACTATACAATTTGAAGTATATACAAAAATCGTAGAAATTTAGGGCAAATTCGCCAATTTTGCAGCGGTAAAATTCAGGGAAATTTACGAAAAAGGAAAAATGATTTATGAGAATACGTTATACAACTACGGAAAAATGTTGTCCGATTTGTCATGCGGTTTTAGAAACCGATAACAGTGAGTTCTTAGCTCTAATTTTTATGCCCTTTATTCTTTTATTCTTATTATTCGGTATTCCTTATTTTATCGCGCATTGGATATTATATGAGGGTATATTATGTGTATACATACCAAAGATTTGTAAAACCCCAATTATTGAATGTCCAAATTGTGGAGCGAAAGTTCGTATAAGCAAGAATCCAACTTACGACGAGTTAAATCAAGAGGATAAATTTTTATATGATAACCGCAATATGTTCAGAGCCGCCTGCTTTTTTGGGGGAACACTGATTTACGGTGTTTTATTCAGTTTTTTCCTTGCTTTTAATGATGAATTAGGCAAAATATTTGGGTGGATAGGTTTTAGTTTGGCTTTTTTATGCTTATTTATTGTAATTGCAATTGTATATTATTGGAAAACAAACAAAGTAAATTGCCATAACAGAAATGACAATCAATCAAAAGAGTTGTTGACAGAAATACAAAATTCGGACAAGACAAAGGTTTCTGATGGCAATAACGAAAAAGCCTTATCTCAAAACATAGACACAAGTCAAAATGATTTTAAATTGATATGCAGAAAACCAAAAAAAACCGAAGATTGTCAAGAAAAATCGTTAAAAGAAAAATTGAATTTAATTTTAGACTATAAATATTTTATTGAGCTTGAAAGCTATATGCAATTGGGTGAATTTGATTTGGTTGAAAATTTGATAAAATTACCCTGTGATGCTTTGGATTACGCCGTAGATAAATGCAATACGCCCGAAGAAATTTTTAAAACAAAATTTGACTTCTTTATATATCTAGTAAATCTTGATTCAAAAATCAAAAATAACATCGTAACATCTAATGGGTTTTCGTACTTCCTTGATTTCAGTTGCGACATGATAACCGCATTATTTTCGGATATAATCGCCTATATATCGGATGACCTTACTTTAAAATGGCATGCGAATGAAGAAGGAGATGACGGTGAGTTGATTGCTTCAGGCAGCACTAGCGAATGGTTTTACAAATTAGGTGACGTACTTGATGAAAAAGGCGCCTTTTTTAACAATTCCTTTAAGGCCAACCTTATAACTGATATATGGTATGAATTTTTAAATAATTCAATATCATGATTATAAGGCAACTGCCCACATATATATAAATTTGAAGTATATTGAAAAATCGTAAAAATTTCGGCAATTTCATTATTAACAAAAATCCCGGACAAGCCGACGTCTGGGATTTTTTGGTTGCCTGCGGAGGGTTTATTGCAAAAACGCCGCAAAAATTCTTTACAAATAAAATTATTTTTGATAGAATGTTGAGGCTGTAAAAAATTCACACCCGCGGGGCGGGCGTGCCGTCGCGGCAAAAATCTTTCAATTGCCGCGTAAACGCCCAAAATAGGCCGCCTGCGGGGAGGAGTAACGGAGGAATAAATATGGCAGTTATCACAATGAAGCAACTGCTCGAAGCGGGCGTACACTTCGGGCACCAGACGCGCAAATGGAACCCCAAAATGGGCAAGTACATCTACGCTTCCCGTAACGACATTCACATTATCGACCTTCAACTCACCGTCGACCTCATCGAAGAGGCCTACAAGTTTGTTGTGGAGTCCGTTAAGGAGGGCAAAACCGTCCTCTTTGTTGGCACCAAAAAGCAGGCGCAGGACGCCATCAAGGAAGAGGCCGAGCGTTGCGGAATGTACTATGTAAACTCCCGCTGGCTGGGCGGCACGCTCACCAACTTCAAAACCATTCGCTCGCGTATAGACAGAATGGTAAAGATTGAAAAGATGGAGCAGAGCGGCGAGTTTGACCTTCTTCCCAAAAAGGAAGTTGCAAAGCTCAAAGAGGAATTTAACAAACTTCAAACCAACCTCGGCGGCATAAGGGAAATGACCAAGCTCCCCGGCGTTATGTTCATAGTGGACCCCCACAGCGAGGACATTGCCGTTGCCGAGGCAAGGAAGCTCAACATACCCATCGTGGCTATCACCGATACAAACTGCGACCCCGACCTCATAGACTACGTTATCCCCGGTAACGACGACGCCATCCGCGCCGTAAAGCTCATTTCGTCGGTAATAGCAAACGCCGTAATAGAGGCCAACCAGGGTGAAACGCCCGTACTGCCCGCAGAAGAGGGCGAAGGCGAGCCCGAAGAGAACGCGGAGCCTGCGTCCATTGAGGAAGTAGTTGCCGCGGCAGAACCCGAAAACGCCGAAGAGGCAGAATAATTTTAAGGAGAAATATATATGTCATTCACTGCAAAGGACGTAATGGCGCTCCGCGATAAGAGCGGCGCAGGCATGTTGGACTGCAAAAAGGCTTTGACCGACGCAGACGGCGATATGGAAAAAGCGGTAGAGTTATTGAGGGAGCGCGGCGTTGCAAAGGCCGTTAAAAAGGAAGGCAGAATTGCCGCAGAAGGCGTTGTGGGCGCGTTCGTGTGCGAAAAGTGCGGCGTGGGCGTTCTTCTTGAAATCAACTGCGAGAGCGACTTTGTATCCCGCGGGGAAAAATTCCACGGCATAGTGGACGCGGTTGCAAAGGTAGTGGCGCAGAACAAGCCCGCCGACGTTGAGGCCCTCAACGCGTGCGAAATCGAAGGCACAACCGTAAAGGACTATATAGTAAACCAAACGGCCGTAATCGGCGAAAAAATTTCCATCCGCCGTTTTGAAATCTATCAAAACTCAGGCAAAATCGAAACATATATCCACATGGGCGGCAAGGTCGGCGTTATGGTAGACGCCGCAAACTTCACCGCCGGCGCGGAGGAGACCCTGCACGACGTAGCCCTGCAAATAGCGGCTTCCCGTCCCTCCTATATCACCCGTGCGGACGTTCCCGCCGAGGTGCTTGCCAAGGAAAAGGAAATTATGCTCGTCCAGATGCAGAACGACCCGAAGAACGCCAAGAAGCCCGCAAACATTCTGGAAAAGATTGTGGAAGGCAAGCTCGGCAAGTTCTACGAGGACAATTGTTTAATGGAACAGCCCTTTGTTAAGGACGACAGCTTAAAGGTTGCGCAGGTTATCGGCAACAAGTTCAGCGTAGTGCGCTTTGTCCGCTATGAAATGGGCGAAGGGCTGGAAAAGAAGAGCGAGAACTTGCAGGATGAAGTTGCAAAACAAATCGAATCGATGAAGAAGTAAAAAAAGGGGCTTGCCCCTTTTTTTTCAGCTCCCGCCAACGGGTGATAAGCTACGTTCACGAAATTCTCGTGCGGTTGCGCGCTCCTCGGTAAGGAAGTAATTAAGAAACTTGGGTGCAGCGACACGCCGCAAAGAATATTAAACCGTTAAAACTGGCAAAAACCATTGAAATTTGCTTTTGCGTGTGTTATAATGTAAAAAGCAAATTATAAGGAGGCTTTATGCAACCGCAATATAAGAGAGTTTTAATAAAACTTTCGGGCGAAGCGCTCGCGGGGAAAGAGGGACACGGCCTCGACGAAAACGTAATTTCCGGCGTAGTTTCGCAGATAAAGGCAGTACACGACATGGGCGTGGAGATTGCGCTGGTCATAGGCGGCGGCAACTTTTGGCGGGGCAGGCAAGGCAAGCAGATGGACCGCACCATAGCCGACCACATGGGCATGCTCGCCACGGTAATGAACTCGCTTGCAATGATGGACGCCCTCGAACGCAGCGGAATTCCCACAAGGGTACAGACGGCTCTCATAATGACCTCGGTTGCCGAGCCGTATATTTTGAGGAAGGCTTTAAGCCACTTTGAAAAGAAGCGTGTGGTAATAATGGCGTGCGGCACGGGCAATCCCTATTGCTCCACCGACACGGCGGCGGCCCAGCGCGCGTGCGAAATCCAGGCGGACCTTTTGATGATGGCCAAAAACGTCGACGGCATATACGACAGCGACCCCAAGTTAAACCCCGCCGCAAAAAAATACGGGCACATAAACTATATCGACATAATCAAAAACGGCATAAAGGCAATGGATACAACCGCCGCCACCATGTGCATGGAGAACAATATCCCCGTAGTGGCGTTCGGGCTAAACGAAAAGGACTCCATAATCCGCGTTGTCTGCGGAGAAAAATTGGGGACCGTGATAGATAATAATTGACGTTAAAAATATATAAGAGGTGAAAAAATGATAGAGCAGGTAGAAGAAATATTGTTGGTTCTGGACGATAAACTTTCCAAGACGCTCAGCGTTTTAAAGGAGGACTATGCGTCCGTGCGCGCGGGCAGGGCAAACCCCCACATTCTCGACAAAATAACCGTGGACTACTACGGCGTGCCCACGCCCATAAACCAGACCTCCAACATTTCGGTGCAGGAGGGCAGGTGCCTTGTAATATCCCCGTGGGATACGTCCCTTTTAAAGGGCATCGAAAAGGCAATACAGGTATCAAATATCGGTATAAACCCCACCAACGACGGCAAGGTAATAAGGCTTGCCTTCCCCCAGCTCACCGAAGAGAGAAGAAAGGAGCTTTCCAAGCAGGTTAAAAAGATGGGCGAGGAGGCAAAGGTTGCCCAGCGCAATATCCGCCGCGAGGCGCTTGAAGCGCTTAAAAAACTCAAAACGGATAAGCTCATCTCGGAGGACGAGTACTCCTCCTACGAGAAGGACGTTGAAAAATCAGTGGCAGACGGAATAGCCGGCATAGACGCGGCGGTTGCGGCAAAAGACAAGGAGATAATGACCGTTTGATGGTTGCAGGTAATTTGCCCCAACACGTAGGAATAATAATGGACGGCAACGGCAGGTGGGCAAAGCGCAGGCACAAACCCCGCGCCTTTGGGCACAACGCGGGCATGGAGGCAATGATAAACATTGTGAAGCGCGCCCGCGAGCTGGAAATTCACTATATCACGGTGTATGCGCTGTCCACCGAAAATCTCAAAAACCGCCCCCGCGAGGAGCTTGACGAGCTATTTAACCTTTTGCGCAAATACTTTGGGAACCACGTAAAGGAACTGCACAAAAACGGCGCAAAGGTGCGCGTGATAGGCGATTTGGAGCCCTTGCCCGCCGACGTAAAACAACTTTTGGAGGACGGCGAGAAGAACTCCCCGCCCAACGGAGAGTTCACCTTGACGTTCGCCATAAATTACGGCGGCCGCGACGAGATTGCCCGCGCCGCCGAACTATTGAGGGCGGAAGGCATTGAAATCACCGAAGATACGCTCTCCAAAAAGCTCTACACCAACGGCCTGCCCGACCCCGACCTGATAATAAGGACGGGCGGCGAGGTGCGGCTCTCCAACTTCCTGTTATGGCAGTCGGCATACGCCGAACTGTATTTTACGCCCGTGCTATTCCCCGATTTTACGCCTGCCGAGTTCGATAAGGCGGTAAAGGAATTTTCGCACAGGACGCGCAGATTCGGCGGAATATAATTTTGTAACTAAAAATTGCGCGCACGTATTGAGTTTTGCGCGCTTAACGGAGATAAAAATGGAAGAAGTAAAAACGGCCGAACCCGTACAGCCCCAAAAGCACGCCAATTTCAAGGCGCGCACGATCACCGCGGCGGTGTATCTGGTGCTGTGGGTAGGGCTCATTTCAATGAAGTGGCTCATACCCACGGGCAATATTGACGGAGGCTGGGGCGCTCTCGGCTTCGACGCGGTGTTTTGCGCAGTGTCTATAATAGGCAGTTATGAATTTTTGCGGGCGCTGGGCGACGCGTCGTTCCCGCAACGCGCAATAACAATGGCGTTTTCGGCAATGATAGTTCCGCTCTACGTTGTAACGCAGATTACAATGCAGTCGGGCTTTCTGGCGGTTGCGTGCGCGTTTACGGTCTACGTAATGTTCCTCATGGCAACGTCGGTGTTCGACCCGTTGCGCTCCACCGTAAGGGGCACAATATCCTGCGTTTTCTGCATGCTCTACTGCGGCGTGCTTTCAACAATGCTCGCGGCGCTCAACCACCTCGAACAAAACTCCATGGCGGCAATACTCATGGTGTTTATCTGCACGGTGCTGTGCGACACCTGCGCCTACGTAATAGGCTCCATATTCAAGCGCTGGCTCCCGTGGAAGCTCTCGCCCAAGCTCTCGCCCAATAAAACGGTGATAGGCGCCATAGGCGGCATAATAGGCGGCGTGCTGGGCGCAATGCTGGCGTATGTAATAATATATTATTTCGGCGGCCTCAACGGGCAGATAATTTACGTGGGTTATAACAGCATAGACCTTACTTTCACAAGCGAGAAAATCCATCCCCTGCTCACCTTTACCCTTGTGGGTCTGGCAACGGCTGTGCTTGCGCAGGTGGGCGACCTGTTCGAAAGCGCAATCAAGCGCGAGTGCGGCATAAAGGACATGGGCAACATTTTGCCGGGGCACGGCGGCATACTCGACCGCTTCGACAGCATGCTGTATTGCTCGGTAGTGGTGCTTTTATCCTTCGGTACCATAATAATGTAAATGTCTTTAAATTTAAGGAACCGCCCCGCGCATATTCGTGGGGCGTTTGTCATTAAAAATAACTTTAACGGGTATAATATAAATGAAAAATATTGCGCTCATAGGCAGTACGGGTTCCATAGGCAGACAGGTTTTAAAGGTAGTAAAAGCCCACCCCGACCTCTTTAAAATAGTTGCGCTCGTTGCAAATTTCCCCTCGGCGGAGTTCGCGGCGCAGGTGAACGAGTTTAAACCCGCCATGTACGCGGCGGCCGCCCAAAACAGAAGCGGTGCGGTTGCGGCGGCGTGCATGGAGGGGGCCGACGTGATATTCAACGCGGCGGGCGGCTTTGCGGGGCTTGAATACAGCCTTGCCGCCGTGCGCGCGGGCAAAACGCTTGCGCTTGCCAATAAGGAAACGTTGGTCTGCGGCGGAGACCTTGTGTTGGAGGAAGCGGCAAAAAGCGGCGCGGAAATTCTGCCCGTGGACAGCGAACACTCGGCAATATGGCAGTGCCTCGATTTCGACAAAACCAGGAAGGTGCGCAGGCTTATAATCACGGCGAGCGGCGGCGCGTTCCGCGGCTACACGCCCGAAATGTTAAAAACCGTTACACCCGCGCAGGCGCTCAACCACCCCACATGGCAGATGGGCAAAAAAATCACTGTGGACAGCGCCACGCTTGTAAACAAGGGCTACGAGGTAATAGAGGCTCACGTGCTTTACGGCGTGCCCTATAAAGACATAGAAACGGTTATACAGCCGCAGAGCATAATACACTCCATGGTGGAGTTTGAGGACGGCGCAATTCTCGCCCAAATGAGCTACCCCACAATGGAACTGCCCATACAGATGGCTCTCACCTATCCGCGGCGCTATACCTGCGAACGCCCCATGGACTTTAAAAAGCCCTTCTCGCTGGACTTCGAGCCTTTGGAGCGCAAAAATTTCCCGCTGTACGACCTCGCCCTCGGTTGCGGGGAGGCGGGCGGCGTCCTGCCGTGCGTTTTGAACGCCGCCGACGAGGTTGCCGTAAACGCTTTTTTAAGCGAAAACTTAACATATACCGATATTTTTACGGTGGTTGAGGGGGTAGTAGGTTCGGTTAAGCGGGAGGCCGTTATAAGTTACGAACAGCTTGCTGTGGCGGACGCGTATGCCCGCGCAAAGGCGGAAGAAATCATAAAAAAATTAAAAAAGTAATTTTGGTATAATATTGAACACGTTTAACTCGGTAATGTCCGTAATAGGCTCCGTGCTTCTGGCGGTCTTGATTTTACTCGTCATGATAACGGTGCATGAGTTCGGGCACTATCTCGCCGGCAAGGCATTAAAATTCAAAATAGACGAATTTTCCATAGGCTTCGGTCCCAAGCTCTTCAAGCACACGTCCAAGCGCACGGGCGAAGTTTTTGCGGTGCGCGCGTTGCCGCTCGGCGGATTCTGCGCGTTCGGCGGCGAGGACGAAGAGGACGATTCCCCCGACGCCTTCAACAACAAGGCGCCCTGGAAGAGGATAATAGTGCTTGTGGCGGGCCCGCTCATGAACTATTTAACCGCCCTGCTGTTAATAATTATCGCGCTGTTTTCGTTCGGGCAGATGTGCTATAAAATCGGCTCCGTCGCGCCCCCGCCCGAAGGCTCGGACTCGACCCAATATATAGAGTATTCCCTGCGCGAAGGCGATATAATTTTAAAGGCGGAGGGGAAAAATATCTACCTCACAACCGACGCAATGTCGGCATTGTCTGGCAAAAAAGCGGGGGATGTAGTGCAAATAACCGTTCTGCGCGGCGGGGAGGAGCAGACGGTGGGCGTAATGCTCCGGGCGGACTGCGATTTTAAAAGTTCGCAGGAAGTGCAAAAACTTTGGCGCGCCATCGGCGTGGGCACCTACGGCGTAACTTCGGGCGAAGGCGAGGAGCAAACCACAACCTATTATTTTGATTTGGGCGTACAGAGCGTGCGCTTCGGGTTTTTTACAACCATCGGGCACTCTTTCCAATACTCGTGGCGGATAGCGGGCACCATATTCAAGGTGCTGGGCGAACTTTTAACGGGGCACCTGGGGCTGAACGCCATGGGCGGACCCATAACAACCATAAAACTAACCAGCCAGATAGCCTCGCAATCGGCGCAAAACTTCTTTGAAATCGCGGCGTATATAGGCGTAAATTTGGCGGTATTCAATCTTTTGCCAATACCCTCGCTGGACGGCAGTAAAATAATTTTTTGCCTCATTGAGTGGATATTCCGCAAGCCCGTTCCCCGCAAAGTGGAGGCGGTTATCCACGCCGTGGGCTTTGTGGCAATACTTGCGTTTGCTATACTTGTGGATATATTGCAATTTGTTTAACAGTTCACAAAAAAACCGACATTCGACGATGTCTGTTTTTTTCGTGAGTTTGGGCGGCCAGCCGCCCTTGCCGCCATTTTAAGGGCGCTCATAATATATAATGGCGGCAATTCCCACTGCTGAGGCGCAGGTATGCGCAAATTGTGGCTTGCGGCGCAGGGAAACCCTGCTTGCAACATAAATTATTTGGGAATATGCGCGCGCCTTGCATAACTCGCTTCTATCCACCGCTAACTCCGTAATTACAGCTCCCGCAATTTTTTATATAATGGCGGCAATTCCCACTGCTGAGGCGCAGGTATGCGCAAATTGTGGCTTGCGGCGCAGGTCATCTCGCCAACAGCAAGGAAAAACCGTTGGCTCGGTCATCGTTCGCGCGGGACGAATGCGCTCACTCATCTCGCTTCGGCACGCACAGCGCACTGTGCTGTGCTATGAAATGCCTCGCTCGTCCTGCTTGCAACATAAATTATTATTCCGTGGTGTTACGCTTAACAAAAAAATCGGCGCTCAGGCTGTGCCTGCGCGCCTTATATATTTAAAAACCAGCGGTATATATTGAGTTTTACTCGCCATCCGTCGCGGTTTCATTTTGGCCGTCCTCTGCGGAGGCCTTTTCCTTATCGTGCGCATAGCGGTCTATTTGTTTTACGAACGCCTTGGAGGAGAACACAATCGCACCCGCAACCACGACAAGGGCTATATCCGCAAACACGAAGGAGTTGTAACCTAAGCTGTACAGCCAAAAATTATTCTGTCCCGCGTCGATAGCGTAGGCACCGAAAGCGAACACGCCCGAAAGCACGTGCGCGATGAACCTAAGCGCGCCCGCAAGTATCGCACCGAGCACAAACTTCACCTGCGGCAGCTTGTCCAGCGCGGCAACGTTTTTAAACACGCCAGCAAAGCCTATCATGGCAAAGGCTATGGGGTAGTCCAAAAGGAATTGGGCGGGATGGATTATGTAAGTGTCCTGCATCGCCTGCATTATTCCGTAGATAAGCCCCACCAAAACGCCCTTTTTAGGTCCGTAAATGTATGCGAACAGCATTATGGGAAGCAGCGAAACAAAGGTGATGGAGCCGCCTTGCGGCATTTCCCATAGCTTTACGTAGGAGAGCACAAAGGATATCGCAACGGTGATTCCCGCCAAGGCTATGCAGCGGCTGTCGAACGCGGCCTTGTTTTTTCTGTCCAGCAAAAAGACCGCCGCAATTGCGCCTGCAACCAACACTCCCGCCGAAACGTACAGCGCGGTCTGGTTCAGGTTGGTTTGGTCCGTGTCGTAGTAGCCATCGTTGACAATGTGCTTTGCATAGTATATGCCTATCGTAACTGCTGCGGCAATCAGGGCGCACAGCGCAACCGAGCCGCAGATAATTGCAACGAGCCTGCGCTTTTCGGGCTTTTTGGCACCCGTTACGAGTAGCGCTACGGCGCTTGCCAGCAACACCCCGAACAGCACCAGCAGTGGAATGAGCACGTAAGTTATAACGTCGGCGTTTAAGTAATTTTCGGTGAGATATCCCTCCGAAGTGCGCTTTACGAGCTGCATTATAAGCATCGTTATGCCCACTATAAGCGCATAAAACGCAAGTTCCCACACCATGTACTTCATCGCCTTAAAGGCAACGTCCTTTTTCATCGCAACAAAGAGCAAAACGCTCGTTATCACGAGTGCGGCAACAAAGCCAACGGTCAGCCAAAGCACCACGGCTTCGGCGGAGTCGAAGGCATAGTTTGCCTCGAGTAAACCAATAACCATAAAACCTCCTTTACCGCCGAAAATAAAAAAGCCTTCCCCATAAAAATTTAGGGAATGCCCGAAAAAATCTCTTTGCACTATCGCTCAACAATTACGTTGCCGATTCAAAGGGTATAATCTCAGCCGCGGCTTCGTTCCGCAGCACCCCCGACGGTATTTAAAAATTTGTACGGCAAGCCCGCAGGACAAGCCCACAGCTTAAAACCATATAGAATTATAGGCGATTTAAGGGGGAATGTCAAATAAAAAAAGGGGCTTTTTTTTGCTCCCGCGGCTCCCGCCAAGCGGATTATAAGCGTCGCATAGCGGTGTCAAGCTCCGCGCCGCCTAAGTCGTGTACGTCTATGTACACTCCTGTCGTCGGTGCTCGCTTTCCTTGCTCTGCTCGCTTCTAACCGCTTGTAGACTCCGTAATTGCAGAAAACTCCGTAATTACAGCTCCCGCAATAAAGAAACCCGGATGCAGCGACACGCTGCAAGAAACCCGTCAGCGGCGACCCGCCGTCAAGCGTTACGCTTCCCGTTTGAATTGCGGCAACCTTCGTCAAGAGCTCCCGCAATAAAGAAACCCAGGTCAAGCGTTACGCTTGCCACAAAAGAGCCCCGCGCAACCGCACGGGGCTAAATATATCAGTATTAAGTTTTAATTGCGAGGTATTAAATCACGCGGTTGCCTTTTGGCCAATCGGTTAATAAACCTTGCAACTCTAAATTCCGTTGCTCAACTATTAACCGCGTCAGATTTTAACCTCTTCGGTTGAATTGTACATTGGAGTTTACCTTCCTTCATGTTTATTGGTGCGAATTAAGTAAAGCCTTTTCATAACCTTACCTCCTGCATCAATGACCCTTATCATATAGAAGCGGCTGCCGGCTCGGCGCTCCATGGAATTTGTACAAATCCGTTGCTCGTGCAACTACTCAAAAGAACACACTTCAAAAAATGTTGGTACCTAACAATTTTTGTAAGTTATTTTCTTTTTTCAATTACATTATAGCATATAAAAATGCTTTGTCAAGGGGTATTTTAAAAAAAATTAAAAAATTTTTTAAAAGGGTGATTTTCTTGTTGCGCAATAAAATTGACATTACAAAATACGTAGTGCTATAATTGCGGAATAAGAGAGAGGCATAATATGATACCATTTCACGGCAACACCCCAATAGGGTTTGCGGCGGTGCTTGCAATAATTTTATTTTCCACAAAACTTTTGGGGCTGTTATTCAAAAAAATGGGGCTTCCGCAGGTGCTTGGCTTTATTATAGCGGGCATACTGATTGGCCCGTCCATCTTCGGCGAGCTTATAAACGGCGGGCGCGGGTTTGCCATAATCGGCTTTGAGGATAAATCTTATAACTGCCTTTTCGCGTTGCCGGACGACGCGGAAATGTCCGCAAAACTCACCGAACTTTTCGGCAGGGAGGTGAACTTCGGCAACGGCCTGGGGCTGTTCGCAAAGATAGGCGTGTTGCTGTTGATGTTTTCCGCAGGGCTGGAAACAAACTTAAAGGAGTTAAAAAGCACGGGTCTTGCGGCAATACTCGTTGCGTTTTCGGGCGTATTGTTGCCGCTTGCGCTGGGCTTTGCAGTATCCATGCCCTTCGGCGGCATAGGTCTGGGCTTTGCCGGACGCGCAAACATATACCGCTCGGTGTTTATAGGCACAATACTCACGGCAACCAGCGTTGCCATAACCGTGTCCGTATTAAAGGAGCTGGGCAAGATACGCAGTAAGCTGGGCACTACGATAGTTTCCGCGGCGATAATAGACGACGTAATAGGCATCGTACTGCTTTCAATAGTAACGGGCATAGCCAAGGCGGGCGCGTCGCAGAGCTACTCCAACGGGTTCGAGTGGTTCAAGGGACAGATTTACGGCACCATAATAATGATAATTTGTTTCTTTGTGTTTGCAATCGTGGCGGGAATAGGTATTCACTATGCCTTTTGCTGGCTGGAAAAGAAGCGCGCCACCACCCACCGCGTGCCTATATTTTCGCTTGCGGTGTGCTTTATATACAGCTGGATTGCCGAGGAAATTTTCGGCGTGGCAGATATAACGGGCGCGTTTTTGGCGGGCGTAGTGCTGTCAACCGCCCACCGTGCCAGCGCCTATGCCGACACAAAGATAGAGGTATGCACCTACACGATATTCGCCCCCGTGTTTTTTGCGAATATCGGCATTTCGTCCATATCGTTCGTGGGGCTGAACCCCAATATACTGCTTTTTGCGCTTTTGGCGGTGTTTGCGGGGCTGATAGGCAAAATCGTCGGTTGCGGCGCGGTGTGCAAGGCGTTTAAGTACAATTGGCGGGAGAGCGCTATCGGCGGCGTGGGAATGATGGCGCGCGGCGAGGTTGCGCTGATCGTTACTTCCACCGTAACAAGTTCCGCCTTAGGTGAAAACGCCCTGCCCCCTCAGTTTATGATAATGACCGTTCTGCTCATTCTGGTTTCGTCCATACTCACGCCCGTGCTGTTAAAACTGCTCTATAAGGAGCCCAAGGCAACAGCGGGCACGCCCAGGCATTACGGCCCTCACGGCGACGAAAGCGCGCCCGAATTTCCCGAAGAGGTTGAATAAACCCCAATACATTATAGCGTTTTTGCAAAAAAAGCCGCCGCGGCACTGTTTGCCGCGGCGGCTTTAAAAATCAAATCCACAAAAATTTACCTATCTCGAAAGCACCCAGCGCTTAACGTCCTCCCGCGCAATAGGCACTATGTTTTCCACGGGGTACTTGGACTTTGCCCCGCCGAAAGTATAAATAAAATATCTCCCGTCGTTCGTTATATATAAGGTCTCTTCATAGCCGCAAGGATCGCCGGGGACGCCGTAAGTGAATTTTTTATCTATCGTGGAATTTGCGGTGTCATATAAAACCCCGTCTATATCCTTACACATAGCTCACATCTCCCCAAATTTTGTAACATAATTTTATCACTGCCCACCCCGCCTGTCAAACTAATGGTTTTTGTTTGGCCGTTTGAACAATGTTTGTTAATAAGTCAAAAAAATTGTTAAAAACAAAACAATGGGGCAAGTCAAGTAAAAGCGCTTGACAAATTTTCCGCAGTATTATATTATGTTGTCAAGTTGTAAAACTTTACTTGTATGACAAAGTTACAGTTTATGCGCCTGTGGGACTGTTATTCGGGGCTTTTAACGCCCACCCAGCAGGATA
Source organism: uncultured Clostridia bacterium (assembly GCA_947629665.1). Lineage (GTDB taxonomy): Bacteria > Bacillota > Clostridia > Christensenellales > Borkfalkiaceae > Coproplasma. The sequence goes on from CANREJ010000015.1 coordinate 14,554, forward strand.
TAACAAATTTATATTTCAATTACGACCTCACCGTATCGGAAATCGCCGCGCAAAAAAACATATCGCGGCAGGCGGTATCGGAGTGTCTTGCGGGCTGTAAAAAACAGCTCGGCGAATACGAGAGCAAACTCAAATTTGCGGAGAACAACACAAAGTATGGGCTTGAAGTCAGCTTTATGCTCACGGACGCAACCCGCTGGGCGGAAAAATTTGCCGCCGCCCACCCCGAATACGGCGGGGATATAAAAGAGCTTATAACCATTTTAAACGGCGATTATTCAGCGGCCGCGACGGAGGCGTTCAACGGTCCCGAAGGTCGCGCCGCTTACGGCGAAATTTCCGCCGCGGACGGCGGGAAAGGCGAATAAAGGAGGACGTATGGCGTTATTTGCCTCTTTATCCGAAAGGTTAAACCACATATTTTCCAAACTTACAAAGCGCGGCAGGCTCACCGAGCTTGAAATAAAAACTGCCATGCGCGAGGTGCGCGTAGCCCTTTTGGAGGCCGACGTAAACATACAGGTCGCCAAAAAATTCTGCGCCGACGTATCCGAAAAGGCAGTCGGCCAGGAAATTTTAAAGTCGTTGAACCCCGCCCAGCAGGTAATAAAAATAGTAAACGAGGAGCTTATAGCCCTCATGGGCTCGCAGAACCAAAAGCTCACCGTCGCGCCCAAGCCGCCCACGGTCATAATGATGTGCGGGCTTCAAGGCGCGGGCAAAACAACGCTCTGCGGCAAACTTGCGGTACTCCTTAAAAAGAGCGGCAAAAAGCCCCTTCTGGTTGCGGGGGATATATACAGACCCGCGGCGATAAACCAGCTTAAAGTTGTCGGCAAAAACGCAGGCGCGGAAGTGTTTGAAAAGGGCACGCAGAGCCCCGTCAAAACGGCAAGGGAGGCGGTTGAATACGCCCGTTCCATGGGCTTTGACACCGTTATAATAGATACCGCGGGCAGGCTGGAAATAGACGAGCCGCTCATGCGGGAACTCGAAGAGATCAAAAAGGCGGTGGACGTCTGCGAAATTCTTTTAACCGTGGACAGCATGATGGGTCAGGTGGCGGTAAACGTTGCAAAGACCTTTAACGAGCGGCTGGAAATAACGGGCATAATCTTAACCAAGCTGGACGGCGACACGCGCGGCGGCGCTTGTCTTTCAATAAAGGCGGTAACGGGCAAGCCCATAAAGTTCATAGGCGTGGGCGAAAAACTCACCGACCTGGAACCTTTTTACCCCGACAGAATGGCCTCCCGCATACTCGGCATGGGCGACGTTTTAACGCTTATAGAAAAGGCGCAGGAAGCCGTAACCGAGGAACAGGCAAAGGTAATGCAGAAAAAAATGCTCGAAAACACCTTTACGTTGGAGGATTATCTCACGCAGTTCGAGAGCATGAAAAAGATGGGCGGCGCGCAGGCGTTACTTTCAATGATGCCGGGCAACATGGGCAAGAAGATACGTCCCGAAGATATAGACGAAAGGAAGATGGAGCGCACCAAGGCGATAATTCTTTCCATGACCCCGCGTGAGCGTGTAGAGCCTGCGATAATAAATTCTTCGCGCAAAAAGCGCATAGCGGCGGGGTCGGGCACCAGCGTGCAGGAGATAAACCAGCTTTTAAAGCAATTTGAGCAGACTAAACAGTTGATGAAGCAGTTTAAAAGTGGCAGGCGCCGCTTTTAGCTCCCGCCAACGTGTTATAAACGGCGCATAGCTGTGTCAAGCTCCGTGCCGCTTTGGTCGTGTACGTCTATGTACACTCCCGGCAGACGGTACTCGCTTTCCTTGCTCTGCTTGTTTCTAACCCGTTGCAGACTTCGTAAGGGCAGTGGAAACCCCGCTTGCAACGTAAATTATTTAGGAATATGTACACTCCCCGTCGCAAAGCCGCGCGCTCCTCGTTCTACTCGCTTCTACTCACCGCTAACTTCGTAATTGCAAAGTTCTGCTCGCTTTTACCCACCGCATTACTTCGTAAGGGCAGGGAAACCCTGCTTGCAACGTTAATTATTTTAAAATATGCGCTCCTTGTCTTGCTTGTTTAACCCGTTGCAGACTTCGTAAGGGCAAAACCCTGCTTGCACCGTAGATTATTAGGTTGTATAACACGGCATTTATAATAAATTCAATAATAAAAAAATCAATTTACAGGAGTATATAAAAATGGCAGTAAAAATGAGACTTACCAGAATGGGCGATAAAAAGAGCCCTTTCTACCGCATCGTAGTCATTGACTCGCGCAAAGCGCAATCGGGCGAATACATCGACAAAGTCGGCTACGTAAACCCCCTTACAACCCCCGCGGAAATCAACATTGACGTTGAAAAGGCAAAGGAATGGCTTGCAAAGGGCGTTCAACCCACTGAAACGGTTAAAAGCTATCTCGTAAAAGTGGGCGCAATGGAACAGAGCAAAAAGCTGTCGGCGGCTAAGACGAATAACAAAAAGAAAAAAGAATAATTTTAAAATCCGTATATGCGGCGCAATACGGTGTCGCGCTGCGGCAACTTTCAGTTACGTACTTCTAAGTACGCTCCTTCAAGTTTTCCTCGCGCTCCTTGTCTTGCTTGCATCTACGAATTTTAGAGTTGCGTAAACGTCGCAAAATCCGCAGGCGCCTCGTTCTGCTCGTATCTGCGCACTTACGGATTGCGCTTGCGTTTGCGCTCATAACAATAAAGAAACCTGGGTGCAGCGACACGCTGCAAATACGGCGCAATACTACCCTATTATAATGCGCCAAGGGAGTAGAAAATGGAACTCGAACTTATCAAATACATTGTTGAAACCTTTGCCGAAAGCAAAGACGAAATCGAATACAAAGTGGAGGAAAAGGAGGACGCGGTAGAAGTAACCGTGCTTCTCGCCTCCGGAGACATGGGCAAGGTTATAGGCAAGCAGGGCAAAATAGCCAAGGCCCTGCGCACCCTTGTTTCCGCCGCAACCCCCCGCGGTGGCAAGCGCTACTTTGTTGAAATAAAGGAAAAGGCGTAAACGTATTCAGTTTTGCCGCGTTTTAAGCGCGTCTGCAAATTCTAAAAGCCGAAAAAGGTTCCGCATTTTATACGGCTTTTTTCGGCTATCTTCAAATTATTTAAAATTATGGATATTTTAACGGTTGCAACCATTTTAAAGCCGCAGGGCATACGCGGCGAATTAAAGGTAAAGGTGTATTTGGACGACGCCGAGGACTTGAAGAGTATTCCCGAAGTTTATATCGGCGGGGAGCAATACGCGCTCATGCACGTGCGCGCGGCGGGGGAGTTTGCATATATAACCCTGCGCGGCATTGCCGACAGAAACGCCGCCGAACTTTTGCGCGGCAAGGAGGTGGAGGCCCTGCGCGAGGACTGCCCGCCCCTGCCCGAAGGCAGGTACTATATCGGCGATTTGGAGGGCTGTAAAGTTATAGCCGCCAACGGCGAGGAAATAGGCTCGGTTATCTCCGTAACACCCGCGCACACCGATATTTTTACCCTGCAAACCCCCAAGGGCGAGGTAAGTTTTGCCGCGGCGGAGGGAGTGATTCTGGACGTAGACCTCCAAAACAAAGTTATAACCCTGGATAAAAAACGCTATAAGGAAGTGTCCGTTTGAAAATTACAATTTTAACCCTCTTCCCCGAAATGTTCGCGCCTTTAAAGGAGAGCATACTCGGCAGGGCGGTTGAAAGCGGAAAACTCAATATATCCGTGGTAAATATCCGCGATTATGCCCAAAACAAGCACCAAAAGTGCGACGACTATCCCTTTGGCGGCGGCGCGGGAATGGTCATGATGCCCCAGCCCGTCGGCTCCGCCATAGAGGCGGTTGACCCGGACCACACGGCACGCCGCATATATCTTTCTCCCAAGGGCGCAACTTTTTGCCAGGATAAGGTGTTCGAGCTTGTAAACTGCCAACACCTCGTTTTGCTGTGCGGGCACTACGAGGGAATCGACCAGAGAATTATAGATTTATATATAGACGAGGAAATATCCATCGGCGACTACGTTTTAACGGGCGGGGAACTGCCCGCAATGGTTGTCTGCGACTGCGTTGCGCGGTATGTGGAGGGGGTCATCTCCCAGGGCTCGCTCGTGGACGAAAGTTTTGCGTCGGGCATGCTCGAATACCCGCAGTACACCCGTCCCGCGGTGTATAAGGGGCTGTCCGTGCCCGAAGTTTTGCTGAACGGCGACCATAAAAAGGTGGACGAATGGCGCAGGGAACAGAGCGAAAAGCTCACGAAGGCGCGCCGTCCCGACCTTTTGAAGGGGGAAGAATGAAGACAATACAGTGGTTTCCGGGACACATGGCGAAGGCAATGCGCATGATGAGGGAAAATTTAGCCCTTGTGGACGGCGTGATTTTTGTGCTGGACGCCCGTTGCCCCGCCTCGTCCTTCAACCCCAAGCTCAAAGCCCTCGCGGGCGGAAAGCCCATACTCTACGTTTTGGCGAAGGGCGATTTAGCCGACGGCCGCGCCGACGCCCTGACGGAAATTATCCGCAAAAACGGCGCGCGCGCAATAAAAGTAAACGCCCTCAACGGCAACTCAAAACGGGATATTACGGGGGCAATTGAAAATATGATAGCCGAAAAGCGCCAAAAAGCGTTGGAAAGGGGATATATGCGCTCCTTCCGCTTTATGGTTGCGGGCGTGCCCAACACGGGCAAGTCCACCCTGATAAACCTGCTCGCCGGCGGCAGACGCGCCGAAACGGGCAACAAGGCGGGCGTAACCCGCGGAAAACAGTGGATACGTATTGAGAATTTTGACCTTTTGGACACCCCCGGCACAATGCCTCCCGCCTTTGAAAACCAAACGCTTGCCGCCCGCCTCGCCTTTGTGGGCAGCATAAACGACGACATTCTGGATTTGGACGACATCGCCCTCCTTCTCTTGGGCGAACTTGCCAAAAAATATCCCGTCCGTCTCTGCGAAAGATACGGCATAGAGGGCGGCGCGCCCATTGAAATGCTCGATAGGGTGTGCGAAAAGCGCGGCTTTAAGCTGAAAGGCAACGAATACGACTACGAACGCGCCGAACGCGCCCTTTTAGACGACTTCCGCAAGGGCAAACTCGGCAGAATAACACTGGACGAAGCGGGCGATTTCAACGGGCTGGAATTTTAAAAAACTCAACACGTTCCCGCAAAATACCTATGATAGATAAGCTGAAATACGAAAAAGACCTGTTGGAACGGGGCTATAAATACATATGCGGCGCAGACGAGGTTGGCAGAGGGCCTTTGGCGGGTCCCGTCGTCTGCGCGGCGGTAATAATGCCTTTAAACGACATTATAGAGGGCGTAGACGACAGCAAAAAGCTCACCGCAAGAGCGCGCGAAAGGCTCTCGGCGCAGATACTTGAAAAGGCGGTTGCCTGCCATATATCCCTCGTTGAACCGCAGACAATAGATAAAATAAACATACTCCAAGCCACGCGGCTGTGCATGAAAAACGCGGTGGAGGGGCTTGAAATAACCCCGGACTACGTTATAACGGACGGCAATATGACGCTGGACATACATATCCCCCAGCGCAGTATAATAAAGGGCGATATGTTAAGCTACACCATAGGTTGCGCCTCGATAGTGGCAAAAGTTTACAGGGACAGGCTCATGGACGAGCTGGCGGTAACCTATCCGGGCTACAAATTCGAAAACAACAAGGGCTACGGCACGGCGGCGCACATACAGGCCTTGAAGGAATTCGGCGCCTGCCCCGTACACAGAAAATCGTTCATAAAACATTTTCCGAGCAAAAATTGAGCCCTATACCTTATATATTATATAAGACGGGGTAAAAATCCTTTTGTGAAAATTGCGATACACCCGTAAAAAACGTTTGACAAGCGATTTTTTGTCTGTTATTATTAAAAACGACTTCGGGCAGTCCTCTGCCCCGCACGGGGTAAGAATGTTACGTTTTGGAGGTAAAGTCATGAAAGGTTTGGTTGAAGCCATTGAAAAAGAGGGCATGAAAAAGGAAGTGCCCGTATTCGGCGTAGGCGACGTTGTAAAGGTGGGCTTCAAGGTCATCGAGGGTACAAAGGAGAGAATCCAGAACTTCGAGGGCGTTGTAATAGCAAAAAAGCACGGCGGCATCCGTGAAAGTTTCACGGTGAGGAGGCTGTCTTTCGGCGTTGGCGTAGAAAGAACTTTCCCGTTGCATTCACCCAAAATCGCCTATATAAACGTAGTCCGCAAGGGCAAGGTAAGAAGGGCAAAGCTCTACTACCTGCGCGGGCTCACCGGCAAGGCGGCAAAAATCAAGGAAGACAAGTAATTTTAAAAAAGCTCCCGCTATGTGCGCGGGGGCTTTTTTAACACCCGTCAAAGAGGTAACAAAAGATGTTTTCCAAAATACTCAGCTATGCGCTCAACGGTTTGGAGGGCGTTGCGGTAGAGATAGAAACGGACATAAACAGGGGCATGGTCAGCTACGATCTGGTGGGCCTGCCCGATACGGCGGTCAAGGAGAGCAAGGAGCGCGTGCGTTCGGCAATAAAGAACAGCGCGTTCATCTTTCCCATCACAAAAATCACGGTAAATCTCGCTCCCGCCGACTTAAAAAAGGAGGGCTCGCAGTACGATTTGCCCATAGCCGTCTCCCTTTTAAAGGCGAGCGACCAGCTCCTCGCCGACACGGAGGGCATAGTATTTTTGGGCGAACTCGCTCTGGACGGCTCCCTGCGCCCCGTAACGGGGTTGTTGCCCATATTGATATCCGCCCGCAACAAGGGCTACAAAAAGTTCATAATTCCCGCGCAGAACGCCAACGAGGCCAGCTATATAGAGGGGCTGGAAATATACGCCCTCGGCTCGTTAAAGCAGGTTATAGCGTACATAAAGGGCGAGCAGGAGTTTGCGCCCGTTGAACACCGCGGCTACGTCGCCGCATGCGCAAATAAAAATTACGACTACGATATGTCCCTTGTAAAGGGTCAGGCGGTTGCCCGCCGCGCGCTTGAAATTGCCGTTGCGGGCGGACACAACATACTGTTTGTGGGGCCTCCCGGTTCGGGCAAAACCATGCTCGCCCGCTGTATTCCCACAATCATGCCGGACATGACTTTCGACGAGGCGTTGGAGGTAACAAAAATCCATTCGGTTGCGGGCGAACTTTCGGAGGAGGGTATAGTTGCGCTCCGTCCGTTCAGGACTCCCCACCACACGGCAACAACGGTTTCCCTCTGCGGCGGCGGCAACGTAAAAATCCGTCCGGGCGAAATTTCAATGGCGCACAAGGGCGTGCTGTTTCTGGACGAACTGCCCGAATATTCAAGGCACGCGCTGGAAAGTTTGAGGCAGCCGTTGGAGGATAAAAAAATAACCGTAACCCGCGCGGGCGGCGCCGTAACCTACCCCGCGGACTTTATGCTCTGCGCGGGCATGAACCCCTGCCCCTGCGGCAACTACGGCTCGGCGTACAGGGAGTGTACCTGCACCCCCGCGCAGATTTTGAAATACAGGGCTAAAATTTCCGGCCCGCTCATGGACAGGATAGACATACAGGTCGAGGTGGACGGCGTCAAGTACGACGACCTCGCCGGCGAGGAGAAGGCGGAGAGCAGCGCGGCGGTAAAGGAGCGCGTCGAGAGGGCGCGCAAAATCCAGCGCGAGCGTTTCCGCGGCGAAAAAGAGGGCATGATAAACGCGAGCATGGGCGAGAAGCAAATCAAAAAATATTGCCGCCTTTCCCCCGATTGCGAACAGGTTTTAAAGAACGCATACGAGAGTTTGAATCTCTCCGCCCGCGCCCGCACGAGGATAATAAAGGTTGCAAGGACGATAGCCGACCTCGCCTTTTCGCAAAACATTTTGCCCGAACACATTTTGGAGGCGGCTTCGTACAGGAGCTACGAGGCAGGCATAAAATGACATACACCGCCGAAGAGCAAAATTTAATAACGCTTTCGGCCATAACCGAGCTCAACTACAAGGAGCGTTACGCCGCGCTTTCGGCGATGATGTCCGCCGAGCCCGACCTGGAAGCGTGCAAAAATTCCTTGATTAAAAGGTGCGATATCGGCGTATATAATAAAGTGAAGGAAGAATATTCCGACCCTGCGTTCCGCAAACGAATTTTAGATGGGCTCGAAGAGCGCGGCATAGAGTGCATAACCTACTTTTCAAAGGATTATCCGGGCGCGTTAAAGCAGATTTTCGAACCGCCCGTAACGCTGTTTGTAAAGGGCAGGCGGGAACTTTTATCCAAGAGGTGCTTTGCGATAGTCGGCTCGCGCAAGTCGGCGTTTTACGCGGTTAACGGCGCAAAAGAGTTCGCAAAGGAATTATCGGAGCACTTCACCGTGGTTTCGGGCTTTGCGGCGGGCGCGGACAGCGCGGCGCTGGAAGGCGCGGAGTACAGGGCGGTATCGGTAATAGCGTTCGGCTTCGACCACTTAAAGACGCTTGCCAACTATCCCGCATTAAAGCGCGTGGAAAGCGAAGGTCTGTTGGTCTCCGAGCATTTTCCCACCGTTGCGCCCCAAATATATCTTTTTCCCGTGCGCAACCGCATAATAGCGGGGCTTTCAGCGGGAGTATTGGTGGTTTCAGCGGGCGCAAAGAGCGGCGCGCTCATCACTGCCGAATATGCGCTGGAAAACAACAGGGACGTGTTCGCTTTTCCCTATCAAATGGGCGTAGATACGGGCATAGGCTGTAACAACCTCATACACGACGGCGCGGTTTTATGCCGCGGCGTAAACGATATTCTCGGCTACTACGGCTTCGAAGCCCGCCCGCAAAAGCCCGTGGAACTCACGGAAGAGGAGAGGACGGTGCTTGCGGCGATAAGGGAGGAGGGCGAAATGTTTTTGCCCGTACTTTCACAAAAGCTGGGCACGCCCGCGCATAAGCTCATAGCCGTGCTGTCCTCGCTGGAAATCAAGGGCCAGGTTGCGCGTTTGGGCGGCAACAGATACTCTATAACTTAGGCAAGATTATAAAATAATCATAAAAACAACAAAAATACAACCCGTTGCACCCGCACGGTTTAAAGCAAACAAAAATTAAAAGGATTGTATATGGATTTAATCATTGTGGAGTCCCCCTCCAAGGCAAAAACAATTTCAAAGTATTTAAAGGGCAAATATAAAGTGGACGCCTCCGGCGGACACGTGAGGGATCTGCCCGAAAAATCGTTAGGCGTAAAAATCACGGCGGGTTTCGAGCCGAAATATGAAATAACGCCCTCCAAAAAGGAAGTTATCCGCAGGCTAATGCAGGAGGCAAAAAACAGCTCCCACATCTATCTTGCCACCGACCCCGACCGCGAGGGCGAGGCCATAAGCTGGCACTTGCAGACCGTTCTGGGGCTGGACGAAAACGGATTGAACAGAATAGAGTTCAACGAAATTTCCCCCACGGCGGTAAAAAACGCCCTCAAAAACCCCCGCAAAATAAACTATAACCTTGTGGACGCTCAGCAGGCGCGCCGCGTTTTAGACAGGCTTGTGGGCTACAAGCTCTCGCCCCTTTTAAACAACCGCATACAAAACGGTCTTTCGGCGGGCAGAGTGCAGTCCGTCGCCCTCCGTCTCATCGTGGACAGGGAGAGGGAAATAAACGCCTTCGTGCCCGAAGAATATTGGGTTTTGAACGCGGAGCTGAGGGACAGGGCGGGAATGTACGCCCCCTTTAAGGCCACGTACCAATATAAAAAGAGCGGCAAAAGCATAGGCAAGGAACTTGCCGACGAAGTGTTGAAAAAGGTTCGCGCGGGCGAATTTACCGTAACAAAGGTAAAAAAGGGCGTGCAGAAACAGCACGCGCCCGCACCCTTCACAACCTCCTCCCTCCAACAGGACGCGTCCAACAAATTCGGCATGTCCTCGCCTGAAATAATGCTCGTCGCCCAGCACCTCTACGAGGGCATGGACGTCGGCGGCGACCACATCGCGCTTATAACGTATATAAGGACGGACTCTGTGCGCATAGCCAAGGAAGCGCAGGAGAACGCCATAGAATTTATAAAGAAAACATACGGTGAGGAATACGCGCCCGAAAAACCCAACTACTACGCCACCAAAAAGGGCGCGCAGGACGCTCACGAGGCGATCCGCCCCATCAATCTTTCGGTTACCCCCGCAAGCGTAAAGCCCCACCTCGACAAAAAACACTACAATATCTACAAGCTGGTTTACGACCGTTTTATTGCCTCGCAGATGGCGGAGGCGCAATACAGCGCCATGCAGGTTGAGGCGGAGAGCGCGGGCTACACCTTCAAGGCAGGCGGCAAGGCAATGCTCTTTGCGGGCTACACGGCGGCATACCAGGATTTAAAGGAAAAGGACGAGGAGGAAGAGAGCGCAAAGCTCCTTCCGCCCGTGGAAGAGGGCGACAAGCTCAGCCTTATAAGTTTGGGGGCAGAGCAAAAATTCACCCGTCCGCCCTACCGCTACACGGACGCGTCGCTCGTCAAGGCGATGGAGGAGAAGGGCATAGGCAGACCCTCCACTTACGCCTCGATAATTTCCGTTTTGACAAAGCGCAAGTACGTCGCCAAGGACGGCAAATACATGGTTCCCACCGAAGTGGCGTATAAAATAACGGATATGCTCGTCAAATATTTTACCGATATTATGGACGTGGGCTTTACCGCCAAGATGGAGGACGACCTCGATAAAATAGAGGACGGCGGCGTGGATTGGCACAAGATAATTGCGGACTTCTATCCGGGATTTGCCGAACAGCTCAAAAACGCCTCCACCGACGGCGACGAAATAACCGACGTGATATGTTCCAAGTGCGGCAGTCCCATGATAAGGCGTTCGGGCAAATACGGCAAATATTTAGCCTGCTCCAACTATCCCGCCTGCTCCAACATAGTCAGTGAATCGGAGGCGGAAATTTCAAGTATACGCTGCCCCAAGTGCGGCTCCAACATGGTTGTAAAGAGCGGCAAATTCGGCAAATTCCTCGCCTGCCCCAACTACCCCGAATGTTCCTCCATACTTCCCATAGACGCGCAGATAACGGGAGATATATGCCGCGAGTGCGGGGGAGTAATGGTTTTAAAACACGGCAAATACGGCAATTATCTGGAATGTGGCAAGTGCGGAGCAAAGAGGCCGCAAACCGCGCCGGACGGCAAAGTGCGCGAGGGTGAGGCAACTTCCGGCAAGTGCCCCGACTGCGGCAAGCCCATGCGCCGTATGCGCTCCAAATCGGGCAAGATATACTTCGGCTGTACGGGCTATCCGGATTGTAAATTTTTAAGCTGGGACGTTCCCACGGGCGATAAGTGCCCCAAGTGCGGCAAATATTTGATCCGCAAGGGCAAATCCATAAAATGCTCCTCAAAGGACTGCAACTACTCCGTGCCCCTGCCCGAAGAGGAAGAATAGCGGGCAATGGCTGTAAAAGTAATAGGAGCGGGGCTCGCAGGGGCGGAGGCGGCGGTTTATCTCGCCCGTTCGGGCGTGGAAGTGGAACTTTACGACATCAAGCCCAAGAGTTTTACGCCCGCCCACAGCAATGCCGATTTTTGCGAACTTGTCTGTTCCAACTCCTTAAAGGGGAGCGACCCCTTTTCGAACGCCTGCGGGCTTTTGAAGGAGGAGATGAAAATTTTGGGCTCCGTTACCATGGAGGCGGCGGAAGCCACAAAAGTTCCCGCGGGCGGCGCGCTCGCAGTGGACAGGGATAAATTCGCAAAGTACGTAACCCAAAAAATATACGAAAATAAAAACATAAAGGTCGTCTGCAAGGAGGTAACCGCGCTCCCCCAAGGCTGGTGCATAGTCGCCACGGGGCCGCTCACAACCGAAGGGCTTTCGCGCAGTATTTCAAGCATATGCGGGGGTCAATTGCACTTTTACGACGCCTCCGCGCCCATAATTTCGCGGGACAGCATAGATTTTTCCAAGTGCTTTGCGGGCGACAGGTACGGCAAAGGCGGCGACGATTATTTGAACTGCCCGCTTACGGAGGAGGAGTACAGCGCCTTTGCGGACGCGCTCGTAAGCGCCGAACGCGCCGAACTCCACTCCTTTGAAAAGGGCGAAATTTTCGAAGGCTGTATGCCCGTGGAGGTAATGGCGGCGCGCGGGAAGGACAGTTTGCGGTTCGCTATGTTGAAGCCCGTGGGCTTAAAGGACGCAAACGGCAACAAATACTACGCCGTTTTGCAGCTTCGCAAGGAAAACGCTGAGGGTATGGCGTATAATCTGGTCGGCTTCCAGACAAATTTAAAGTTTGGCGAGCAAAAGAGGGTATTTTCCATGATCCCCGCCCTGAAAAACGCCGAATTTCTGCGCTACGGGGTAATGCACCGCAACACTTTTATCAACTCACCGGAGTGCCTCAACGCCGACTTTTCCCACAAAACTTGCCCGCAACTGTTTTTTGCGGGTCAAATAACGGGGGTGGAAGGCTATGTGGAGAGCGCGGCAAGCGGCATACTTGCGGCAATCCACCTAATAAACAAAATGAACGGCAAACCCCCGCTCATTCCCCCAAACACCACGGTGTGCGGCGCGTTATCGGCGCATATTGCGGAGGCAAACGAAAATTTCCAGCCGATGAACGCCAATTTCGGCATATTGAAGGCGCCCGAAAAACAGATAAAGGATAAAAAACTGCGCTACCGCTATCTGGCGGAGCGCGCCGTTAAAAATATAACCGAATACAAGCAAAAACTCAACATGTATTGAGTTTTAAGGAGTAAACATGACAGAATTTCACGCCACAACAATTTGCGCCGTAAAAAAGGACGGCAAAACCGCAATCGCCGGCGACGGCCAGGTAACCATGGGCGAGAGCGTAATTTTTAAAAACACAGCGCAGAAGGTGCGCAGAATTTACGGCGGCAAAGTTATTTTGGGGTTTGCCGGTTCCGTATCGGACGCCTTTTCACTTTCGGAAAAGTTCGAGGGCATGCTCAATAAATTTTCGGGCAACCTCATGCGTTCGGCAGTGGAACTCGCCGAGCTATGGCGTTCGGATAAGGCCGCAAGAAAACTTGAAGCGCTAATGATAGTGGCCGACGCCGCAACTTTGTTGATAGTGTCGGGCACGGGCGAAGTTATCGAGCCGGACGACGGCATCGCCGCAATAGGCAGCGGCGGCAACTACGCCTTGGCGGCGGCGCGCGCCCTCTACCAGAACACGGACTATTCCGCCGAGGAAATCGCAAAAAAATCGCTTAAAATAGCCAGCGAAATTTGCGTGTTTACCAACGACAATATCAAATGCGAGGTGATATAAAATGGATCTTTCGCCCAAACAGATAGTTCACGAACTCAACAGACACATAATAGGCCAGGACGAGGCAAAAAAAGCCGTTGCGATTGCGCTCAGGAACCGCTACCGCAGGAGCATGCTTTCCCCCGAACTGCAAGAGGAAATCACCCCCAAAAATATAATCATGAAGGGTCCCACGGGCGTGGGCAAAACGGAAATAGCCCGCCGCCTCGCAAAACTTGTAAAGGCGCCCTTCATTAAAGTGGAAGCAACCAAATATACCGAAGTCGGCTACGTGGGCAGGGACGTGGAGTCCATGGTGCGCGACCTCGCCGAATGTGCCATACGCCTTGTGAAGGAGGAAAAGACGCAGGAAGTGAGCTACAAAGCCACGGCCGTTGCCGAGCGCAAAATAGCCAAGGTGCTTGCCGATATGAAAAAAGATGAGCGCGGGGACACGGCAAAGGAAGTGTTTGAACAGCGCCTTGTCGACGAAATCCACGCGGGCAAGTACGACGCCACTATGATAGAGATAGAGGTTGCCGACATGCCCAAGCCTTTGGAGCTTTCACCGGGAAGCGGCGCGGCAATAGATTTAGGCTCGGTTTTCGGCGGGTTTATGCCCAAAAAGACCAAAAAGCGTAAAATCACCGTGCGCGAGGCAAAGAACCTTTTAATTGCCGAGGAGGCCGATAAACTTATAGACAGCGACGCGGTGAACGCCGAGGCCATAAAGAGGGCCGAAAACGACGGCATAATCTTTATAGACGAAATAGATAAAATCGCGGGCAAGGGCAACCAGAGCGGGGCGGACGTCTCCCGCGAGGGCGTCCAGCGCGACATTCTGCCCATAGTCGAAGGCTGTACCGTAATGACAAAATACGGGCCCATAAAAACGGACTATATCCTGTTTATAGCGGCGGGGGCGTTCCACGTTTCCAAGGTTGAGGATTTAATCCCCGAACTCCAAGGCAGGTTCCCCATACAGGTGGAGTTAAAGAGCCTCACCAAGGAGGACTTTGTAAACATTTTAACCCAGCCGGAAACGTCTATAACCCGCCAATACGCGGCATTGCTGTCCGTGGACAACATAGATTTAAAGTTCACGCCCGATGCCATAGAAAAGATAGCGGAGATTTCGGAGGACATAAACATGACTTCGGAAGATATAGGCGCAAGAAGGCTTCACACCGTAATGGAGCGGCTGTTGGAGGATATATCCTACAACGCCGGCGGCAACGACTATCCCGTGATTTCCGTGGAAGTAAACGCCAAGTACGTAGAGGAGCATTTGGCTAATATTGATAAGAACCGCGACCTGAAAAAATACGTTTTATAAAGAGTTCACGAAATTCTCGTGCGGTTGCGCGCCCTGCGAATTTCCATGATTTTTGGCGGCCAGCCGCCCTTGCCGCGATTTTTAGGGCGCACATATAATATAATCGCGGCAATTCCCACCGCTGAGGCGAAAGGGTTCGCAAATTGGGGCTTGCTGCGCAAAAGCGTGGTTTTGCTTGCAACGTAATTATTTTAAAATCTATTCGCTTCTCCACACCGCATTACTCCGTAATTACAGCTCCCGCAATTTTAAAAATAAGTACGTGGCTAATTACTCTGTGTCAGGCAACAATAAAATTCCCGTTTGACCTGCGATACACTTCATCAAGTACCAGCGCAATAAAGAAACCGCAACGTAACGTTGCTGCCGAGAATTTTGTGAATGGAGAAACTTTTTATGTATAACATTCCCAAGGGCACAAAGGACGTTTTGCCCAACCAAAGCTACAAATGGCAGTATATCGAAAATACTGCCCGCGAAGTTGCGCGCGTTTTCAATTTAAAGGAAATACGCACGCCCGTATTCGAATACACCGAGCTTTTCCGCCGCGGCGTGGGCGAAACCACCGACGTGGTAGGCAAGGAAATGTACACCTTTGAGGACAAGGGCGGCAGGTCCCTGACTTTAAAGCCGGAGGGCACGGCCGGTGCGGTGCGGCTGTTTGTGGAAAACGGGCTTTCATCAACGCCTATGCCCGTAAAAACTTTTTATATTACTCCCGCCTTCCGCTATGAGCGGCCTCAATCGGGCAGACTGCGCGAATTTCACCAATTCGGCATAGAAATATTCGGTTCGCCGAACGCCGAAACGGACGCGGAAGTAATATTTGCCGCCTCAACCTTCTTAAATAAGTTGGGCGTAAAGGCGCAGCTGCAAATAAATTCCATCGGCTGTAAAACCTGCCGCGCGGAATACAACAGGGCGTTAAAGGAGTACTTCAAGCCCCGCCTTAACGAAATGTGCGAAACCTGCCGCACCCGCTTCGACACAAACCCCTTACGCATCCTCGACTGCAAGGAAGAGGGCTGCAAAAAGATAACGGCCGAAGCCCCCGACATAACGGACTACCTTTGCCCCGACTGCCGCGCGCATTTTGAAAGGGTGCAATCCCTTTTGTCCGCGCTGGGCGTAAAGTTTACCGTAAACCCCCGCATAGTCAGGGGTCTGGACTATTACACCCGCACCGTGTTCGAGTTTGTTTCCTCGTCGGTGGGCGCGCAGGGCGCTATCTGCGGCGGAGGAAGATACGACGGGCTTATCTCCCTTTTGGGCGGCCCGCAGACCCCTGCCGTCGGATTTGGGGCGGGTATAGAGCGGCTTATGCTGCTTATGGAAAACACGTCGTCGCCCTTCCCCCAACCCCCCACCGCGGACATATATCTTGCGGGAATGGACGATATGTCCCGCAACGCCGCCTTTATTTTGGCAAACAAACTGCGGCAAGGCGGGATAAACGCCGAGGCGGATCTTATGGGGCGTTCCTTAAAAGCGCAACTTAAATACGCCGACAAGACGGGCGCAAAATACCTTGCCGTAATCGGCGAAGACGAGCTGAAAAGCGGCTCCGCCAACATAAAAAAGATGTCCGACGGCTCTGCCGAGGCGGTTAATTTAAACGAAATAGAAACATACTTAAAAAAGGAGAAAAAATTATGGTAAAACAGATTGAACAAAAGGCTTTTGACGAGCTTTTGAAGGGTGACAAGACTGTTGTGTGCGACTTTTTCGCCACATGGTGCGGACCCTGCAAGATGCTTGCGC
>CANREJ010000016.1 GCA_947629665.1 uncultured Clostridia bacterium
GCCCAGGGTATTTCCGCCCACGGTATTTCATTTAGTGGAACTTCTTTCCAGGGGAAATCTTTTGGAATTTCCGTCCACGGTATTTCCGTCCAGGGCATATCCGCAGGCAATTCAGTCCAAGGGATTTGTCCCCACGGTATTTCGTTTAGTGGAACTTCGTCCCAAGGGAAGTCATTTGGAATTGACGCCCACGGTATTTCCGTCCAGGGCATGTCCGCAGGCAATTCCGCCCATGGAATTTGTCCCCACGGTATTTCATTTAAGGGAACTTCTTTCCAGGGGAAGTTTTCCCAATCAAATTCGTCGTATGCAAAATCTTCGGGCAGTTCTTCCCACGGGATCTCCTCCCACGGGACTTTGTCCGCGGGAATATCGGGAGGAAGTTTATCCCAAGGCACGCTTTCCCAGGGCATGTTCTCCCAATCGGTATCTTCGGGCAGTTCCTCCCACGGAACGTCGTGCCACGGGAAATTTTCGGGAAACTCCTTCCAGGGTATCTTGTTCCAGGGAATATCATCGGGCAAATCGAGCGCAGGCTTTTCGGGCTGGGGTTGCGAACTTGCGCTCGCCTTTACAATGTTCACCGTTAAAAATACGACCAACGCTATGACCGCAATCATCAATAATCCCAAAATATAGAATATCACCGACTGTTTTTTCATAACGTTCCCCTATTCATACCGCTGTACCTTTTCAATGTATTCCAAACAGCGGGGCATGCTGCCGCCCGGCATATTATCGAGCAATGCAGATAATTTTTGCAGCTCGTCTGTATACTTGGATACGTCTATGTTGCCAAGTTTGCGCAAAACTTTTTTGGCGAGGATATCGTCCAGCGCCTCTTCTTCCGTTCCGCCGCACGCAACGTACGCCGCCACATATTCGGTTATTTGCCTTTTTATGCGGTTGCCGTAGCTTATGCGGAATTTGTCGGCCAAAAATTTATCCAGGGTTTCTATGCGCGCGCAACTTTCCGCGGAGAGCGCAAAGCCCGCCTGCGCAGTTTTTACCATACCGTTAAACTCCTCGCACGTAACGGATACGGGCTGTCCTTCGGGGGTTTCCATGGGTTCGGAATGCCCGGTAAGGTTTAAAATCATCGCCCTGTCGTACACTTTGTCGGAGATCACAAACGCCGAATCGTCGTCGTTGACCGTGCCGATAAACCACATGTTTTGGGGCAGTTTTACGGCGCCGTCCTTTATCCACTCCGGGTCGTTCGCCCATTTATCCGAAACGACTTGCAGATATCTCAAATCGGGGTCGGGAATTTCCAAAAGGGATAGAAATTCGGCAAAGTAGTACTCTATGCGCGCAATATTCATTTCGTCGAGAACGGTTATATACATTGCGTCGCTTGCTCCGGCTTCGTAAAGTTTTTTAAATAAAACCGTTTCGTTGAAGTTTTTGGTAAATTCGTTATAGTAGCCCAGCAAATCGGACCGCTCCTTCCACATGGGCTGGACGGGGATTATTGTGGACGGGTTGCCTATATACTCGCCGAAGGCGTAGGCAAGGGAGGTTTTACCCGCGCCCGATATACCTTGGAGTATCAAAATTTTTGAAGCGGCCAACCCCGCAATAAACTCACGGACCTCGCTTTCCGAAAAATACAGGCGCAGGTTTGCGGCGGAAAAATTGCGGAACCCCGTGCAAAATTCCCCAAGCGTGTTCACTTTTTTGCCGTTTTGGACTGTTACGGGAAGGGTTGAAACGCTTTTAAAGCGCGGAGGGAACCGCCTGCCGAGTTCGGCGGCATATGCGGTGCGCTCGGCCTGTATGGCTCTTTCCAAACCCCGCTCCCATCTGTCTCTTACCTTGTCTACCCTTCTGCGCCTTAAAAAAAGAAATATGACAAACGCCAGCAACAGCACCGGCAACAGTATCGCCCAAAAAATTATGAGAACGCCCTTGCCGCCAAAGGAAAAATAGCCGAGCAAAGTCTGGATTATAGGGTTTAAAAGCCCGCTTGCGTCCAGATAAATGAGCACCCCGATAAAAGTTCCGCCCGCAAGCGCAATAAGGGTGAAAAACAGAATAAATAAAATGCGGCGAATCTTTTTACTCACTTGTTTCCTCCACCGTTTTATCTTTTTTAGCGTGCGTGTTGCCCTTTTTGCCGAAAATTTGCCGCCTTATTTCTGCGCGCGACTGCTCCCTTAACGCCCTTTTTACGCCTTTCCACTCACTGTTCAAAAGCCTGCCCAGAGTTTCGTACAGCTCTTCAAGCCTGTCCAAGCCCTCCTCAAAAGAAAACTCGCCTTCGGCTATCTCCCCTTTATCCGCCCTGAGCGCCACAATACTTGCTTCAAGCGCTTTGTTTTTGGCGGTAAGATTTGAGTTTTCGGCAACAAGCTCTTCCGCCCTTGCCCGCAGGTTTTCACACTCTTCACCGCTCTCCCGCAGGCGTTTAAGATTTTGGGCGGATTGGGCCGCGTATTCCTCCGCCGCCCTTTCCAATTGCGATTTATATTCCGCAACCGCTTGTTCAAAGCTCTGCCTTTCCGTTTTTGCCGCTCTTTCCAGCCCTTCTATTATTGCCTCCTGTTCGGCAAGCCGTCTGCGCGCCGCGGCAAGCTCCTTGATCTCCCCGGAAAGCTCCGCGTTCTTTTCTTCAAGCAACAGTATATATTCTTCGGCTTTCTTGCCGCTGAGCGTGTTCCCCAGCGCAAGCCGCCTTTCTTTTAACAGCTTTTCCTCCGACAAGAGATAATTTTCCCTCAGTTCCCCGCCAATGTCCGGGCCTCCGCCGTACACCGCAAAAGCATACAAAACGGCGGGCAAAGCCAGCACAAATGAGTCGGCGGTTTCCCAATTTTTCACGGACGTGTTGAGTTTTTCGCCCTTATCCGACAAAATAAACTCGTACAGAGCCACCGCTTCCCTGAAATTTTTATTCATTTTAAGCACGTTGGTTAATGTGAGCGACTTTATTTTATCCGCCTTGGCAACTTCAAGCATAAGCGGGGTGCGCAGATAGTAGTCTATGGACTGCCTTATCCGCCCGATTGCGGCTATGTTTTCACGGACGGTCAATTTAAATCCGTCCCTCTCGTCCTTTAATTTCAAATCAACGGTCAGCCTGCGCGTGCCGAGTTTAACTTTTTTGTGTACGTTCAGCGTGCCCTCATATGAGTTTGCGCCCAGCAGTTTGGAAAGTTTTTCCGCGGTGTATTCCTTCAACATACATAAAAGGGTATATAAAAACCTGTTCTCGTATGTTGCATAGTCGTTGAGCCGTTCCACCGTTAAAAGTTTATCGGGGACTATTTCCTCCCCGCTCTTTTCGGGGTTGATACAGTCGCTTCTGCGGGCGAGATGCTGTACCGATTCTTTGGAAACGCGCTTTACCTTTTCTATGGGCAAAACTTCGCCTTCGGAGCGGATAAACCTTCTCTCCTCGTCCAGCGCCCTGCCTATTGCGTCCAGCCCGCCGGTTACTTTTTTTATCCATTCGGCGTCGGTTTCGGCAAAAACCGCCTTTGCGTGTACCTCTTCGCCGCCCGCCGAGGCTACCGCGTCTATCAGCGCTTGGAGTTCGGGGTCGGCTTTTGCCGCCTCCCGAAATTGTTTTATCACCTTGTAGAAGGCATATTCCTCTATCATAACGTCCTCCTACTTCAATCTCGCCATTGTGCGCACAGCCGCCACGGAGCGGGGCATTGCGCCCTCGCCGAACAGTTCCCCCAAAAACTTGCAAAGCCGCTCGGCTTCCGCACCCCTGTACGAGAGGTTCTGCGCTTCGAGTTTACGCAAAACTTTTTTGGCGAGGATATCGTCCAGCGCCTCTTCTTCCGTTCCGCCGCAGGCCGCGTAAACGGGCAAATAACTTTTAATCTGTTTCATTATGCGGTTGCCGAAAGATATTTTAAAATTTTCGCCCAGGTATTCGTCCAACCGCGCTATGCGGTTGGCAATCCCGCCGGAAAGCGGGTTGCCCGCTATTACTTCTTTTACGGTTTCGTTGAATTTTTCATAAGATACAGGCATGGTTTTGCAGTTTTCCGCGTCAAACTCCTCCGCCTTCTTTTCAAGGTCTACTATCATCGTTCTGTCATAAACCTTATCGGATATCGCAAACGTGGAGTCGTCGTTGTTTGCCGTCCCCAAAAACCACATGTTTTCGGGCAGTTTTATACTGCCGTCTTTAAGGCCTTCGGGGTCGTTCTCCCACCTGTCCGAAATGATTTCCAAACGTCTTAACTCCGGGTCGGGAATTTCCATAAGCGAAAGGAACTCGGCAAAATAGTATTCTACGCGGGCGATATTCAACTCGTCGAGTATTGTTATATAGATATCCTTGCGCATGTTCGCCTCATACATTTTTTGCAGTAGCGGCGTTTGGTTGAACCGTTTGGTAAACTCGTTATAGTAGCCCAGCAGGTCCGATCTCTCCTTCCACATGGGCTGGACGGGGATTATGGTTGAAGGGTTTTCCAAAAATTCCCCAAAGGCGAAGGCAAGGGAGGTTTTGCCCGTGCCGGACATTCCTTGAAGTATTATAAAGTGCGAAACCGCCACGCCCGAAATAAACTCGCGTATGGTTTTGATATCGTAATACAGACCGAGTTTGCCCGCGGCAAAATTGCGGAAACTTTCGCAGAATTCCGCAAGCGTGAAATCTTCGGCAAACGGCTTTTCAACATAGGTTGACCGCTGTTCGTCAAGCGCCTTCAACGCTTCGAAACGGCAGGCCGAAGCCTCTTTTTCGGCTTGTTCTTCCGCTTTGTCCGCACTCTCGTTCAGGCGGAGAGTGAGATTGTCAAAGCGCTTTTCGTTTACCATCGCCGCAATAACCGTAAACAGCATCAAAAGCACCATTACGGTGAGGTAGGCAATGATAAATTTCGGGTCCTTGATAAACTCCCATATCTCTTTAAAAGAGGGAGCGAGCATAAATTTTTCCATATTTCCTCTGATAAAAATTTAGTTGTGGATTTATATAATTTAATTGAAATTTACATCTGCGTCCGCCTTGCTTCTGCGTGTTTTTAAAGCCAGCCCGCAAAGAATACCCGAACCCACGCCGAGGGGGATAATTATCGCGGTAGCCGCGGCAGACCACATAAGAATGTCGCCCAATAGAAGGCGGTCGACCGAAACAAGCAAAACGGAATAATTTATCAGTATCAAAAAAAGTACGGCCGAAAGCGCGCCGAAGATTATGCCGAGATATTTTTTTATTTTCCTGCGTGTAAAGAAACAAATAACGGCCGCTATCACAACTACGCCCGCGGCAAGCAAAAGCAGTACCTTTTTTGCCCTTGAAAGGGCAAACTTGGCTACGGCGAGGTAGTACAGCATAACCGTTAAAATGGGAGTTGCCGACGCAATTGCCAGCGCGGCCATGGCAAAAAGAAGTACGGAGTACGCCCTGCGCCCGTTCTTTTTTTCGGGCAAGGCGGCGGAAACGATATTTCCGTCCTTCCCTCTGTAAAACGACCAAACCAAGCCCGCGGCGAGGAGCAAAACGGTTGTTGCAACAACCGATATGGCAGGCACAAGAATTATTTTTAGGGAGTCGGCCGCATAACCAACGGCAAAGCCGCGCTTCATTCTGCTTATAAACGCAGTAACGCCCCACACTGCCACCGAAATATCAACCGAAACGGCAAGCGCACCCCGGAGTATGGGCAGGATTTTGCCTTTTAAAGGGCAGTTGCGGCTCATTGCCGTGCGTGCGCCGCGGCACGCGGCAGGGAGAACGGAAAATGAAAACACACCGATAAATACTATACATATCGCAAACCAGATTATCCAATACGGCATTATTTCAATTCCTTTCTGTTAAATGTTTTATTTGTTGTTATGCAACAAATAGCCCCCTGCGGGGGCTTTGGGCGCTGAATTGTTGTTTATATTATAATACATTTTGTCGATTTTTGTCAATAGCTTTATGCGCTGTTCCAAATGTTGGCTGTTATACGGCGCTTCCATGTTTTTTTGCAAAAAAACATTCCCCTGCGCGCGGTTTGCGCGCAGGGGAATGTTGCGGTTTGCTTTCTATTTTTTTACGTAGTGCGCTTTGCAGGTTTCAATGCAAAAACAGCCCAAAACGCCGCTTATATATGCGCCCGTGTCGAGGTGGATTTTATAAAAATCGGTAATTTTACAGCCCTCCCTTGGCGCTTCCCTCCGGCGGTAAGCTATTATCCTGCTGCTGCCGTCGGGCAAAATATAGCTTGTGGGCGTGTGCCCGAACAAAACGCACTTGCTTCCCTTTACTTCAATCTGCGGGCTTTTGAAATTTCTGTCGTATACCAGCTGTTCGCGCGTGGCGCTCTCCGGCGCAACCGCCCGCCCGTTGCCGTCGAGCGGTATGCCCGCGTGTACGCACAAAAATTCTTTCTCCTCTATGTAGTAGGGCAAACTTTCCAGCCAGTCCACCGTATCCCACTCCAAAAGTGCGCCGTCGCCGGGAAAATACTCCCGCAGTTTTTTTAGGACGATATCAAAATCATTTGGCGATTCTCTCATCAATCCCCAATAATACTTTAAAAACCCATACTCGTGGTTGCCGTTTATACAGCGGGCGTTGGGCATGTTTTTTATTAATTTTAAAAGCCGCACGGAACCGTCGCCCTTGTCGATAATGTCCCCGCAGGAAATCAAAGTGTCGCTATCCGAAAATTTTATCGCACCGAGCAATTGCAAAAAGAGTTCGTACTGCGCGTGTATATCCGAAACTACGTAGGTCATAAATGTAAAAAATATTTAAGCATCTTCGTAAAAACGGGCATATGGGAGCGGGTTTACGCCTACATATGCCCAACCGCAACGGGCGCGGTTAATCTGCTTTTTCCTCTATGTCTTTGGAGAGTTCCTTTTGCTCCCATCACTGTTATAATATCATAAACCGGGCAAAAAGTCAATATACCACATATCATTCTGCGCGAGCCTGCAATCCCCTCGGTCTCGCTTCGCAGACGGGTTTCTTAATTGCGGGAGCTGAAATACGGAGTAATTTGTAATTACGAAGTCTACAACGGGTTAGAAACAAGCAAGACAAGGAAAGCGAGTACCGACGACAGGAGTGTACACAGAAGTACATGTCGTACCGAAGGCGTTAGCCTTACTGAAAGTTGCCGCAGCGCAACACAGCAGAACGACGCCTTATACACGCCGCTCGGTAGTATTTGACAAGAGGGGCGCAACAAGCTATACTATTCATATGCTATACATACTGCGCCACGGCCAAACGGAATGGAACGCCCGCGGCAAATTACAGGGTAAAACGGACGTGCCGCTGTGCGGTGAGGGCAAAAAATCGGCGGAGGAAGAGGCCAAACGCAACGCGGACATACGCTTTGACGTGTGCTATTGCTCCCCGCTTTTGCGCGCCCGCCGGACGGCGGAAATCTTTTTAAAGGGCAAAAACGTGCCCGTGATTGCCGATGAACGTCTTACGGAGATGGGCTTCGGCATATACGAGGGCACGGAAAACGCCTTAAACTGCACAAAAAGCCCTTTGCGGGAACTTTTTACCGACCCTCAAAATTATATCCCCGACGGCGGCGCGGAGAGCTTTGACAGCCTTTTTAAGCGCACGGGCGAATTTTTGGAGCAGGTTGCCCTTCCCCTTTCAAACGCCGGCAAGAGCGTGCTTATTGTTGGGCACGGCGCAATGAACGCCGCCATCATCTGCCGCATAAAGGGCATACCTTTGAACGGGTTTTGGTCTGCCCTCACCGAAAACTGCCGTCTTTTGAAACTTATTTAAAGTTTTTGCGGAGAACCCGCACAAAGCAAACGTCCGCGTATTTTGCGCGGACGTTTTAACTTTTTCTGTATTCGCGCGGGGTCAGCCCGTACTTTTTTTTGAACGCGTCCTTAAAATAGTTGCTGTCCGAAAACCCGCAACGGAAGGCTATATCCGTTACCGAATCTCCCGTGGTAACCAATTCCAGGGCGGCGGCGCGGAGCCTTACAAAGGTGAGATACTCATGTATCCCCAACCCCACCGCCTTGCGGAATTTGCGGCTGAGATAGTTGGGGCTGTAACCCGCCGCGGCGGCAATATCCTCCGCGCCGATATGCTCGGTGTAGTGCGCGCTTATAAATTGCGCCGCCTTCACGATTTCCCTGTCGGTGGTGTGTATGCGCTCCGGAATTTCGTTTAAAAACACACATTCGCGGCAACATATTAAAAACAGCTCGTTCAGCTGTGCCGCAAGCATAATATCCGAGCGGCCGTCGGCTATCTTCCTTTCGTTTATCATGCGCAACAGGTGCCCCAATATCTGCTCGCGGTATGTTTCGGGAACCTGAAATATCCTCATGGCGGCAAAAAATTTCCCGCCCTGCGGCATAAGCTCCTTCACTTCCCGCCATATGTGTTTTTCGTAAAAGTGAATGACGCTGCGCCTGCATGCGCCGTCCGTGTAGCGGGTGTAGTGGAAAACCCCCGGCGGAATCAATATGAAGTCGCCCGTGTGCAAGCCGTACATGTCGTTCTCTATAAAAAAACGGCACGCGCCGCTCTCGACAAAGAACAACTCGAAATAGGAATGACAGTGCGGGTGCGGCATAATATAGCCCGCCTCCCGCGTTTCACTGCCCACCAAAATTCTGTTTATGCGCTCCCCGCCGTCCGTTCCGTTTGCCATGATTGTCAATAGTGTTGGAAAATCCGTATTTTTTTATAATTATAGCCGATTTTCAATGGAAAATCAAGAAAAACCAATGTATTATTTAAGATATGAAAAAATGAGCCGCAAATTTCGGGTGCGGCGGGGTGCGTGAATGCAGAAGGCAAAGGCAAAAACCAAATATACTCTGTTTACGGGCAAGCAATTGCTTTGGCTGATATTGCCTATCATTATAGAGCAGATTTTTTCCACGTCGCTGGGGCTGTTCGACTCGCTGATGGTTTCCAATGTACACGAAACGGAAGCCGTGCGCAGCAACATGAGCAACGCGATAGGCAACATAGACTATTTAAATAACCTTATAATACAGTTGTTTTCGGCGTTTTCCACGGGCGGCGCGATAGTAACTTCACAGCTGTTGGGCGCAAACGACGCCGAACACGCCCAAAACAGCGCAAAACAGATGCTTATGCTGGTAATATGCGCCTCCGTAGGCATAGGCGCGGCCTGCCTCGCCCTCAACTGGCCCATAATAAAGCTGTTTTACGGCGACGTGGACAATTCAACCTTTTACTACCAGCAGATTTATTTTTACGTAACGGCGGCGTCCTTCCCGTTTATAGGGCTGTTCAACGCGTGCGCCGCGCTTCTGCGCGCGCAGAGAAAGAGTTTCAGCACCATGGCGAGCGCGGCGATAAGCTGTGTTGTGAACATAGGACTGAACGCAATCTTTTTGTTCGTGCTGAACATGGGCGTGCTCGGTGCGGGGCTGGCGACCCTCTTCTGCCGCGCAATTCCCGCTATATTCATGCTCGTTTTGCTGGGCAACAAAAAGAATAAAGTTTGCGTACGCCTGTTCCAGAAGTTCCGCTTTGACGGCGCAATGATAAAGCGCATTTTAAAAATAGCCATACCCAGCGGCGTGGAGAGCGCGCTCTTCCAGCTGGGCAAGCTGATGACCAACACCTTTGTGAACGCGGGCGTTTACGCCACGGGCGCAAAGAGCTTGCAGGGGCTCAATGAAAAAGGCGAGCTTATAAACATAAACGTGCAGGCAAACGGCAACGCGATTGCCAACCAGATAAACAACATAGCCTCGGTTGTGGGCAGCGGCATAGGCACCTCCTGCCTGACGGTAATAGGGCAGTCCGTGGGCGCGGGCGACCCCGACCAGGTCAAGTACTACATGAGGAGAATGTTCTTCCTCTCCTATATAGCAAACGGCCTATGCGTGGGGATAATACTTGCGCTGGTGCCCGCCATTTCGCAGATGTACGGCTACACCGAGGAAGCAAAACAGATAGGCCGCACCTGCCTGTATTTTTGTTTGATGTTCCAGTTCTTCACCTATCCGCTCTCCTTTACGACCCCCGGAATTTTAAAGGCGACCAGCGACGTAAAATACGTTATGTACTGCGCGGTTGCGTCAATGTTCATAATGCGCGTGGGGCTGGCGTTTTTGCTGACTACCGACAGTATCCCCGGACTTCCGCAGTTGGGCGCCATGGGCTATTGGATAGGCATGTGTTCGGATTGGGTGTTGCGCTCCGTGCTGTTCTTTTCGCGGTTGCTCTCCGGCAGGTGGAAAAAGTCCTCCGGCATGCTCAAAGCCGACATAAAGAGCTCATTTGAGGGCAGTATCTGCAAATATTGAGCGCAGGGCGGCAAAAATCTTATAACAAAAACGGGCGGCGGTATTTACTTTTTAAAGATATTGTGCTATAATTTCCCCGTAAATAATTTTTAAGGAGAACTTAAAATGGGATTTGAACAGAACTTTTCTTTAAAAGGCAAAGTTGCTTGGGTTACGGGCGCGTCCTACGGCATAGGCTTTGCAATTGCAACGGCTTATGCGCAGTCCGGCGCAACGATAGTATTCAACGATATAAACCGCGAACTCGTTGATAAGGGTATTAAGGCGTATGAGGAAGCGGGCATAAAGGCTCACGGCTATGTTTGCGACGTTACCGATGAGGCGGCAGTAAACGCGCTTGTTGCGCAGATTGAAAAGGAAGTGGGCGTGGTTGATATTCTTGTGAACAACGCGGGAATAATCAGGCGTATACCCATGACGGAAATGTCCGCGGCGGAATTCAGGAAGGTTGTGGACGTTGACCTCAACGCGCCGTTTATAGTATCCAAGGCGGTTATCCCCTCCATGATCAAGAAGGGGCACGGAAAAATAATAAATATCTGCTCCATGATGAGCGAACTCGGCAGGGAAACCGTATCGGCATACGCCGCCGCAAAGGGCGGACTTAAAATGCTCACCCGCAACATTTGCTCGGAGTACGGCAAATACAATATCCAGTGCAACGGCATAGGCCCCGGATATATAGCGACGCCGCAGACGGCGCCTTTGAGGGAACGCCAGCCCGACGGTTCGCGCCATCCCTTCGATAGCTTTATAATAGCGAAAACGCCCGCAGAACGCTGGGGCGAAGCCACCGATTTGATGGGCCCCGCAGTGTTCCTTGCCTCGGACGCTTCCAACTTCGTAAACGGACACATTTTATATGTGGATGGCGGTATACTTGCTTATATAGGCAAACAGCCGTAAAAAAAATAGTTCACAAAACTCCCAAGCAAGCCGTGCTTGGGAGTTTTCGTGATTTTCAGGGCTACTCGCCATCTGCCCGCGATTTTTAAGCGCCCACGATAATATAATCGCGGCAATTCCCACCGCTCAGGCAAAAGTATTTGCAAATTGAGTGCGCTGGCGCAGGCGTAGCCTGCTTGCGCCGTAAATTATTTAGGAATGTTCGCTTCTAACCGCTTGTAGACTTCGTAAAAGCAAATTATACTGCCAAGAAGCCCATGGACATAAGTATGCAAACCGTAACGAATATGGTCAAAATGGAGCAGATGCTTGTCCATACCACGAGTTGCGCGGCGAGTTGCTCGTCGTTTTTCATTTCCGCGGCCATTATCGCGCTTGAAACGGCGGCGGGCGAACCAAACAGCGCCACCAGCGCGGGGAACTCGGCGGGCCCCAACGGCAATATGTTTGTGTAGGTTGCAAGCAGTACGGCCACGCCCAGCCCCAGAAGCGGCGCTAAAATTATTCTCCAAACGGTGCCGACGGCAATCTCTTTAAACATTCCCTTGACGGCGGAAAACTCGAACTGTCCGCCCAAAACTATCAAGGCAAAGGGCGAGGCGATATTTTTAAGCTGGCTTAAAGCCGAGTACAAAAACGCGAAGTTGTTTTTAAGCGTAAACACTGCCTCGCCGCAGGCGGCAACTTCGGCGGCGCGCAGGCCGAGGAATACAAGGCCTATGCACACGGCGATTATCAGCGGGTTGGTTACTATCCCCAAAAGTACGTTCTTTATGCCGCCCGCACGGGGTTTGGGCGGGACGTCCCGCATAACTTCGCCCTCCGCTGTTTTTTGCTCCTTTTGCACGAACATCGTCAGCGAAATTACGGCAAGTATATTGAAAAGAGGGATTGAAAACGCCTGCAAGAGAGCCACCGTTGCCGCAACCGAGGTGTTGCCCGCGGCAAGCGACGCGGCGAGCGACGTGCCTATTATGGCAAAGTTACTGCGGAACACGCATTGAAGTATAACCCCGCGCCTGTCGGCCTGTTTTGTGGTGATGACCGAGGTTATAAGCCCCAATCCGAAAATCACAAGCACGGCAATGAGCGCATATAAAATCAAATCCCAGCGGAAGGCGTCCCAATCCGAATCGTAAATATTAACAAAGAGCATGACGGGCAAAAGCACCCTGAAAACCAGCTTGTTGCCAATCTTTAAAAAGTCTTTGGAGAGAAATTTGACGCGCTTTAAAATATAGCCCAATAATATCAAAAGTATTATGGGCATAATGGCGTTTACCGCGGTTAAAATTATTTTTCCAAACATGCACTCCCTCCCTCTGCTAATTTATCACACCCCGCCCCAAAAGTCAAGCAGCGTGTCGCTGCGGCCGGGTATCTTTATTACTTTTGCGCTTGACTTACTTTACCGCAGGTCAAGCGGCGGGGCGCCGTAGCCAAGTTTCTTAATTGCGTTGGCGGTGGACATACTTTGCCGCAGTTCAAGCAGAGTGGCTCTGCGGCTGGCAAGCGTAACGCTTGACCTGGGTTTCTTAATTGCGGGAACGCTTAACTTACTTTTGCGCAGGTCAAGCGGCGGGGCGCCGTAGCCAAGTTTCTTAATTGCGTTGGCGGTAGACGAAGTTTGCCGCAGTTCAAGCAGAGTGGCTCTGCGACCAAGTTTCTTAAT
Organism: uncultured Clostridia bacterium; assembly: GCA_947629665.1. GTDB lineage: Bacteria > Bacillota > Clostridia > Christensenellales > Borkfalkiaceae > Coproplasma. The sequence goes on from CANREJ010000016.1 coordinate 12,821, forward strand.
TGCGTTGGCGGTAGACGAAGTTTGCCGCAGTTCAAGCAGAGTGGCTCTGCGGCTTGGTATCCTTATTACTTTTGCGCTTGACTTACTTTACCGCAGGTCAAGCGGCGGGGCTCTGCGACCAAGTTTCTTTATTGCGGTAGCTGTTTTTACGAAGTTTTCTGTAATTACGTAGTTAGCAAGCGGTTAGAAGCGAGCAGAACGAGAAGCGCGCGGCTTTGCGACGGGGAGTGTACAAAGATGTACATGACCCTAGCAAAACGTAAGCGCGACAATGTTATGCGACGCTTATAATCCGCTTGGCGGGAGCATAATTAACGGCGCAAGCAAAACCACGCTTTTGCGCCAGCGCACTCAATTTGCGCATACCTGCGCCTCTGCCGTTTCCCAATGGGAACCCTCGGCAGGGCGTCGCTTCGCTCGCGCAGCGAGGTGAATTTGCGCCATTATATAAAATGTGCGCCCTTAAATATGGCGCAAAGAGGAGCTGACTCCTCAGATCACGAAAAAAACAGACATCGTCGAATGTCTGTTTTTTTGTGAACTATTTAAAAATCATTTCTTTCGCTCTTGGATATATACCCCAGCGCAAACGCGCCCGGTCCTACGTGCGAGCCGATAACCGGCCCCATTATACATAAAATAGGTTCTATGCCGAGTTCCGTGCGCACGTATTCGGCAAGTTCGTTTGCCGGGCCTTCGTTGTCCGTGTGCACAATAAACAGGTGGTTATACGTGGGGTCGGGGCCTTCCGTTTGCAGTTTTTCCTTTATAAAGGATATCGCCTTCCTGGTGCCCTTTACTTTGGCAAGCGGGTACAGCTTGCCCTGTTTATCAAAACTCAATATGGGCTTTATGTTCAACATTCCGCCAAACACCGCCGCCGCCATGCTCACCCTGCCGCCCCTGTGCAGGTAGGTGAGGTCGTCCGCCACTATAAAGTGCTGGATATGATTCCTTAACGACACGCAGAGGTTGTAAGTTTCCTCGGCGGTCTTGCCCTCGTTGCGGCACTTTAAGGCTATTCTCACAAGCGCGCCCTGACCAACCGTCGCCGTAAGCGGGTCCACAACGTACACGTTGAACTTGGGATAGTCCTTTTTTACGGCCGCCGCCGCTTGCGCCGCCACGTCCTTTGTGGGCGAAAGCCCCGAAGATATAGTGAAATGAACAACATCCTCGGCTCCCTCCGCCGCTATTTTTATAAAGTGGTTGTAGTGCGATTCGTAATTGAGCATGGACGTGCGTGAAAATGCCCCGCCGCGCAGTTCGTTGTAAAAATCAACATACTGCTGATAATTTGTGAAATTATCCAGACGGTCCTCCATGGTGCCGTCCTTTTTCTCCACGGTAAATGTCAAGGGCACGTGCTTGATATCGTTTTCCACAACAAAGTCATGGTAGAGGTCGCAAGTTGAGTCGGTAGATAACGTAAATTTGTATTTCATATTCTTCTCTCCGAATTTTATAAACAGATTATATCACATAATCGACACATTGGCAAGCCTTTGACGAAAATTTTAAAATATTGGCAAAATAAAAGGGCGTTGTGCGATATTTTGGAGTGTACGCCGAACGACCTGTTTGAAGAATATCACGATAAAACGACAAAATAAGGTAATTTTTTATTGCAAAAATCTCACTGCGGGCACGTATAGTAGACCGTGAGGAGATTTATATGAAACTTTGTGATTTTTATGGCAAAAGAATTTTGAGTACCGCGGGCAACGAGGGGTATGTTTTGGGAGTGCTTGCCGAGGGCGATTGTCTGTTTTTGGTCTGCGCCGACGGCGACGAGCGGGAGTTCGTTGTGGATATGCAGTGCGTTTTAAGCGTTAAGGAGTGCATAATTTTTAACGGATTCACTGCACGCCCCAAAAACGCCGTGCCTGTAAGATTGGGCAGGCCGTGCTTTGATATCAACGGTATTTATTTGGGAAATCTTACCGACTACACCCTTGCGGGCGGAAAACTCAAAACCGCGAAAATCGGCAAAAAAAATTATCCCGCCGGAGCCTTGGTTTCGGGGGACGTGATTATAGTAAACGGACCGCGGCTCAACGCCAACGTTACCAAAAACGGCAAAACGCTCTTCAAAAAGGGCGAGTTTATTTCGCAGGATACTTTTGAACGCGCCGCCGCGGCAGGCGAATACGTCCAAACCAAACTTAAATCCATTTAGCAGCGTGTCGGCAACGTTACGTTGCATCCGGGTTTCTTGCAGTGTGTCGCTGCGGCCGGGTATCTTTATTGCGTTGGTTCTTGACTAACTTTTCCGCAGGTCAAGCAGCGTGTCGCTACACCCAAGTTTCTTTATTGCGTTGGTTCTTGACTAACTTTTCCGCAGGTCAAGCAGCGTGTCGCTGCAAGCGTAACGCTTGACCTGGGTTTCTTTATTGCGGGAGCAGCAAACTAAGGTTGACACAAGTCAAACATAAATTTTTGTTGCCTTATTAATAATTGTCTCTATGCCATTTAAGGCGTGTCATTTCGCGCGAGGGCTTTGCCCGTCGTACCGAACGCGCAAGCGTTACGCCCTGCCGAGGTGAATTTGCGCCATTATATAATATGTGCGCCCTTAAAATGGCGCAAAGAGGAGCCGGCTCCTCAGATCACGAAAAAAACAGACATCGTCGAACGTCTGTTTTTTTCGTGAACTTTTTTACATATTATACTTCGCCATAAGTTTCAGCAACGTATTAAAATTTTCGTTTAAAATTTCGCCCTCGGCGGGGGTGAGCGCGCCCTTTACCTTTAACACTTCCAGCGTGTTTTTAAGTTTTTCCAGCTCCAACCTGTCCGTTTTGCCCAAATTTTTTTGAAGTAATTTATCGGTTACGGCAATTGCGTGTTCCAGCCGCACGTTGTTCTTCGGCATGAACGTTCCCGCCGCCGTTCTCTCCCTCTGCGGTGCGGAAGCCTGCGGTCGGGGCGGAGGTGCAGGCAGGGGTTGCACTGTCGATTGGCTTACCGGCACGGCGCACGCGGCAACGGTTGCGCCGCTCTTCTTTTTGCGGGAGGAGACAGCGCACAAAAATCCATAGCCCAAATAGCCCGCTATCCAGAATATGCACGCCGTAAAGGCCGCGTCCTCTATGCTGTTCACGGTCAAATACAGCGCGAAGGTAAGCGCAGTGTAGGCGTAAAGCAGGCACAAAAAGGGTCTTTTGGAGGCCGAACGCACTGCGGGCACGCAAAAACAGAGCGTTGCGCTTACAATAAAAATCGCAATAAAGGAGCCCCAGATTATCCACAGCAGTGTGTTAAAGGGTATGGCGGCCGCCGCATTGGCGACGTTTTGGGAAAAATTTTGAAACATATCGGTTTAATTATATCCAAAACAACATAAAAAAGAGCGGTAGTATTGTTGAATTACCGCTCTTTTTGGCGAATTTGATTTTTTTATACCTCCAAAATTATCTGGCGGCAGGCATAGATATTTACTATCGCCGTGGATATGTCATTTTCGGGGATTTTAAGTATTTGCGATACGGCCTTTTTATAGAGCCTGAGCTGTGCGGAATAAGTTTTGATAAGTTCCCCGTCCGTCTTTTTGGAGTACTTATAATCAATTATGCGCACCTTGCGGTCGATTACCGCCATGAGATCTATTGCGCCCTGGACCAGAACGTAGTCGTCCGCTTCCGTATCCATCACGTCGCACGCCCGGAGCCTGCACAAAAACTCCCGCTCGCGGAAGGTCTGTGCCCCGCCGAGCCCCTCAAAAACGGGCATGTTCAGTATTTGGCAGAGCCGCTCCGCGCTCACGAGTTCAGCCTGTTCTGCCGTCATTTTGCCCGAACGTGTGAAGTTTTGCAGTTCCGCGCCCACCCCGCTTTGGCTTTTAAGCGAAAAATCGCACAGCTCCAAAAACCTGTGGTAGGCTATGCCGCGCTCCGCGCCCGTTTCGGCGTCGGCTTCGAACAGCCTGTTTTCGGCAAAGTACGGCTCGTCCTCGCGCATGCTCTTTATTATGGCCGAAGCCGAGCTCTTTACGGGCAGTTCCACGCTGGCGGCATGGGGATATGCCCGCATAAATTTTTCGGCTACGCCGAAATCGCCGTTGTTTCCGTCCGCAAAGGCGCCGTCAACCGCCTCGGCGGTGCCGAGGCCGTCTTTCGGCTCAAAGACGGCGGGGGCGAACTTGTTTACGTCAAAGGTCTGCGCGTAGCACTTGGCTTTGAGCGCGCCCCGCTTTGTGTAGGCGGGCGGAGCCGAAACCAGCACGTGCAGGCGGCACATTGCGCGCGTACACGCCACATAAAACAGGTTGAGTTCGTTTTTAAGCTCCTCCCGCTCCGCGCGCATTTTTACAAGCTTTTTTAAGAGCGTGGGGCGCACGAGCATGTTTTGGTCGTCGTAGCAGGAGGGCGCAAAGCCGTATTTTTCGTCAAATGGCAGGGTGTTGTCGTCCACGCCCTTGAATTGCCGGCAAATGTCCGCCAGAATCACCACGGGGAACTCCAAGCCCTTTGCCGCGTGCATTGTCATTATTTTTATGCCGTCGCGCGGGGCCTCGGCGGACGCCTTGACTTTGTAGCCCGACGTCTTTATTTGGGAGAGGAAGGCCGCTATCGTCAGTTTTTGCCCGCCCGCGGCAAACTGCAATACGTTTTTCAGTTTTTCGCCCGTGCCCGCGGAGTACGCCGCCTCCAACCCGCAGGCCGAAAGGAGAGTATCTATAAGCTCTTCGGCGGTGAGTATTTGCGAAAGTTCGCGCAGGCGGTTGAGTTTTTGGCGGAACGTGTTGAGTTTTTGCGCCAGATTGTCGCCGTATTTTTCAAGATAGAGTTCACAGCAGCGGCGGTATGTAATTTTTCCCTCCCGCTTAAAAGCTATGCGCACGGCGGCCGCCTCGTTTTCGGTGAGCCCGCCCAGCGGGGACAACAGCGCGGTAACAAGGGGGATATCCTGTTCGGCGTTGTCTATAAGCGAGAGAATATCAAGAATTTGCTTGACTTCGGGCAGGTCGCAGAGATTGTCCTCCTGCACGCCAGCAACGGCGTAGCCCGCGTCCCGCAGAACACGCGCTATGTCCTCCGCCTGCCCCAGGTTTTTGCGCACAAGTATACATATATCCTCCGGCTGGACGTCCAAATATGTGTGCGATTGCGTGTCGTACCTCTTTTTGGAGAGTTCCTCCTCCACCAGCCGTAGCACGGCAAGCCCCTCGCGGGAGTAGGGCGCGGGACGGCTGTCCTCCGCCACGGAATAAACTTTTAAGCTCTTCTTTTGTTTTTCCTCCTTGCCGAACACAAGTATATCCGCCGAGCCGCTGCCCGCGGGATAGTCCCCCGCCGCCGTCATTGCGGAAGATACCGAGTAGTCGAAGCCGTAGGTTTGCTCCGTCATCACGTCCGAAAACAGCCTGTTCACAAAATCCAGCACCTCTGGCGCGCTCCTGAAATTGCCCGAAAGCCTCAAAGCTCCGCCGTCCGCCTTCATTCTGCTGTATTTTTCGGCAAAAAACAGCGGCTTGCTGCCCCTGAATCCGTAGATGGCCTGCTTTACGTCGCCCACCAAAAACACCTCTTCGCCCATCGCCGAAATAATTTCTTCCTGCACGGGATTTACGTCCTGGTATTCGTCCACAAATACGTACCTGTATTTGGAATTTACCTCTTTTTTGACGTTTTCGTCCTCCAAAAGTTTAAGCGTTAGATGTTCCAAATCGTTGTAATCTAATTTATTTTCCTCGCTTTTTATGCGGGAATATTCCGCGTCGAAAGCAAGCAACAGCTTGCAAAAGGCCGCCGCCGTCTCCCCGCTTTTAAAAAACGCTTCCCGCTCGCACTCTTCGTCCGCCGCAAAGGCCCGCGCCTTATTGTACCGCTCCGCGGCCTTTTTGCGGAAGGCGTCGTACGCTTCGGCGGCGGGGCCGTCGTCCCTCGGCTTTTTGGAGCGCGTAAGGGGCGGAACGGGCCCGAAAATCCCCGCTTCCCGTGCGGCCGCCAGCGCCTCGTGCATTTCGCCGAACAGCTTGAAATATGCCCTGTCGGCGTCCTTTGGAAATTCGCCCTCAAAGCCGTTCAGCTCCTCTTCGATGAGGGAGTATTCGGCGTTTAAAAATCCGTTCAATTCCCCACAAACTTCCCTAAACCCCTCATCCGTGTAGAGTTTTTTGCAATTTTGGAGCAACTGCGGATAGTGCGCAACGTTTCTTACCTTGTCGTAGGAGGCCAGAATCAACCGCTTCAAAGCCCTGTCGCTCCGCTTTTCGAAATACCTCTTTACGAGGTGCAAAAAATCCATATCGGCGCGCGCGTAGCCGTCCTCAAACACGTTTTCGAGGGCGCGCTCCTTCAAGTCCGCCGCAGAAGGGTCGTCGCCGGAAATTATGTCGAACCCGCCGTCTATGCCCAGCGCGTAAAAGTGGGTGCGCAGAAGCCTTGCGCAAAAGGAGTGAATAGTGGATATATCCGCCGAAGAAATCTTTGAAATCTGCGTTTTCAGGCGCAGTTTTGCCTGTCCGTCGGCGTTTTCCAGCCTCTTTATGAGCGAGTCGCGCAGTTTTTCCTTCATCTGCGCGGCGGCTTTTTTGGTGAAAGTAACGGCCAGCACTTCGTCGAGGTCCGCCCCGTTTTCCACCGCCCGCGTGAGCTTTTCTATCATCACAAAGGTTTTGCCGCTGCCCGCCGAGGCCGACACTATAACTTTTCCCTTGCTGTTTACCGCGGCGAGTTGCTCACTTGTCAGTTTTCTGTCCACCGTCCCCTCCTTCGCCGCGGGCTATTCCGGCTATTTCCGCGCAGTTCACGGAGCCTGCCGACCTTTCGCCGCCGTCCCTGCCGGGGGCGAAGCCGCAACTTCCGCCGAGTTTGCAGTACTCGCACGCCTTTTCCGCGGGCGAGGGCGAGGTGTTGCCCGAAAGCATCTCTTCCGCCCCCTTGCCCGCAACCAGGCGGGAATATTCTATAAAATACTTAAAGTCCTCCCTGTCCATGGCCCTGTCAACCGCCCTGCCGTTGAGATAGGCCTCCACGTAGGCAGACTTTTGTTTGGGTTTTACGCCGCTGTCCGAGGCGGTTACAACCTCTTCGCTTGCGTCCATAAAGCCCAAAAGCCTGAACACGCCGTCCTCCTTTTCGCGGTAGGTTACCGAGGCGGGGAAATAATACGCCCCCACGGCGCGCTTGCCCTCCGAAGCCGCCAGAAGGTACAGGGGAAGCTGTAATTTTGCGCCCGTGTAGTACTTTTCGGGCGAGCAGTCTATCGTGCCCGTCTTGTAGTCTATGACCCTCACCATGTCCCCGCATTCGTCCGTGCGGTCTATCCTGCCGAATACTTTTACGCCGTATATTAACGGCACTTCGCACTTCTTTTCGGTGGAAGAAACTTTAAAGGAGGAATTTTTAAGCTGTTCGAACATTCCGCACGCAATCTTTACGGCCTCTTCCTTCAAGGCGTTTGCCGTATATTCGCCGCTCTTTGCGTCCGCGAGGGAGGAATAGGGCGGCACGGTCAGCTTTTTTTGCGCAACTTCCTCTGCGCGCAGGGCAAATTGTTGCATGCCCTCAATTCCGTTGACTTCGGGGGCAAGCTCCTCCAAAACGGCGTGCACGTAGTTGCCCGTATCCACGGCGCGCACCGCGCCCTCTTCCCTCTCCTGCACCTTTAAGCCCTGCTTCATATACGCCGAGTACGGGCAGGCAAAGTAAGTTTCCAGCGCGGTGGGGGTTACGCTGTTGTAGTTAACGTACAGCTCCCGCCCGCAGTTTATGCCGTGGTTTGCGGGCTTTTTGAGCGCGGCGTCCGCCTCCTCCTTAAACCCGCGGCTTTGCAGGGCCGAATACACGGCGGCAAATTCGGCCGGCCTGCCTTTGAGCTTTGTAAGCTGTTTTATTGCGGGCAGTTTTTCGCTGGCGTAGTACTTCAATACCGCGCTGCTCCTTTCCAGCCTCTTCACGTTCACCGGTTCGAGGTTTGCGTTTGACTTTGTACTGAACGCCGCAAGGGCGTAGGAAACTATTTCGCTTCTGCCCGCCCCGCCGTCCGCGGAGTAGGAAAGGCGCAGGGCCTCGCCGAACACGCAGACGTTCAGCCCCGCCGTCTCCCGCGTGCGGAGGTTGACCTGCCGTATTTTGGGGGAGATATTCAAATTCATCTGCTCCAAACGGGCAATTTCGCCGTCGGTCAAAAGAGCGGAATCGGCGCCCGAAGCGGGCACGTCGCCAGTGAGCCCCGCGGCATAAACCACCTTTGTGCCTATGCCCGCCGTGGCGGAGATATCCCCCACGAACACCGCGTCCGCTTTGGGGGGTATGAGAGAAATTTCCATGGCGGTAAAGCCGCTCTTCAAAATTTTTGCAAGTTCCTTGGGCGGCAGATCGCCCGCCAGGGCCTCCGCCTCGGCAAACACCTGCAAAACCCCCTGCAAGGCGCGCGCGCCGAACGCCGCCTGCACGGGGCGGGAAGTTTTGAACTCCTCACACTGTTTTTGCAGTTTTCCGGCAACCCCAAACTGCTCCAAAATGGCGCGTAGCCCCCCTAATATGTCCCTTCCAACGCTTTTTTTGGAAATTTGCGAATAGCCGCTTATAAATATTTTTTGCACCCTTTCAACTGCTTCCGTATCCAGCCCGCTCTCCTTCAAACCGGCGCGCGGGGGCTTTAAAACCCCGCCGCGGTAGGCGGCATAGCGCAAAGCGTAGTTGCGGAAAACGTCCCTGTCCCTCTGCTCCGCGGGGAAGAAGGGGGAGGATATGACCCCGTCCGCGTCCTGCGGGCGGCAACCCGTGAGCGCACAGTTCAAATAGGAGAATATAAAAGAGCACAGCGGGTGCTCTATGAGCGGTATGCGCCTGTCGGCGTAGTACGGTATGCGGTAGCGCGAAAACACCCGCGCCAAAGTCCTCTCCCGCCCCGCCAGATCGTTTGTCATAACGGATATGTCGCCGTATCTCATGCCGCCCAAAACGTACTTTTTTATGTTTGCGGCAATAAATTCATACTCCGCCTCCGCGTCGTTGGCCTCGTAAACAAGCACCCTGTCCGTGGCGAATTTTTTAAAGTAGTAACTTTCGGGATTAAAGAGCGCACGCCGCAAAACTTCCGCTTCGGGCGCAAGCCCCGCGCTCTCGTAACTGACTTCCGCCCCGCCGAATTCCGTTGCGGCGGCGGCAAACGCCGGCCCCGCCTCGTTTACGTATATATCTTCCTTCCCGCCTATAAACAGCCCCGTTACGTCCTTTGCCGAGGCAAACGCCGCACGCACGCACTCGGTTATGGTGCAGGTGAGCGCCTGGTAGCCCAAAAATACCACCGACGCGCCTCTTACCCTCTCGCTGCTCTCTATCACGGGCGCGAGCCGCTTTAAATAGCCGTTTCTGTCCTGCAACCCGTTTTTATCCAGATATTTTTGGTACTCCGCATAGATTATCGCCAAATCTCCGAGTTTCCCGCCGAGAAGCCCGCCCGCCGAAGCGGCCTTTTTTACGTCCTCCGCGGACACGCGCGAGGAGTAGAGAAGGGCGATGGTGTCGTACACCGTCTGTGCCGAGGCGGGAGCGGAGAGCTGCCTGAACAGCGTTAAATTATCCTTCTGCTCCTCTATAATCCTGCGCACGGCCATGGCGGAACCCTGCTTTGAGAGGACGTTTTGCGGCTTGCCGCACTCCTCGCCCAAAAAGCGCGCAAAGGTGTACACCGAGGTCAAAAAGGTGCCCTCTACTGCCTCGCAAACGGTGCGCTCGGCGGCAAGCGACAGCCTGTCCTCGCAAAACACAAGCGTCCTCTGCCCCTCTTCCTCATTCTTTTGTATCAAATTTTTAAGTTGCGCCAGCGCCACGGGAAGCGCCGCGCAGTTCACGCATTTTATCATACCGTAAACATTATATCACATGCGCCGCCCAAAATTAAATAAATTGGGGCACAAAAGTTTTTACAAAACCAAAATAATATGCTATAATGAGTATAAATTTACGGCGCGCCCCAAATTTGCGCGCGCATATCACATTATACGGGAACGGTAAATGAAAAAAAGACTTATCCTTTTGGCTACGGCCGCGGTTGCGGGCGCAATAATGCTTACGGCGTCCGGTTGCGGCTCGCAGTCGAGAAATCTGGCCTCGCTTTCCTCCAATTGGTACAGCGACCCCGCCTTTAAAAACATACAGCCCACTTTCACCGACGAAAACGCCGAAAAGCTGACCTACAAGGTTGTGCAGTCCCAACAGTCTTTAAACGCGGACTACTCGGCGGAGTTTGCCGAGGGCGGCACATATACAACCCTCTTCCACTCCAAAAAAATAACCGCGGCGGAGCTTGCGGACATCACGCTTGAAAAGTGGAGGGACGGTTACTCCGCACTGCTCGGCCAAGAGGGGTATATGTTCCTCTACTACTACAAAACGGAGCTTAAAATACCCTCCGTTACCTTTAAGGTGGGGGCAAATTCCAAAACGTTCAACGACCAGAGCGTTGTGAGCGAGAGCTATTTTTTATCGGTTGCCGACTATCTTGCGCCCGTCTACACAAAGCGCACCGTCCACCGCACCCTTCCCGCCGAAATGCGGGCTTCCTCGGTTGACAATTGCTGTTACAACGTGGATATGGACTACGCCAGCTACTACGAGTTCGGCGGCAACAGCGTTACAAGCTATATAACCGACCTCTCAAAGCAACCCGCCGAACCCCGCGAGTACAGCGTGGGCGGGCTGAATTCGGGCAACAATTCCTCCTTTGACTACACCTATCTCGATATAATCGTGCGGGCGATGCACGGGCTTTCCTCCTCTTCCTCCCTCACCCTTTCGCTCTACACGCCGGGGCTTCAACCCAGGGATTACACCATAGCAGCGGGCACCGACGCACTGCTTTCCGACGGCGACAAGGCGGCGGAACAACTTGCCTCGGTGCAGGCGGTGCTTGAAGGAAAAGGACTGTTCACTCCCCAGCCAGTAAAGAACGAGGACGGCACGGAGACGCTCTCCAAGCTCGAAACGCGGTCGGCGTCCGTATCCTACAACGGCGGCAGTTTTTCGGGAGTTTCCCAAAAATATTGGTTTGCGGTCGGCGGACAGACGCGGACGGTGATGGTAAAATATACCGAACCCCTTGCCTACGGGCTGGGCGCGCTGGACTACATTCTCACCGAAATAGGTTAAAATCCAATAAAGACGCGGGCGGCGCTTTTTGCGCCGCCCGCTTGTTTTATTGATATGTTTTTACTTATAAAACTCTTTCAATCCTCTCCTTTGCGGATTTAACAAACTCTTTTTCCTCTTCGTTGAGGGGTGCGGGATCGGAGAAGCATGAGAGCAACTCATTCATACCCATTACCTTTTTTTCGGGAAATTCGTCGGCAAGACGTTGGAACATGTCGTCCCAATCCTTGGGGGAGCCCACATAGCTGTGCATGCCCTTGACTGTTGCGGCAACGGCTTCGGCCTTGTGCCTCAAACGCAACAGCCCGGCCGCCGCCTCGCACAAATCGTCGTAATGCACCTCGCTTAAATTGCGGTTGAGGAAAAATCTTTTCAGCAGGGTGCGCCCGTAATCGCTCAACCTCTTTTCGTCCGGGCCGAGGAGTTTCATAAAGGTTTTATACCGCCATTCTTCGGCGGATATGCCCTCCGTTCTCCTTATATAGTCCCCGAAAAGGGCATAGCCCTCCTCGCCGTAGGGAATGAGCGTGAGGTAGTCGGCGAGCGCAAAGAGATTGCTCTCGTCGTCCCCGCCCACTTCGTTGAGTTTTGAGTAATAGAACAGCTCCCCGTCTGCGCCGTTCCAGAATTCGACTATGGTGCCCTCGTTCGCAACGGCCGCCCTCATACTCAAAATATGCTTGACGGTCAGGTTGGACAGCAGGTTGCTTACAACATCGTAACCGAAATTTTCGTACATACGCTATCTTCTTATTTCATACTCCTGGTTCATGAGTTTTATTATGGATTCTTCGTCGTCGGTTATGTTGAAATCACCGTGCATGGTGTGCTTGATAACGGAGGAGGCCACCGCAAAGTTGACTATGTCGTCCGGCTTCATTTCGCGCATGAGCGCGTATATCATGCCGCTTGCAAAGGCGTCGCCGCCGCCCACCCTGTCCAAAATGTTGAAGCGGAAGGTGCGGCTCTCGTAAGTTTCGCCCTCGTACCACATAAATGCCTTCAAGCTGTTTTCACTGCCCGAATGTACGTATCTTACGTGCCTGCCTATCGCCTTAATGTCAAAACGTTTTGAGATTTCCCTGAAAATCCTGTCCTGTTCCTTGTAGGAAGGATTCATCGAAAGCCCGTCTTTAAGGTCCTTGCCGTCGGGACCGGGAAGGTTGAGCGGCTCTATGCCGAACAGCACGTCCACGTAGGGCAGATACTCGGTTATGCAGTCGCGCGCCTCCTGCCAGCCCCAAAGCGCCGAGCGGAAATTGCAGTCGAAGCTCACCGTTATGCCCAGCTCCTTCGCCGCCTGCAAAGCAAACATAATAAGGCTGCGGCAGTTCTTTGAAAGGGCGGGCGTTATGCCCGAAAGGTGCAGCCACGTAAAGCCTTTCAACTTCTCTTTAAAATCTATACGGGAAAAATCGTACAGCGCAAAGGAAGATTCCTTGCGGTCGTAGGTAACCTTTGAGGAGCGCACGCCGAAGCCCTCTTCCAAAAAGTAGATGCCCATTCTGCCCTGTTTGGAATAGATACAGGGCGAACAGTGTACGTCGTTGGAGCGCAGATATCTTATTGCCGCCTTGCCTATGGAAGAATCGGGTACCACGGTAAAGTAGGAGGAATCTATGCCCAGATTGGCAAGCGAAGCCGCCACGTTGGCCTCCGCGCCGCCGTACGTTACCTTAAATTCGTCCGTCGTCCTTATTTTTTCGTAGTTGGGGGGCGAGAGCCTCAAAAGCAGTTCGCCCATAGTGATAAATTTTATGCTTGATTTTTCCATAATTTTCCCCCGGAATTTATTATCAAAGTCAATTATATCACATTTTTTTTATTTGTACAGACCCAAAATAAATTTTCCGTTGCTTTTTTTGCTTGTTTGAGTTAAAATAAAGGCATGAAGATTGTGGTTGACAACGCGGCTTTTTCAAGCGAGGACATTGATTTTGACGATTTTAAGGCTCTCGGCGAAGTTTCGTACATAAACGAACCCACGAGGGAAGAACTTTACGCCGCGGCAAGGGACTGCGACGCCATCATTGTGAACAAAGTAAAAATCGACAAAGAATTTTTAAACGCCTGCCCCACCGTCAAATATGTGGGCGTATTTGCAACGGGCTACAACGTGGTGGACACCGACGAGTGCAGTAAAAGGGGCGTTACCGTGTGCAACGTGCCCGACTACTCCACAAACGCCGTTGCACAGCACGTCTTTGCGCTGATGCTCTCCGTATACGGGCAGATTCCAAAGTATATCGCCTCGGTTGCGGAGGGAGACTGGACGAGGAGCCGCACGTTCTGCTATTTCCCCTGGCGCACGTATGAAATCGCCGGCAAGACGATAGGTATTTTCGGCTACGGCAACATAGGCAGGGCGGTTGCAAAGATTGCCGGAGCGTTTGGAATGAACGTGGTCGTTTCCACGCGCACCCCGCCCGAAAACTGCCCCTACAAATTGCTTTCGTTTGAGGATATGTTGGGGGTAAGCGACGTTGTAACCCTGCACTGCCCGCTTACGGCGGCAACCGAAAAAATAATAAACGGGCGCACCCTTTCGCTCATGAAGAAGAGCGCCATTCTCATAAACACCGCCCGCGGCGGGCTTGTGGACGAAGAGGCGCTGGCGGAGGCGCTCAACAGCGGAAAAATTGCCGCGGCGGCGCTGGACGTGGTTGCGGAGGAGCCTATGAAGCCGGACAACCCACTCCTCGGCGCAAAAAACTGCTACATAACCCCGCACGTGGCGTGGACGCCGCTGGAAACGCGCAGGAGTCTTTTGAAAATTGCCGCCGAAAACCTTAAAAAATTTATCCAAGGCAACCCCCAGAACGTTGTAAACAACCCACAAAGATGAGCCGCAACCCAAACCTGCGCAAGGAGCGCGCGTAGGCTTGATATTTTGCGGCGGGTGTGGTATAATCCCTTATATGGAAAGATACGTGGCCTTTGACATAGGCGACAAGCGGATAGGCGTGGCCGTTTCCGACCCTTTCAACACTTACGCCCTGCCCTCGCAGACCTATTGGCGCAAGGGCTTTAAGGCCGATATAGAGGCCCTTAAACAGATTGCGGCGGAAAAGGGTGCAACGGTTGTAGTGTGCGGCATGCCCGTGAATTTTGACGGCACCGAGGCCGGACAGACAGTTAAAACGGCGCACTTTGTGGAGGCCCTTAAAGAGGCCTTGCCCGTGCCCGTCGTGTGCGAGGACGAGCGTTTTACCACCATAATGGCTCACCAGACGCTGATTGAAGAGGGCATGAGCCGCCAAAGGCGCAAACTCTATGTGGACGCCCTTGCCGCGGCAAACATTTTGGACGGCTATCTTGCCAAAATAAACAAAAAAGGAGATTGATATGAGCGAGGACGAAGAGCTTTTGGAGGACGACATAGTAGAACTTATTGACGACGACGGCAACGTGGTTAAATTCAAGCTGTTGGACGTAACCGAATACAAGGGCGAAAAATACACCCTGCTTCTGGCCGCCGAACCCAACGACGAAATCGCCGAGGACGAGGTTGTGATTTTCCGCCTGAACGAGGCGGAACAGACCCTTGAACCCATAGAGGACGACGCCCTGCTTGAAGAGGTATTTGAATTTTACCAGCGCGAGGCCGACGAGGAAGAGGAAGCGGACGGCGAAAATTGATTATTGACAAAAATTGCCTTTTGTTATATAATTGAGCCATGAAACGCAACCAATCCACCGAGGATTACCTTGAAAACATACTGTTACTTTCGCGCGAGAGCAAGTTTGTGCACCGCGTGGACGTGGCAAGAAAGGTAGGCGTAAGCCAGCCCGCCGTGCAAAAAGCCGTTAAAATTTTGACGGCTTCGGGCTTTGTGGAGTGCGACGGAATGCACATCTACCTCACCTCCAAGGGCGCGGAGTACGCCGAGAGAATCTACGACAGGCACTGCACCATACGCGAATTTCTGCTCGGCCTCGGCGTGAACGAAAAAACGGCGGACGCGGACGCCTGCGAAATGGAGCATATAATTTCGGCGGATACTTTCAACGCCATTAAAAAATACGTAAATAACAACAAATAAAACGCAATATTATAGGGCGGAAGCAAATGCTTTCGCCCTATAACTTTTTTACGGAGTTTACTCGGCGGATTTTGCGGCGCTCTTTTTGGAGTTGCCGTTTTTTTCAAGCTCTTCGAGCTTGGTATCGATATAATTTTCCGCCTTTTCCATCAGGTCCTCCTGGTTCTTTTTGACCAGGTTCCTCAGCTTGCAGTTATTGGCAACCAAAACCGCGCCAGCGGCCATGCCTATAACGGCGCCTAAAAAGAATTTTTCCATAACTCTCCTTTTAAGGTGTTACCCTTTAAAAAGAGTATGGGCAGTTTGCCGCCACGTATGAATGTAAATATTTTACTCCCTGCCGCTTAAAAACAGCGCAAAATCGGCAAGTTGCTTCTTTTTTGCCTCGCCGAGCGTCGCGTACAGCGCCAAAATGTTTTTTTCGTCTTCCGAAAGTTCTCTCTGCACATTTACCGAACCCAAATCGTCCGTCCTGCCCAAAACAAAGTCCGCGGTACACTCGAAAACGTCGGCAATTGCCACCACAAAGGCGGCGGAAGGCTCGCACACCCCTCTCTCCCAAAAATTTACCGTCTTGGGGTTTGCGCCTATCTTTGCGGCGAGAGCGCGCTGGCTCCATCCATGCTCTTCCCTGAGCTGTTTAATCCTCAACATAGTTTACCTCTTTACCTTAATTTTGGGAAAATTCTACCTAAAAATCCTCAACGTTTACAATTTTTCCCAAACAGTACGGGCAAATGGGGAGTATATTCCCAAAAAACCGCCCCTTGGGGCGGTTTTGCAGTCAATACGAACTTTTGAGTTGCAGCCTTAACAGCGCGTTTTCGTCGGTGAGCCGCTTGACTATTTTTGTGAGCTTTGCGTTCTCTTCTTTTAAGGATTCGGCAAGCCTGTCGTACAGGCCGTTTATCTCCTCTTCGAGGCGGGCGCGGGCGGCGTCGTTGTCGTTCATGCCGCACTCGCGCATGATTTTTTGCAGGCGTTCGGGCTGTTTCGTAAGCACGTTTCGGTACTTGTTCTGGTAGCGGAGCATGAGTTTATCGTCCCCGCCCGAAAGGTTCAAAACGGCGCGGCGCACCGAAATTCCGCGCTGTTTCTGCTCCAATATCTGCCTTAAAATTTTATCGGTCTCCTCCTCGGAAAAGGGCACTATTTTTTCGGCCTTCAAGTCTTTGCCGCGGAGCATTTGCTTTACGCGCGCGTCGCCCGTGCTTCTCAACAGCGCGTAGTAATAATTCCTAACGCTTCCCTTTGCCCTGCCCGTCTTTTGCGCGTAGCCCGCAAACAGTTCCGAAAGGGTCTGCCCGCCCCTCTTGCCCGCGGATATATACTCCACCAGGCTCTTTGCCTCTTCTTCGGTGTAGCCGTTTATTTTATTCATAATTGCCTCCTATGGAGCGTATATTGACATATTTTTAAAAAGCTATTCATTAAATAATAAAAAAGGTGGAAAATGGTTATTTACTTTGTGTCGGCAGAGCCCGCCGCGTTGAAGCTGAACGGCGTGTACGCCGGCCCCCTGAACGGCTTTGAACGCTGTGCGGATATAAATTTAAAGGACAACGTGTTTGCGGAAGTCTGCCCCGAAGGCGGACTGCCCGCGGGGTTTTTTATCAACGAAAAATTGCTGTCCTCGCCGCCCGAATTTATGGACGTCTATCTGCTCGGCGGGGAAGCGCTGGTCGCCTTGCGCTCCTTTAAAAGCGCGGATATGCGCCTTAAACTCATATTCCAGACCCGCTTTTGCGGCAACCTTGTAACCGTTTTTTCGCAGGGGGAGGTCTATCTTTCGGTTGAGGGGCAAAAATATTTTTTCTGCGCCGCAGGCAAAAAGTTTCTATTGCCCTCCGCCGGAGAAAAAACGCTTGCGGGATATCCCGTCCTGGCGCTGTACGGCGGCAGTTCGCTGATTATAATTTCCCATACGGGCGCAAAGATATTCGCCCGCGAAGTTACCTTTGCCGAGTTCGGGAACACTTTAAAGGTGGGTCTGCCCCTCAAAACGTCGGCGGGCTCCGTGGCGGAGTGCGAATTTTCCTACGACGGCGAAAGGCTTATATTGCTCTCCTCCAACATAAAAGACAGCGTTCCGCCCGCCGAAAACTCAATACATATTGCGTTTTTTGAGAGCATTTTGTATTCGGGGGACTATAAAAAGTATCTCTCGCGGGAACTCTTGCCGCATGCGGACAACTTAAAAGAATACCTCGGCAATTTTACCGAGGTACTCGCGCCCATGTCGGGATTTTACAAAGCGCACCCCAACGTTCCCGCCGCGGGGCTGTGCTATCCCGTTAAAAATAATTTGCTGAACGTCAAATACTTTGCCGTCCAAATCAAAAACGGCAAAATAGACAACATATATCCCGTCGGATAACAAAGTAATTAGGCGCGCATACTTAAAACAATTAACGTTGCAAGCAAAACCACGCTTTTGCGCCGCCCCCTCTCAAAATGACACGGTTTAATAAGCCGCTTTTAAAAATTGAATTGTCAAACTAAGTGCAACAGTAAGAGATAAAAAAGTTAAATAAATCAACAGGTTTTTTGTAAGATAAA
>CANREJ010000017.1 GCA_947629665.1 uncultured Clostridia bacterium
TTCGCGGTTGTTGGCAACAAAGTGCTTTACGCACGCCCCGACGCCCGTGGACTGCACGCCGCGGACGTATGCCGCGCCGAGTTCGCCCGTGAGATAGGCGTCCTCGGAAAAATATTCGAAATTCCTGCCGTTGAGGGGATTGCGCTTTATGTTCACCGCGGGGGCAAGCAAAATATCAACGCCCGCCGCGGCCGCCTCCTCGCCTATGCGTCTGCCTACCCCCTCCGCCAGACTGCGGTTGAATGAACAGGCGAGCGCGGAATGGGCGGGGAAACAGGTTGCGGGCAGACACGCCGACAGGTCGATGGCGCTGTTTTTAACTGCGGGCACGCGCAAACCCGCGGGTCCGTCGGCAAAGCGCAACCCGCCAGCATTCCAGGAGTCCGCTCCCGTTATGTATTCCGCCATGCGGCGGATTTCTTCCGCGGTATATTTATTCATAATATATTTATACTCATTTTATATTTTAACATATCATATTTGATTTTGCAATTATGTTTTGAGTATTTTTATAAATAGCGGCGAATTTTTGAGAATTTATAAAAGAGTTGTAAGGCAGGCACAAAAAAAGGGCTTAAAGCCCCTTTTTTGTTTACGCGTTTTGCTCGCGCTTGCGCGTTTCGCTCTCGTCGCGCATGGCAAGCCTCAATCCGTGCCCGGAAATGATGGGCGAAATTATCAGCCAGATTGCCGCGAGAGTGATGAGCGAATAGATGATGATAGAGCCTACGCTACGGGGGCCCTGGAATATCCAGCTTACGAGATTGAAGTTGAATATGCCGTACAGTCCCCAATTGAGCGCGCCTACGATTACGAGTACGTAGGATATAACGTTTGCTATAACCATATATTTATCTCCTTGCAAAACAAGTATGCGCCTGTTTGGTAAAATTTATACAGTGCGGCTTTGGCGTCCGTCCTTGACAACGCCGGCGTTATATTCTATAATATATATCGTTATGAAAACTCAAAAGAACGCGGATATCGCGCTTAAAGTCTTTACAGGGATTTTGCTTGCAATTTCCCTTGCGCTTACCTTTACGGTAGCGGACTACTACATATTTGACAAATTCACACAATACAACCCACTGTTCATTATTTGCCAATGGATTAAAAAAGCGGGAATTTTGCTTTTGCCGCTTGCTGTATTTTTAAACAAAAAATGCTGTGCGGATATTGCAAAATATGTGTTGCCCGTGTTCGTGATAATTTCACTGTTCACATTCGGTGAATTTTTTGATATTACCATGCTCACGGAGAGCTCTTCACCCGCGGAAAAGGTTTATGCGAGCGTGAACGAGTTTATACCAAAATCGCTACACTTTACGCTGTTTGTTGCGGAGAGCGAATTTATGCTTGCCGCGTGCGCGTTATTGTTCGTGCGCGACGGGTTTGCGGTGAGCGCAAAATCGTTTGCATATTTGCCCGCGGCAATAGTTGCTGTGATGCCGCTCAATATTTTTGAAAACTTTTACAACGAAAATTTATTCGACAACCGCTCCGCGGAGTTTGTAGGCGACAGTTTTTTGCTGTTTAAAAGTTTTACCGTATGGCACCTGCTGGTTGTGGTGATTTTGATAGCTTTTACCCTGGGGTGCTACTTCTTTTTGAGGAAAAAACCGCGTAAGCTACAAAACGATTATCTTGCCGCCATGGCTATAATTCTTTTGATACAGTACCACAGCAAAGATTCGGTTGTTATGGGCGACGGCTATAATGTTTACTACACCGTATTCGCCTGCATACCGCTCTTTATTTGCAATATAGGCGTATACGTTGCCTGCCTTTCGGTATTTTTAAAAAAGAGAATTTTGTATGCCATATCCTTTTTTGTGCATGCGGCGGGCGCAATCACCGTGTTTTTGTACTTCGGCGACAAAATTTCAAACTACGGAATATTTTGCGGATATTCCATAATGTATTTCTGCCTTACGCACTGCCTGCTGTTCACGCTGTCGGTTATGCCCACCGCGCTGGGACACTATAAATTCAAACCGAAGGACGCAATAATTCCGCTCATATACTACTGTATCGTTATTGTGGTTGCCGCGTTTGCGAGCGCGCTGGTTACCTCCGCTTCAATGACCTTCTCCTACGGCGGTTATACCCTGCAAGAAAACGAGTGGCTGTACCCCAACTACGCCTTTACGCAAAAAAATCCCCTGCCCATTCCCGAACCCGTGCTGAACGTGAGGATATGGAGATGCGATATGAATATTGCATACCTCATAATTCTCTATGCAGTGTATGTGGGGCTGTTCTATGCGATGAACGGCGCGTACTATGCGTTTTTGGCAATCCGCCATCGCGTCTTGAAAAAACGCGAGCCCGTACCCGTGCAAACGGACGACGTCAAGTCCGAAGCGGCGGCAAGCGACGACAATGGTTCTTAAAAAAATTACTGTTTGATTTGCAGAAATGCAAGTCAAACAGTTTTTTTGTTTTATTGTTGACGTTTTATAAGGTTGCAATTTTTTAAAACTCCCACCTGCCCTTTCAGGGCACCCTCCCCCGTTTCACGGAAGAGGGCAAGGTTGGGGTGCGTTGCAATTACGAAGTCACGGCTCTGTAATTCAGCGGTGGGTAGAAGCGAGTTATGCAAGGCGCGCGAGGAAAACTTGAAGGAGCGTACATAGACGTACGTGACTGAAAGTTGCCGCAGCGCAACACAGCAGAACGACGCTTATACACGCCGCAACGGCGGGAGCTTATCTGTGGACGTAATCCTTTACCGAATTGGCAATATTAGTCATATGGTCGCCTATGCGCTCCATGTTGAGTGCAAGCTGTAAGAAGATTGCGCCGGCTTCGGGCGTGCAACGGTTTTCACTCAACCTGCGCAGGTGCGATTGCTGCATTTGCGTACACATATCGTCCGTTGCCTGCTCCTCTTCATATATCTTGTCAAGGTTGTTAAGGTTGATTTTTTCAAAGGCCGCTTCAACGTTTTTGTAAAGCTCGGTCAAATGATAGTCCATTTGGTGTATCTGCTCCACGGCATGTTCCGAAAAAACAATTTTATCCTTTGCCGCCGTCTGGGCGTACTCCACTATGTTTTCGGCGTAGTCGCCTATACGCTCCAAGTCGCTGGTTACGTGGTAGAATGACGAAAGTTTCTTTTCGTCGGTCTGCGAAAGCGGTTCGAGCGAGAGCTTTACAAGGAAAGAATTTATATAGTGGTTGACTTCGTTTATGTGTTTTTCATGCTGTGCAAAATCTTCCGCCTGCGACAAATCGCCCGAAAGCAACATTTCGAGGGACAGTTTGTAGTTGGCGAAAGCGAGTTTGCCCATTTTTATTATCTGTTTACGCGTTTGACCTATGGCGATTGCGGGAGTTTTGAGAAGGCGGTAGTCGAGCGTTTCGTCCTCTTCCCCGCTTGTGGCAGTTCCCTTTTTATCGCGCACTATGAGCATTGCGAGCTTTACGAGAAGATTTTGGAAGGGAAGCAAAATGGCAGTTGTTACTATGTTGAAAAACATATGGAATACGGCGATTTGCAGTGCGACGTTGGGAATAAACGACTGCAAAAAGTTTACGAGAGCCCCGCTTACGACGGGGAACGACAGCGGAATTATAAATAAGATACCGCCTATTAAGTTAAACGAAAAGTGAACGAACGCCGCCCGTCTTGCATTGACGGAAGTGCCGAGCGAGGACAAAAGCGCAACGGCACAGGTGCCGAGGTTGGTGCCGAGTATTACAAAGATGGCAAACTGCATATCCACCGCGCCCTGAGAGGCGAGGGACATTACTATTGCCGTTACAGCCGCAGACGACTGCACAAGCCCCGTTAAAAGCGCACCCAATATGAACAGAACGGGTATTTGCCAGGTCAATTTTCCGCCACCGCCGCCAATCGCCGCAAACATTTCCTTTACGGCCGAGGCTATGGGGTTGGGTACCGCCTGCCCGTCCACTATTACTTTTTCCGCCATGAGTTCGCCCATTGCCGAAGTCATGGTTGTCATGCCTACGAATATGAGCCCCAAACCGGCAAATATCAGCCCCAACTGCTTGACTATATCCTTTTTGGCAAACATATTCATCATTACGCCCACGAACGCAAGGAAAGCGAAGACGGAGGCCGTTTCCAGCCCGCCGCCCGTGGTGGATATTGCCGTGATGAGCGCCGTTATTGTCGTTCCTATATTTGCGCCCATGATTACGGGCACCGCCTGCGTAAGCGTCATTAAACCGACGTTTACAAAGCCGACTATCATGACGGTGGTCGCGCCGGAGCTTGTAACGAGCGCGGTTACCGCCGCACCCGTACCCACGCCGACAAAGCGGTTTTTTGTCGCCTTGCCCATCAGGCGGCGCATGTGCCTGCCTGCGGCCTTTTCAAGGTTGTTGCCCATCATGTTGATGCCTATCATCAACGCGGCTATGCCGCCCAACAGCAACAAAAAGTTGTTTATAACAGTCAACACATCGCCGAACGCAAGCGAAGCCAGAAGTCCTGAGCCCATAATTCACTCTCTCGATTAATCTGCGGCATTAACGCCGCCATTATTGTAACAATAAAAGGCAATAAATGTCAAATGAAATTTTCTGTGATTATGAGTTGCATTTGCGCGCGGGATAATTTACAATATAAATATGTTCAACATTGTTTTGGTGGAGCCCGAAATTCCGCAGAACACGGGCAATATTGCAAGAACGTGCGCCGCTACGGGGTGCAAACTGCACCTTGTGCGCCCGCTTGGGTTTGAAGTGGACGACAAGCACCTCAAACGTGCGGGACTTGACTATTGGAGCGACGTGGAAATATTTTATTACGACTCCATAGACGAGGTGTTTGCGGCGTTTCCCTCCTCCCGCTTTTGGCTTTTTACCACAAAGGGCAAGACGAGGCACTCCGACGCGCAGTTTGCCGAGGGGGATTTTTTGGTGTTCGGCAAAGAGACGCGCGGACTGCCCGAAGAACTTTTAAAAGAGCATAAACAGAACTGTTTGAGAATACCCATGATAGGCGAAACGAGAAGTTTGAATTTATCGAACTCCGTTGCAATTGCCGTGTACGAGGGGTTAAGACAACTTGGCTTTAAAGGTTTTAAAACAGAAGGTCGGTTGCACCGCTTAAATTGGGATTAACTTCTTTACATTTTAAATTATTTATAATATAATATTGATATGGAGCTTACAAGAATTGCCGTTGCGACAAGCAATTTGGGCAAACTAAAAGAAATAAGGGATATATTTACGGGCGTGGAGCTTGTTTCAATGCGGGAACTCGGTTTTACGGGCGAAATATGCGAAACGGGCAAAAACTTCCGCGATAACGCTAAAATAAAGGCAGAAACAATAGCAAAAACATTCAATATGCCCGCGCTTGCAGATGACTCCGGACTGTGCGTGGACGGACTGCACGGCGCGCCCGGCATTTACTCGGCAAGGTTTTCGGGCGAGGGCGAGGTAGCGAACAGGCAACTGCTTTTAAAGAGAATGGAGCATGTTTACGACCGCAAGGCGCATTTTGAGTGCGCGGTGTGCCTATATCTGCCCGACGGACATATGTTTTTCGGCGAGGGGAAAACCTACGGGAAAATTTTATATGAAGAGATAGGCTCCCAGGGGTTTGGCTACGACCCGCTGTTCTATTCCGACGACCTTAAAAAATCCTTTGGGCTGGCTACCGAAGAGGAAAAAAACACCGTATCCCACCGCTTCCGCGCGTTGCAGGACTTAAAGAAAAAAATAAAATAGCATGAAATCTATTGTGGTTGTTTCGGATTCGCACGGCAACAGGCGGGCGCTTGAAGCTCTGTTCCCCGTTATGGAGGAGAGCGACTATATTATCCACCTCGGCGATACTTCGCAGGACGGCGGGTTTTTGAGGGCAAAGTTCCTAAACAAAACATTTTTAGTGAACGGCAACTGCGACCTTGTAAAGCTGGGTGAAAACGAGTTGACGCTTGACATTGAAAATGTTAAAATTTTTGCCTGCCACGGGCATATGTACTCGGCTAAATATACATATGCCAAAATTGCGGCACGGGCAAAGGAACTTGGGTGCGGCGTGGCGTTGTTCGGGCACACTCACTCGGCGTTTGAAGGCGAGGTGGACGGCGTGTTGCTGGTAAACCCCGGCACGCTTTCACGCTACTCGCACAAGAGCTATGCTTATATTATAGTAAACGGCGGCAAGGCGGTTGCAAAAATCGTGGACGCCGACGAGAGGAACTTATGAAATTCAAACATACTATCCACGTGTTTGTGGACAACTTTTCGGTTACGTACAAACAACTTTTATACAGGTTGGTTATTTTGCTGGTGGCATTCGGCATAAGCTGGGGTTGCCTGACACCGTTCATTAAGGAATTTATCAATTCCGAGGCGTTAAATTCCCTGCTTTCCGGTGTGCGTAGCTTTATTGCCGAACTTTTGAAGGGCAACGTTGAGGCGCTTTCAGCTATTTCGGAGCGGGTTGCCGAGGCGTACGTGCAGGTTATAGACCTTTTTAATACCCGTATAGAAAAAATAGTTTTGGCGGGACTGTTATTGCTTGTGTTGATTATAGTTGAAAAGTGGTTTACGGGACTCGGCAACTATACCACCGCCGTTATAATAAACGATAAAATGGCGTTGAGAAAAAAATCGGCCTTCCTGCGCACACTAATAAGCCAATTCAAGGAGGCCGCTCTCTATAATCTTATTTATGTGCCCCTCTCGGTGCTGTTCGATTTGATGATTGCAACCGCCGCGCTGGTATCGCTGTTTTATATGATGCACGGCATAGCTTACTTTTTTGTGATACTCTTCCTGTTTGTGCTTATCATGGTGCTTGCAATTGCCGTTAAAATGACCTTCACCTGCGACTGGTTGCCTGCGCTTATCCGCGGGAAAATGGGTCAAAAACGCGCGCTTATATATACATTTTCGAGAAAGGGCAAAAATACCGTTGAAGTGTACTCCAACTTTGTTGTTTGGGAATTGATTATACTTATGGTAAACGTTATGGCGTTTGCTTTTACGTTCGGCGTGGGGTTGCTTTTGACCTTGCCCGCAAGTTTTGTGCTGTTGATTTGCTATGAAACGGTAAATTACTATGACACAAAGGATTTGAAGTACTTTCTTGACAAGTACACAATTATCAAGCCCGAAAAAGAGCGCGTTATTACCCGCGAAGAGTTCTTTAAAGGCTACGACCCCGATGACGAACAGTGAAAAAATTTTTCATTTTGAGTAACTTTTTTTACTTCCCCCCTTTACAAGGGGGAGTTTTTTTTATATAATTGAATGTGGTATAAAGGCATATTAATCCCTATATACATAATTTAAGGAGGAAAAGATGAGTTACACCGACATCTACAAACAATGGCTTACCGACCCCCGTATTTCGGCCGAGGCAAAAGCCGAACTTGAAAAAATTAAGGGGAACAACGAAGATATAGAATACCGCTTTGGCGCAGAACTTGCATTCGGCACGGCTGGCATGCGCGGAATTATAGGCTTTGGCACAAACATGATGAATGTTTATACCGTTAAGCGCGCCACGCAGGGTTTGAGTGAATTTATTAAAACAAAGGGCTCCGCGGCAATGGAGCGCGGCGTGGCGATCTCCTACGATACGCGCCTTAAAAGCGACGAGTTTGCAATGGCCGCCGCCGAAGTTTTGGCTTCCAACAACATTACAGCTCACCTGTACGGAATGGAACACCCCGTACCCATGCTCTCGTTTGCGGTGAGAGAACTGAATACCTTTGCGGGAATTATGGTTACCGCTTCGCACAACCCCAAGGAATACAACGGCTATAAGGTTTACGGCGAGGACGGCGCGCAGATGAGCCCTGAGGACACGGAGGTTGTAGTTGACTTTATTAAGCAGATTACAGATTATCTCGCCCCCCACACCCCCACCGAGGAGCAGAAGGCCAAATATATTAAAATGATTCCCGATAAGGTGGACAAGAAGTATTACGACGAGCTGGAAAAACTGACTATTTCCAAACAGGCCATAAAGAAGTACGGCAAGGACCTTAAACTCGTTTACACGCCCGTACACGGTTCCGGCTATATTCCCGTTACCACTATTTTGAAGAGGATAGGCATAAACGCCACCGTTGTTGAAGAGCAGACAAAGAGAGATACTGACTTTTCAACCGTGGAAGTGCCCAATCCCGAATTTAAAGAAACCCTTTCGATGGGTATAAAATACGCCGAAAAGATAGGCGCGACGGTTGTTTTCGGCACAGACCCCGACTCCGACCGTCTGGGCGTTGCCGTTAAAAACAACGAGGGTGAGTTTGAAGCGCTTTCGGGCAACCAGGTAGGCATACTGCTTTTAGACTATGTTTTGAACCGCCTGAAAGAAGAAGGAACGATGCCCGAAAACCCCGCCGTTGTTAAGTCGTTTGTTACGACGGGCATGGCAAAGGCAATTTGCGCAAGGTTTGGCGTTACGCTGTTTGAAGTGCCCGTAGGCTTTAAATTTATAGGCGAAAAAATAAAGCTGTGGGAACGTCCCGACTGCGAACACCCCTACACCTTTGTGTTCGGCTTTGAAGAGAGCTGCGGATATCTGCGCGGCACACACGCGCGCGATAAGGACGCCGTTGTTGCCTCTATGCTGTGCGCCGAGATGGTGTGCTACTATACTTCCATCGGCAAAACCGTTTATGAGAGATTGCAGGAAATTTACGATACTTACGGATACGTTCTGGACTGCAATATATCCATACCCTTCAAGGGTCTGCACGCAATGGACGATATGAACAAGGTTGTGGACGGGCTTAAAGTCAGCCCCGCAACGAAGTTTGATATCTACAAGGTTACGGCAGTGCGCGACTACTCCAAAAACGTTAAAATCGACATTGCCACGGGCGAAAAGAGCGAGATTGGCTCTCCCCTTACCAACTGCGTTTACTACGAGCTGGAAAACGGCAGCTTTATTTGCGTTCGCCCCTCCGGCACCGAGCCCAAACTTAAAATTTACTTCTCGGTAAAGATGCAGAAGAAAGCCGACGCGGAGGAAGCGTTGGAAAAAATGCAAAAAGCCGTTAAAAAACTTTTGGGCGTTTAATATTACCGCTTAATGAAAAGCAATATCCCCCACTCCGGTGGGGGATAATTTTTATACCTTGGCGGTATATTGCCGTTATTGATTTTTTAACTGCGCGACTTTTTGCGGAGAATGTGGAAAACGGCGATAAGAAGAATAATCGTTGCCGCCGTGCCTCCGCCCAGCGTTAAGCCGCCGCCTATATCCATTGAACCGCACCCGCCGCAGCTTACGGAGCTTCCGCCGTTGCCGGGATTTTGGGTTTCACCTGCGTCTCCGGAAGTACCCGGAGTATCGGGATTGTCCGTGTTGCCGGGATTGCCGGGAGTGGGAGTATCGGGAGTGTCCTGCGGCAATTGTTCCCGGCCTTCTATATACACGAGTATGTTTATAACAGTATCTTCCGTTACGGTTATTTTGTCGCCGAGGTTCATATTTATATCCACGTCGCGCATGGCGTATATGCCCTCGTCCTCATCGTAAACAAGCTCCGTTTTACCTATTTGATAGCTTGTGAAATGATAGTTTTGTGGCAAGTTTTCGGGGATTTCCAAAGCTATTTCCGTGCCGTATTTTGTTTGCTCGGTTTTGAACTCCTCACCGTTATATTGGTAGCTTACGTTGTATAAGTTTCGTTCAAGCACAATTTCAATACTGTAATAAGGTTCCGTTACGTTATTGATAACAAAGCCGTCTAAATCCTCGGCCGAATAATCGTGGCTATCGAATTTGAGCGAAATAATATGATAGCCATAGGGAATAACGTCCAGCGAAACGACATATTCAGAGCCGTATTTTACTTCATCGGTTATAAAATCAGTAGGGTCGCTTGTGCCGCCGTCGCTATATAAAATGCCGTAAATTACATATGAAGGCATGTTTGTAACGTATGCGTCGAGTTCAAGGTCGCTTGTTACCGGATAGTTATATACGTCTATCATTTCGCCGCTTTGGTGAATTTTGTAAGACTCTATAACGTGCATATCGGGAATATAATCCTCTTTGAGGGCGGGTCCTTTATAGGAACTCCAATCGGCAAACTGCAACTTTTCGCCAAAGGCATAATATCTTGTGGTTATAAGTATTCTGTTTTCGCCATTAGTATCGCTTATATAGTAATCCACTTTGAGCTTGGCGGTGAGGTTGGCCGTATACGTAATGTTTTGGGTTGCCACTGCCGTGATATAGGGCATATAGGTTGTGCCGCCGTTATCCCAGCCGTTTAAAATGTATCTTTCGATATTATAGCTCTTTAACGCGTAGGACTCGCCTGGGATATAATAGAGCGTTTCGTCATTAAAGGCGTCGGTTTTGTCGGTGTGATAGGTTACCGCAACTTTGTTTGCCGTTACGCCCAAAAACGTCATGGGTTCATCTACGGTTATAATGTCGCCCACATTATACTCTTCCCCATTCTTTTGCCACGAGGTAACGTAAGTTTGAGGCGTGCCGCTGTTGTTGTCAAGGGCAAACTGCTGTCCCGGAAGATAGCGCTTTTCGGTGGTTTTGCCGTCTGCCGTAAAGCTGACGGTAATTGTTTGGAGAGTTATACACAGGCTTCTGTTGCCGTTGCCCACTACCACATCGCCCAAACCGCACTCAAAGCCGTTTGCCGCCGTCGCGTCTATGTCGAAATCGGACGTAATCAACACAAATACGGGATTGGCGCCGTCGGCGTCGTCAATCTGCATGTCGGTGAATAATTTTATTTTTTCATCTTCATAGGGAGTGAAAAGTTCGCTGTGCGCGGTAACGGCGGAGTTTGCGCCTACAAATACCGAACCGCTGAGTTTACCGCCCGAAATTTGCGTTGAACCGCCGCCGAAACAGAGCGCGTAAACGCAGCCGCCCGATTGGATATCGATTCCGTTTAAAGTTGCCGCCCCAGAAAGGTATACGGCCGCCGCGCCGCAATTGTTTGCCGAGATTGTAACTCTTTCGGCGGTGAATCTGCGCGCGGCTACTGTTGTTGAATAGTATATTGCTCCGCCCTCCGCCGAGGCAAAGTTAAGGTTTATTTGCCCGCCAACCAAAGTTGTGGCGCTGTCGGCGTAGATACCGCCGCCGTTTGCCGCTTGATTGGAGGATAACGTGCAGTTTTCCAATCTGCCGACGCTGCCTTCGCATACCGCAACCGCGCCGCCGTTGCCGCTTGCCGTATTGCCGCTGAACGTGCAGTTTTGGAAGGTGGCTCTGCTGTTTCCGCAGTAAACCGCGCCGCCGTCAACCGCGGAATTGCCGGTAAACGTGCAGGTTAAGTAGTTGTTTTTTGCGCCGCTTCTCACATATACCGCGCCGCCGCGCCATGCCGAGTTGTTTTTAAAGGTGCAGTTTGATATATCGATTATTGCGTTTGAGGTTCCAGCGGCATAGATTGCTCCGCCCAAACCCTGCCTTTGCTGTTTTACTATGTTGTTTTGGAAAACGCAATATTCCGCCGAAAGACTGCCGACCGCGCTTACAAGGGGCGAAAGTTGGTCAAAGCTGTTGCCGTCCAAAACCAACTGCGCCGTACGAGAACCCTTTAACGTGAGTTTGCCCTCTGCCGTTACGGTAAACAGGGGTTCGGCGCATGCCTTATAGATTGTGCGTGAGGACCCGTCGGTTGAAACGGTTATATCCTTATCGATTTTCAAAGCGGCGGAATGACAATCTTTCAAAATTACGATTTCGTCGCCGTTCTTCGCTTGAAGCAAGGCTTCATATATTGAACCGTAAGTTGTTGAGCCTATTTTACATACTTCCGCCTGCGCTTCTATGCGCTTTTGGTTGCTCTCGGCGGAAGTTTGCAGGGCGCGGTCGTAAGCAACCACCGAATATACGGGAATATAGCCGTTTTCATACTTTGTTGCGTCGGTATACGCCCTGGCGTAGCTAAACCCGACTACGTGCTTATTCTCTCCCGTGCCCTCCCATATTTCAAAACCGAGATGGGCGGGGCTTGTGCATTTTTCCATGTCTATAAACAGGTTATAGCCTTCGGCGCACTTTGTTACCGACTGCAAAACGGGGACGTCCTCTTTGGTGTACAGTTGGGTTTTTTCTGCGCCCTCTTTCCTCAAAAGATATTCTGCGGCGTCAAGATACCATATTTTTGGTTGATAGCCCTCGTCTTTAATTCTTCCGTCCTTTTTCGCGTCTGCCATCAAGGACTTGAAGGCAGTTGAAGCCGAGTCCGCTTTGAAGATATAGTCCGAGCTGCTCAAATTATATCCCCAACGTTCAAAGTAATAAGAAAGGTCGTATCCCACGGATATTGAGGACAGATACACCTGCTTTTCGGTTGCGTTCATTTTGCCGTATGTTTCGGGAACGCTCTCGTAGCGGTACAAATTTTCAAGCCTCGGCCAATAGCCGATTTCAAAACTTTCTATTAGCCACCAGATTATAAAGTTGCCCCTGTTTGTGTTCCAATAGGAACTTTCACTGCGGATATCGGGAGCGAGAGCCGCAGTGGTTTTGGCAAAATCGCCGCGTTCGGCAACTTTTTCAATGGCAGTTTCGTTATATTTGGACAGCATGTTGTTACTGCACTCGCTAACAAGGCGTTCACCTATGTCCATCATGTGGCCGAGTTCGTGCGTGTAACCCCAGCCGAAGCCCGAACCTATCAGTGCGCCGCGCTCCCAATCCACCTGTATGCCCACGTGCTCCGTAAAGGCATATGCCGCGCCGAAGGGTTGCATTAAACGGATATTGCAGTTTAAATACTTTGCGCGCGGGTCGTATCTGCCGTTATATTTATTGTTGTTTTCATCTATAACCACGCCGTCGGATTCCAAAAGTTCGCCGACATACTCATCCCAGCCGCGACAGGCCTCCTCCACGCTGTACCCTTGCGTGTTGTAAACGGCGTCGGCAAGGGACGCCTGCACCGTTAAAATTATATTTCTGCTGACAATTTCAGTTACGTCAACGGCGTTTTCAACGCGGTTTTCGCTTTGTGCGGCAGACTTATCGCTCTCCACATAGTTGGCGTATTCCTTTAAGCGGTTGTTGTAAAGCCCCTCGTCGCCGCCCTTGCGGAATACGGGTATCAACGTGCCGCCCTCTATATACACCTTTACGTTTTGCGATTGCTTGTCGGGCGTGTAGGGATTGGTGAGATATATGGGGCCGCCTGCGGGAATGGGCTCGCCCTTGTTAGTGGAAAAGCCCGCTTGAACATAGTTGGCGGGGCGGATTACGTTTTTGCCCAAACGGAGTTTGTATTCGCCGCTGCGCCAGCTTGACCAGCTCCCCCAGAACTGCGTTACCACAAGGGAGGGCAACGGGTCGTTTTCATCGCCCGTTACATAAATTGTAAGGACGTCCTTGGGACCCGCGCTTATACCCGTAACCTGCCTATTGGTGCCGAACCAGGGCATTTTTAAATCACTGCGGGCGTAGCCTGCAACGTCGCCGAAACGGTTTAACACATTTTCGGCATCGGGGTCGGTGGATATTTCCCTGCGGGAATCATAGACCGCCGTCTTTGCAAGCACCTGCTCGGCACGGTTTAAAAGCGCGCTTATTTCTGTTTGATAAGCGGCGTATCCCTCCACCTTTTTGCGCAGATTTTCCACGTCCTGCACAGTTTTGATGTCAGGCGAAAGTTGGAGCTGGGCGTAATCGGTAAACATGTTCTGCACGGCTTCCACGTCCGCGCTGTGCGGTTGCATAAAAATTATTTCGCTTGCAGCCGCGCAAGTGCGGTGGCGCGGATTGACTTCCGTCCACTCTATTTTTATTTTGCTTACCGTTTGGCTTTGGTTTAGCGTGATTAAAACTATTTTCCCCGTAGGCGAACTTGCAAGTTCCTGCAACGCGGTGTATCCGCTTTCGCCATCTTTAACGTAGGATATTCTTATTTTATTGGGATAGCCCCTATCGTACCAACTGCAATCGGCCTGGTAAATTATGCGATCCAAAAGTACGGGAGTTGAAAATTCGGCCTCAACGTAGTTGGTGGTGTTCTCTTTATCTGCCGCCTTATATTGCAGGGCCGAGCGCCATATGGAATTGAAATTGCGGTCAAAGGCGTTTGCAATCGGCGCACCCGCTTCCTCGCCGCCGTTATGATTATACTCAAACATTTCGGTGGGCACTCCATAGCGTTCGATATATCCGTTTTTTAAATACGGACTGCCGTCGTCGAGAATTTCGATTTTTAAATCGCCGTTTTCTTCCGCCTCGGTGGATATTTTGGAGCCGTGCATCATACATACAGCCGCCGCGGCCAACGCCAGCGCTAAAACGGCAAATATAACGGCTAATTTTTTTGTAACGGACATATCGTTCCCCTCCGCCATAAAAATTTTTAACTGTGATTTTATTGTAACAAATCAAACGCCAAATTGCAACGGCAAAACGAATATAAAAGCGGGAATTTAATAAATAACGTTTATGGGTACTATTGACATTGTTGTTGAAATATGCTTAAATATTTGCGAGGTGATTTTTATGATTGATAAATATTTGCTGAACGACGGAAATGAAATTCCCGCCGTGGGTTTGGGCACGTGGCAATCCCCGAAGGCCGACGCTTACACTGCCGTACGGGCGGCGATAGACTGCGGATATACCCACATCGACACGGCGTACGCCTATGACAACGAGGACGCCGTGGGGCAAGCCGTCAAGGACAGCGGCGTTGGGCGCGGGAAAATATATATAACGACGAAACTGCCCTCCGACATAAAGACTTACAAGGGTGCAAAGGAATATTGCGAAAAATCGCTTAAAGCGCTTTCAACGGATTATATCGATCTCTATTTGATTCACGCGCCCTGGCCCTGGTCCAACGTGGGAGTTGACTGTACGGAGGGCAATATTGAGGCGTGGAAAGCCATGCTCGACCTTAAAAAAGAGGGAAAGTTGCGCTCCGTGGGCGTTTCCAATTTCAGGGGAAGCGACATTGAACCGCTTATAAAAGCCACGGGCGAGACTCCCGCCGTAAACCAGATAAGATTTTTTATTGGCAACACGCAGGAGCCCGTGTACGAATACTGCAAAAAAAACGGGATTTTGGTTGAGGCGTATTCTCCCCTTGCCACGGGAAAAATTTTGGAAATAAAGGAAATAGGCGAAATCGCCCAAAAACTCGGCGTGAGCCTGGCGCAACTGTGCATTAAGTACTGTTTACAGCGCGGGACGTTGCCTCTGCCGAAGTCGGTAACGCCATCGAGAATTGCCGACAATATCAAACTTGATTTTGAAATACCCGCAGAGGACATGAAAATTTTAAACGGGATCACGGGGCTGTTCCCCAGACCTTACAGAAGTTGAGCGGCCAAAAGTCAGCCGCCGCGGCGAGTGCCGCGGCGGCGTTTTTGTTTGTTGCTTTTAAGTTGTGCTTGCCGTAGGGAGTTTGTATTGCTTTATAAACAGGTTGGCCGTGCCTGCGGTGATACCCGTTGTGGTGGAAAGCTGTAATTGCACGGTAGTGTTGGGCAACGTGGTGTTAACGTAGTAGGTTGCGCCGTTGGGAGAAGTTTGTATATCGCGCACGGTTGAGGAAACCTGAACGTCGTTTACAAACAGTTCAGCGGTGGCCGCGCCCGAAGCGCCCGTTTGGGATACGTCGTAAGTGATTTCATATAATCCCGGCTCCACAAGCGTTGCCGTGCCGCCGGATACCGTTATGGCGGTTGAACCTGCGGGATATACGGCATTGGTTGTGAGGGGTACGGGGCCGTCGGTTGCCGTTAAAGCCGTGTTGGACGCGATAAGGACTGCGCCGATAGTTAAACCCTGCGGGGGAGTTACGGGAGGAGTAGTGCCGCCGCCCGTGCCCGCGTTGATATATACGGTGCGGGTTACGCCGTTGCACGGGTTGCAACTTTGACTGCAATTCCAGCCGCAACCGTTCCAGCCGCCGCAACCACAACAAGCATAGCATATTAAATTTTTGAACATTTGGTACCTCTTTTGTTTAAACGTTCCCCGCACTTTTGTGCGGTAATATATAATATGCCGCCAAACGGCTAAACGTTAAAAGGGCTCCCTCCGCTTGGAGGAAGCCCCTTTTTATTGTATTTTATGCGCGGGTTAAAGGCGAAAGGAAAAATTCCGAATAAATTGCCTTTATACACTTTTCGTAGTCCTCGTTTTTAACGCCGACAATTATATTCATTTCGCTGGAACCCTGGTCTATCATCTTTATGTTGATATTTGCCGCGGCTATCGCATTGAAAAGCCGCGCCGAAGTGCCTACGGAAGAACTCATGCCCTGCCCCACCGTTGCTATCAGCGCAATATCTTTTATTACGCGCACCGTATCGGGCGAAACTTCCGCCTGTATTCCGTCTATTATCTTCTGTAATTTAAAGTCGGTGAGCTGTTCGCTTGCTATTACGAGGGACATTGTGTCTATGCCCGAAGGAATATGCTCCACGGAAATATTTTCGCGGGCAAGCACCGAAAGAACTCTTGCAATAAAACCTATTTCGGAGTTCATTAAAGATTTTTCTATAAAGATTACGGTGAAATTCTTTTTGCCCGCAACTCCCGTTACGGTACTGCCGTCGGGCAAATAGCGGGAACTCGGCAAAATGGACGTGCCCGCGTCCCCCGGACGGAAGGTGTTTTTGATCTGTATTGGGATATTCGCCTTGCGCACAGGGAAAATACTGTCGCTGTGAAGCACATTCGCGCCCATGTAGCTCAGCTCGCGCAGTTCCTTATACGAAAGTTTTTTGATGGGCTTTGGGCTGTCTACAATCCTTGGATCGCAGGCGAGAAACCCCGATACGTCCGTCCAGTTTTCGTACAGCGACGCCTGTACCGCGCGCGCTATTATCGCACCCGAAATATCCGATCCGCCGCGCGAAAAAGTTTTTACCTTGCCATTTGAGTCGCTGCCGTAAAAGCCGGGGAATACGGCGGGTTCGCCGTCGGCGCACGCCTCGCGCACCGCCCTGTAAGTTTTATCGTCATCGAGACTGCCGTTTTCCTTAAAAAAGATAACGCTTGCACTGTCGATAAATTTTGCGCCGAGAACTGCCGCAACCACGCGGGCGCAGAGATATTCCCCGCGGGAAGCAGTGAAGTCCTCGCTCTTTTCCTCGTTTATCTTTCTTTCCGTTTCGTTTAAAATATCTATAATATCAAAGTTAATGTTCAGCTCTTTGATTATTGAGATAAAGCGGGCGCGAACCGGCTCGAAACCGCGGCGGCATACTCCGTCCTCCATGAGCGTTTTATGACATTCATAGAGAAGATCGGTAACCTTTGCGTCGCCCGAATAGCGTTTGCCAGGCGCGGATACTACCACGTATTTGCGCTCGGCGTCGCTGTTTATGATTTTTTTGACCGATTTAATTATGGTGCCGTCCGCCATGGACGTGCCGCCGAATTTACAAACTTTTATTGCCATTTTGCTTTGTGCCTTAACGGTTTTGCGTTTTGTTGGATTATCTTATGGATTTTGCTTCTATATAGTAACGTTTTTCGTTGCCTTCGCCCATACTGAACGTCTTGCGTGGAAGGTTGCCGCCCTTGGATATAAGACCGAAAAAATCGCTCTTTTGTATTGCGGGAAGAATGACGCCCGCGCCGCCGCTTTTTGTGAAGTTTATAAGCTCCCGCTCGCCGTGGATATAATCAACCTCGCCGCCCTCAGCCTTTAAATACTGCGATATATAGCCGTCCAAAAGGCGTATGCCCTGCGGAATATCGGCGGGGAAGGGAATTGCGGCAGCTTTGCCGTTTATAACAAGCTTTGCCGCGCCCGTGCCCGAAAGGTTGAGACCTTCGGCAAATTTTTGGGGATTGGAAGTTTTTATAAGCCTGTGTATTGGCTCAAAGTTGAGCGCGGGGTCGTAGATATTTACCGCCTCTACGAGGGCGTATCTTGCGGGATGGGTGCGCCTCTGTTCGTCCGTGAGCCATTGCTTTATATTGTCCCAGCAGGTTTTTGCCGTCGCGAGGGAGTGATTGCCGTCGCCGACCGCAAAGAGAAATTTATCCTCCGCGTCCTCCACAAGGGCGTAAAACGCCTTTGTTACCTGCGCGGCATTTTTTATGTACGTGCCCTTTACATGCCCGCCGTTTAACATGAGATCGGAATCGTAGAGCGTTTCCCCGCGTTCGGCGCAATTTAAAACGGAATTTGACGGGTCGTTATACAAAAGCATTATATGCGGCAACTCTATCGGCGCGTTTTTGCGGATTTCCACACGCGGGGGAATACGCTCCAATATAGTCGCTTCGGTGGAGCGGACATAAGTTTTTGCCCCGTTTACAAAGGAATAATCCTCCAAATCCACGGCAAGCACTATGCCCGTGCGCGTGCCCGATTCCGTTGTGCGCTCAACGAGGATAAAGCCCCCTTCTATTTGCTTAAAAACTCCGCCGCTTAAATATTCCTCCATTGTGGCGTTCGCCGCGCTTATGCGCTCCGAAACCCTGTCTTTTAAATAAATTTCGGGCAGGATAAGGTTGAACGTTGAGAGTTTGTTGCGCGTTATTCGGGCAACCTCCTCCCAATATGCGCTATCGGAAGTGAACTGGTCGCAGGCGTTTACCGCCCACGTTTTTATATCTGCCGACGCGGGCAACAAAATTTTGGGGATTACTATTGTATTCATTTTAAATATTGATAAAAATTACCGTTACGACGGCAAGGGCTATGGCGAGAATTTTTATGCCGATATCCTTGGTGAAGAGGTCCTTTAAAAATTTTCCAAACTTATTCATATGCTTTTACCCTCCGCCGTTAAATCCGACCAATAATATTCGCTGAGCGCGTTCTTTAAATCCGACGCGTCGGCGTAACGCTTTTTGACCGCGCCGTTTTTGACTATGGATATTATGCCCGTCTCTTCGGATACGACTATTGCCGTAACGCTTGCAACCGCAGTTATGCCCAGTGCGGCACGGTGGCGGCTACCCATATCCTTGGGCAAATTTTCACTCTGCAAAACGGGCAAAAAGCAACCCGCGGCATATATTTTGTTGCCCTCTATAATCATGGCTCCGTCGTGAAGGGGCGCCTTGGGATAGAACACCGCTTCAATCATTTGCGAAGTTATTGAGGCGTTTACTATTGTGCCGCTTTGGATTATCCCCTCCGGAAGGTTCTCGTTTGACAGAACTATCAGGGCGCCTATATCCTTTTTGGACATATTTTGTACAGCCCTTATGGTTTCGTCTATTATAAGCTGTACGCCCGATACGGTGAGCCCGTCCTTTGAGTGCTTGCTGTTCGAGTCGAGCAAGGTGCGCTTGATTTCCGAATGGAACATGGTAAATATGAGAAGCGCGATCATAATTACTATTAAAAGAAGGACGTAAGTGTCAAATTCCGGTGTGAAGGCAAACGTTATCCCGCAGGCAATTATAAAAGTAACCACAACGGGAATAAACTTTGTTGCCTTATTTGATTTTAAAACTTTGAATACGTAGACATACACCGCCGCAAGAAGCAGGAATTGCAAAATAATCCCCACGTAGTTTGAGGTGATATCTACCGTAAAAAAGGTTTTAAGATTATTGTAGATACTGTTCCAATTTTCCATTTTTGTACCTTTTAACGTATAATTGTTTAATTATTATATAATTAATATCACGAAAAATAAAGCGATTTTAACCACTAAAATTTACTTACCGGAGAAAAACAGGGTATTTTGGCATATTTGCAGTGCGGAGGGCGGCGTGAGTATTCCGTTTTTTACATCCGCTATACATTTATAAAATAAGTTTACGTAATTTTTAAGATTGTTTGCGCCTATTGCCTCAGCCTGTTCCCTGTTCTTTTTTACCGAGTACTCCTTCATTCCGTTTTCCTTGGCATACGCCGAATCCGAAAGAGTGGACGACGCGGCGGACAAAAGGTTACGGAAGTAGGAAAACAGCCCGTTCATAATTGAAATTTCGTCAAAGCCCTTGCTCCTTAAATCTGCGGAAATTGCGCAGTATTTTGTAAAATCACGGCGGGCAACAGCGTTTGTCATCTCGTAAATCCTGTAATCGGCGTCCTTGTAGACAAGGTCGTCAATTTCCTCCGCGGAGAGTTCCCCGCTCCCCTTATAATCTATGAGTTTTTGTACCTCCACCGCCACACGCGACATATTATAGAGGCAGTACGCGGCGAGGTTTTCGCTTGCTGCCGCCGAACAGGCTATACCCGCCCGCTTGAAAGTTATATATACCCAGCGTGCAACCGATTCGGGCTCGGCTTTGCCGCAGTCCACGTAGGTAACCGCTTTTTTGCGCTTTAAATCAACCCCGCGCTTACCGCCGCTGTTGGATATAATTAAAACGGACGTTGGGGGAAAGTCCTCAAAAAGTGGCTTTAAGTATGTTTCGTACTCCTGTTCGGTGGGATAAAAATCGGTAACTTTTATTATGCGCTTTTCCGCCATAAAGGGATAAATTTTTATTGCGGAAACCAGCTCGGCTATTGCGGAGCCCTTTAAATCTTCCCCCTCGAACGCCGCATAATTGAGTTCGGGCATCTGCAAAAAGGCATTTTTTATGATTTCTTCACCGTTCAAGCGGAAATAGGCGTCCTCGCCTTCGAGAAGATATACACTCTGCGCGCCGCTCTGCACGCTGTTTTTAAGTTCGGTATATTTCATTGCCGTGCCTCCGCACCGCCTTCTTCTTTGGGGCGATATATATATTTGATAAACTCGCAATCGCTTGTTTTTGCGCGTTCGCACATGGCGGCGTACACCTCGTCCCGCAATTTTTTTGCCGCCGCTTTGGGCGGTAAACTTTCGTCCGCAAAGAAGGGGCCGTCCACATATACCACGCGCTTGGGATATTTGGAACGCTTGCGCTTATGATAGGTCATGGTGTAGGAAAAAACGGGCGTTTTCAACTTTACGGGATATATAAAGGACGTTGCGGGGAAAGAACGGATTTTTGTGCAGTAGTGCCAGATGTGGGCTTCGGGATAAACCGCCACCCAGTGCCGCATTTTTATCGCCTCCTCCAAGGCTTCGTTAAAGCGCATCATGGCGTGAAAGCCATCCGGTATGGCAATTCCGCCTATTAACTTCACAAGCCAGCCTATACCCTTTATGGAGACCGCGTCGGCGTTTACTATCACGTCTGCCGAGCGCGGGAAAGCTATGTGCGTGGGGTTGACGGCGTCAAGCATCATTGATGTGTGGTTGCCGTAGATAAACGCGCCCTGCTTTTTATAGCCCTTTGTCTTGTTTTTGCCAACGTACTTTACGCGCTTTATCAGCTTGGTATAGATAAGCGTTACGGGCTTGACTATGCCGTGATAAATTATCACCCTTAAAAACTTGCGCCATATGCCCTTGTTTAAAAACTCGTAGTTTTCGGGCAACTGCTTGCGCTCTATGTTCGTGCCTGCGAAATCGTCGTTTATTTCGTCGGAATAATAGTAGACTTTTTGCAGTTTCATTTATTATTCCTCGTTGAACATGGCGATAAATTCCTTGATTGCAAAGGACAGTGGAACGTTTTTTGCCAACGCTATGCCCACGCCGCGCGCAGGAAGGGAAGGCGTAACGTTCAGCTCAAACAGCGAGCCGTCCGCAAACTCGTTGTGGCAGTACTCGCGAGGGATACAGCCCACGCCCATGCCCTTTGCAACCAGCTTTTTCATTAAATCCCAGCTTGCCACTTCTATATCGGGGTGAAGCTGTATGCCGAGATTTTCCAAAAACAAGGCAAGCGCATGGCGTGCAACCGTATTTTCCTCTATCATTAGGATCGGCATTTCCTGCAAGTGTTTTATGGGTATGGGCTTTCCTTTGAGCCCTGCGTAGCGTTCGCCCGCAACAAAAACGTCGGTAAGATGAGTGATTGTGCCGTAGAATTTAACGTCTTCGTCCTCCATGGGGAGATTTACAAACGCTATGTCGCACCTGCCCTCTTTGAGCTGGCTGACGGTATATGGCGAGGTGGACGATAACAGCTCGAATTTAACCGCGGGATATTTTGCGTTGAACTGCGCGATTTTATCCGCCAGGAAATGATAAAAAATGGAATCGGTTGCGCCCACCCTTATGGTGCCCGTAGCCGTGGTTTTAATTTCGGTGAGAGTGTTTTCCGCTTCGTCCAAAAGGCGGAGGGCTTCCTCCACCTGTTTATATATGAGTTTGCCGCCGGTTGCGGAGAGTTCCATGCCCCTGTGCGTGCGGTTGAAAAGCGATATGCCGAGCTGTGTTTCAAGCTGTTTTACCGATTGCGATACCGCGGGCTGAGATATAAAGAGTTCCTGCGCGGCGCGCGTGAGCGAGCCGCATTTTGCAACCGTGTAAAATACCCTGTAAAGTTCGAGATTTACCATATATCACCTATTTTAATTTTGATTTTTGCGGGAACGTGTTGAGTTTTTCCCTTGCGGCTATTTGCCGACGCAGAATTTTGAAAATACTGCGTTGATTATTTCCTCGCTCGCCGTCTCTCCCGTGATTTCGCCGAGGGCGTCCCATGCCTCCTTTATGTCTACCGAAAGAAGGTCGGGAGTGAGCTTGCCGATATTTTCGGTTGCGCCGCCCAAAGCTCCGCTTGCCCTGACGAGCGCCGAATAGTGGCGTTCCTCCACAATATAAGTTTTATCCAGCGAAGTTTCTCCGATAGCGGCGGACGAGAGCATTTTTTTGAGGCCGTCAAGCCCCGCGCCCGTTTTTGCGGATACGGCTATGTCGTATTCCCCGGACGGGGATAACACGTCGCACTTGTTGAAAACCTTGATTATTTTGCCGCTTACACCGCTTGGCGGAAGCCCCTTGCCGTTAGTTAAAAACAGCACGATATCCGCCGTACGTATTGCATTTTTTGCGCGCTCTATGCCTATCTTTTCCACTGCGCCCGCGCCCTCGCGCAGGCCTGCCGTGTCGGTGAGGTTGTAGGACACGCCGTCTATTTCCACCGTGCCTTCAACCGCGTCGCGCGTGGTGCCCGCCCTGTTGGAAACTATCGCCTTGTCGTAGCCCAAAAGCGCATTTAAAAGGGAACTTTTGCCCGTGTTTGGCCTGCCGCAGATTGCCACGGAAACTCCGCTCTTTATTTTTTTGCCGCTACCGTAACTTTTTACAAGCCCGTCTATTTCGCCGCCCACAAGGAGCAATTCCCTTTTGATTTTTTGAAGGTCGAGCCCGTCCAAATCCTCTTCGGGATAATCGAGTTCGGCGGCGATTGCCGCAAGAATATCCGTAAGCGCGGACTGAATTTTTTTGACTTCGCCCGAAAGTTTTTCGGTGTAGAGCATACTGCCCGCACGCAGAAGCGCAAGACTTTCGGCGTTTATCATGTCTATCATTCCCTCCGCCGAGGAAAGCGTGAGTTTGCCGTTTAAAAACGCCCTGCGAGTAAATTCGCCGCGTTCGGCAAGCCTGCAACCGAGCGTTACCGTTTTTGAGAGTATGCCGCGGGCAATCTGCACGCCGCCGTGGCAATGAAATTCAACGGTGTTTTCGCCCGTAAATGACTTGGGTGCGGCAAAATAAACCATAAACCCGAAGTCGGTGAAGCCCTCCCCCGCTATTTTGCCTGCGTACATGCGGTTGGGTTCAAATACGGTTACCTTGCCGGCGGGGACAAACATTTTTAAAGCAACTTGAAGGGCGTCGTCCCCGCTTATTCTTATTATTGCAACCCCGCCCGTGCCGGCGGGCGTGGAAATTGCCGAAATACAATCTTGCATAACAGATCAGCGTAAAGGTATTGGTATAATTTACGCTTATACTCCTTGTGGAAATTATATCACACCCATAAATAAATGTAAAGAAAAACGCGCCCTTTTTGAGGGCGCGTTAAGTTCAGTTTTTAAATTCGTCGAACGGGTCGCTGCCGTCCTGCCCGCCGAACTCCGCAAAAGGATCGTCGGTTTTAGTATGGGGAGGTTCCTGCGTGTTGCCGCGGGGTGCGTCTTCGGGGGGATTGCCGTATTGGTTTCGGCTGTAAGGGTTTTGGTTGTAGGGATTCTGGTCAAAGCCCTGCTGGCTACGGTACTGTCTGTACATCTGCTCCTGCATTCTGCGCATATATTCGGCATAGCTCATGCCCTTGTTGTTGCGCACGGCAAATATCAGTATGCCCTGCACGGGAAACAGAACGCTTGTGATTGTAAACAGGAAATAACGGCGCGTTGAATAGGTTTGGAAAAAGCAATTTAAAAGCACTACCATTACGAGCATATACACAAAATTCAGCCAGCTTATTATATATACGTCCAGATAATTGTAGCACCAGCCCGCCCAGCTTAAACCGGGGTCAATGGCAAGTAGCGACGTAACATCGAGCATTGGCGTTGTTACCTGGAAACCGGGGACAAGCTCTTCGGTTGTATAGGAGATATAGGGCTGAACCGCCGCCGCGGCGACAATATCGAGAATGTACAGACCTACGAGCATAAATTCAAGCACGGCGGCAATTGTACCGACTATGCGTGTATCTATGTTCAAAAATCTGTTCTTTTGCCCGCACACTCCTATATAATAGGTGCTGAAAAACGGTATAAATACCATCCACTTGTGTTTTATGCCCTCGCGCTTGGCTATTACGAACAGCCCGACCGAACGGAACACGTATATGATTGCAAAGCAGAGGCCGCCTATTAAAAAGTACAGCCATGCGTCCGCCGCGCCGTTGAATTGCTCCACTATTGCCTGAGCGTAAGAAGAATATTCAAAAAACTCCATAATTCCCTCTTATTTTAAAGGTTGATATTTAATATATGATTTATAAATGTAGAAATTAAAATTACTTTGTGAAAAACGTGTAAAATTTATTGAAAATCAAATATTTTTACGCCGTAGTCTACCTCTTCAAGGGTAAGCCCGCACGCAGGCATGGTCTTGCCCGCAAGCTCCCTGCCGCCCTCCGCAAGCGAACGGATAACCCGCTCCTCGCTTATGGCGCCCTGCGAAAAATTCAAAATCGTTCCCGCGATAGTGCGAACCATGTTGTACAGAAAACCGTTGCCCGTAACGCGGATTTCAATGTCGGTTGCGCCGAGTGCGCTTGCCGCCCCGACCTCCACCGAATAGACCGTGCGCACGGTGGTTTTTGCCGTGGAACCGCTCTTGGAATAAGCCTTAAAGTTATGCTCGCCCTCAAAAAACCGCGATATGTATTGCATTTTATTTACATCCGCCGTGCCTTTTACCCAGGCGGAATATCTGTCCTTTAACGGGTTGCGGCGGGGCGAGATATACATTCTGTAACAGTACGTCTTTTTTTTGGCGTTCCTGTTGCTGTCAAAACCCTGTGGCGCGGCGGCAGAAGCTATAACCGAAATATCTTCGGGCAAACGCATATTGAAGGCGTCTGCCAGCTTTTCGGCGGGAATGGTTGTTTGCGCGTCGAAATGGC
Source organism: uncultured Clostridia bacterium (assembly GCA_947629665.1). GTDB lineage: Bacteria > Bacillota > Clostridia > Christensenellales > Borkfalkiaceae > Coproplasma. The sequence goes on from CANREJ010000017.1 coordinate 25,286, forward strand.
AGACCTGCGCGCGGGCGTGTACGCCGCTGTCCGTTCTTCCGCTTGCCGTAACGGGAGTGGGAACGCCGAACAGGCCGAGGGCAGCCTCCTCCATTTTGCTTTGCACGGTAACGCTGTTTGGCTGGATCTGCCAGCCGCCGTAGTTTGTGCCGTCGTACGATATCAAGAGGGCGTATCTCATTAAGTAACCTTTATATATTGATAAATTTGGGGATATATATCAAAACAATAGATATTAAACAGTATAACGCCCGCAATGAGCGCACCCACAAACAAAAAGGCAACCAAATCGCGCCAGCCGAAGCGGAGTTTTTTGTATTTTGTTCTGTTTTTGGAGCCCGAATAACAGCGGGCGTCCATGGCGTCGCCCAGCTCCTCCGCGCGGCGGAACGCGCTTATGAGCAGGGGAATTAAAATGGGTACCATCGCCTTTATGCGCTTGAATATGTTGCCGCTTTCAAAATCCGCCCCCCTCGCTTTCTGTGCGGAAATTATGCGGTTGGTTTCGTCTATCAAAGTGGGAATAAAGCGGAGCGCAATGGACATTATGAGCGCAAGCTCGTGTACGGGAAATTTAATGAAAGTGAGCGGCTTTAAAAGGCTCTCTATGCCGTCGGTGAGCGCAACGGGAGTTGTTGTGAGGGTGAGGACAGACGAAGCCATGACGAGGAAAAATAATCTAAACACCAAAAATACGGTGAATATTATGCCTTCAAGCGTAACTTTGAATATGCCCCACTGCCAATACACCGTTTGGCCGCTGTGGAAAAAGATATTGAGCGCGCCAGTGAATATTAGTATGAAAATTATGCCCTTTACCGAGCGGAGTACACTGCCTATTGGAACGCGGGACGCTATGACCGCGCAGACGAGCAACAGGGCGCACGCGGCAAGCGCGTAAAAGTTGTTTGCCACAAACAACATAACTATATATGCAATCAGGGCAATCAATTTAAAGCGCGGGTCGAGCCTATGCACAAAGGAGTTTACGGGATAGTATTGACCAAATGTTACGTCGTTAAGCATTTTTGCCGCCCCCGTACAATTCAATCACTTTATCCGAAAAATCCTTAACGGTGCAGTCGCTGTGTATAATTATGCCGTTTTGCGCAATACGTGTTGAGATTTTTGTTGTTAAAGGCACGTCCAGACCGAGCGCAGTCAGCTCGTTTGCACGGGCGAAAAGATTGGCGGGGCTGTCGCACGCAAACACTTCGCCGTTGGAAATTACGGCAACCTTGTTGCAGTTTTCGGCAACTTCGTCCATGTCGTGGGATACTATTATAACCGTTTTGCACCACTCGCGGTGGAGTTTGTGCAAAAGTTCCATTATTTCGCTTTTGCCCTTAGGGTCAAGCCCTGCGGCGGGCTCGTCCAGAATTAGAATATGCGGCCTTGTAACTATTACGCCGGCTATTGCAACCCGGCGCTTTTGCCCGCCCGAAAGGTCAAAGGGGGACTTGTCCTTTACCTCTTCGTAGTTGAGGCCAACTATTTCCAAACTGTCCTTTACAGCCCTTTCTACCTCTTCGGCGGAAAGCTTTTTATTGAAATTTTTTAAGCCGAACGCCACGTCCGCAAAAACAGTTTCGGCAAAGAGCTGGTATTCGGGATATTGGAATACCATGCCGACGCTTGCTCGGAGAGCTTTGAAGTCCGTTTTTTTATCGGCAAGGTCGAATTTGCCTACGGTCAATGAGGGTAACACGGGGGCGGGCATACCCTTTTTTGCCTTGGGTTTATGATACTTTTTTTCTGCCTGCGGCAACTTTATCAGTGCGTTCAGGTGTTGCACAAGCGTGGATTTGCCGCTGCCCGTATGGCCTATTATCCCAAAAAAATCGCCGTCGGATATGCGTAAATTTATTCCGTTAAGCGCCTTTGTTGCAAAGGGGGATTTTTTGGAATAGGTAAACGTGAGGTTTTTTATTTCCACATCCCAATCGCCCGGATTTTGCGCCTCCGCCGCCGCAGGATAGGACGATTGACCCGCATATATGCCGCGGTTATTGAAATTTTTGAGTATTTCATCGGCAAGTTCTTCGGGCTTTAATACGTTGCCTATCTCCATGCCCGCCGCACGCAGATTGCCTGCTATTACGCTTATCCTCGGCAGGGATAAATTATATGTTTGGAGAGCCTCTCCCTGTTTGAAAATTTGTTCGGGCGTGCCCGTAAGCACAATTTCGCCGCGGTTCATAACTATGGTGCGGTCGGCGAGGAGCGCCTCCTCCATGAAGTGGGTTATGAGAATAATGGTCATACCCTCTTCTTTGTTTAACTTGCGGACAACATCTATTACTTCTTTTCTGCCCCTGGGGTCGAGCATGGCGGTGGATTCGTCCAAAATAAGCACGTCGGGCTTTATAGCAAGCACGCCCGCAACGGCTATTCTCTGTTTTTGGCCGCCGGAAAGGCGGGCGGGAGTTGCATAGCGGTATTTTTCCATGCCCACGGCGGAGAGCGCCCAATCTATTCTCCTGCCTATTTCTTCCCTCTCTACTCCTATGTTTTCGGGGCCGAAAGCTATGTCGTCCTCGACTACCGACGCAACCATTTGGTTGTCGGGGTTCTGGAACACAACGCCGACGTGCCTGCGCACCTCAATGGCGTTTTTGCCCTCGTTTACGTCCATACCGAGGACGGTGAGCTTGCCCTCGTCAGGCTCCAAAAGTCCGTTTATGAGCCGTGCGAGCGTGGATTTTCCGCTGCCGTTGTGGCCTATGACGGATATAAATTCACCACGGCCTACCGTGAAGGACACGCCGTTGACGGCAAAACCGTTTTGCCCCGGATAGGAATATTTTAAATTTTCACAAATTATTATATCTTCCACGTATTTACCCCGCCCCGAATTTAAGGCCGCGGGCGGCGCGGCGGCTTATGACAATTTATATCATTATAACAAACGGCGGAATTTTACACAACTATAAATTGGAACTTTTTTAAATTGTTGCTTTAAAATTTGATACACAATAATTTTTTGCACGATTTTTGCCATAAATTAGAAATCGATTATTGACTTTTATGCGGCGTTAAAGTATAATAATGTAGCGCGGACGTGCGCGAGAATATTGTTTAAAAAAAATTATATAAAAATCGGAGGTAATTTGATGAAAAAATTGACTATCGACGGTAATACCGCCGCCAGCCATGTTGCTTATGCCTTTTCGGAAGTAGCAGCCATCTACCCCATAACCCCCTCTTCCCCCATGGCGGAAGTTGCGGACGAATGGGCTACCGCAGGCAGAACCAACATGTGGGGTCAAAAGGTTAAGATTGCAGAAATGCAATCGGAAGGCGGCGCCGCAGGCGCAGTACATGGCTCGCTTTGCGCGGGCGCTTTGACCAGCACCTACACCGCTTCGCAGGGACTTCTTTTGATGATCCCCAACATGTACAAGATTTCGGGCGAGTTGATGCCTATGGTTATGCACGTTTCGGCGCGCGCGCTTGCAGCTCACTCACTCAATATCTTCGGCGACCATGCGGACGTTATGGCTTGCCGCCAGACGGGATTTGCAATGCTCTGCGACGGCTCCGTACAGGAAGTTATGGACCTTGCGCTTGTTGCTCATCTTTCCACACTCAAAGCAAAAGTTCCCTTTATTAACTTCTTTGACGGTTTCAGGACCAGCCACGAAGTTGCCAAAATCGACGTTTGGGACGAAACGGACAACTATGCTGAGATCCGCGCGATTTGCGACGAGGTTGGCACCGCCGCCGATATAGCCGACTTTAAGAGCCGCGCCTTAAACCCCGAACATCCCATCCAAAAGGGTACCGCACAAAACGGCGATACTTACTTCCAGAACAGGGAGACGGCAAACAGCTATTATGCGGCTACACCCGCCATCGTTCAGCAAATGATGGACGTTGTCTCCAAGCACTGCGGAAGAAGCTATCACCTGTTTGACTACGTAGGCGATCCCAAAGCCGAAGAAGTTATCGTGTGCATGGGCTCCGGTTGCGAAACGATTGAGGAATCCATAAACAAGCTCAACTCCATGGGCAAGAAATACGGTCTTGTTAAGGTTCGTCTGTACCGTCCTTTCGTTGCAGACGCGTTTGTTGCGGCTCTGCCCAAGACGGTTAAAAAGATTGCCGTTCTCGACAGAACGAAGGAACCCGGCTCCCTCGGCGAGCCCCTCTACCTCGACGTTTGCTCGGCTATGCTTGAAAAGGGCGTAACTAACGCAAAAGTTGTTGGCGGCAGATACGGCCTCGGCTCCAAGGAATTTACGCCTTCGATGGTTCTTGCTATCTACAAAAACCTTGAACAGGCTCAACCCAAAAACCACTTTACCATCGGTATTTACGAGGATGTTACCAACTCCTCGCTCGACTTCTCGGAGAAATTCGACGCCGCTCCCGCAGGCTCCACGAGCTGCAAGTTCTACGGCCTCGGCTCCGACGGTACCGTTGGCGCAAACAAGAACTCCATTAAAATTATCGGCGACCATACGGACAAGCACGCGCAGGCGTACTTCTTCTACGATTCAAAGAAGTCGGGCGGTATAACCGTTTCCCACCTCCGTTTCGGCGACACGCCCATACAGTCCGAATATCTCATCGACTCCGCCGACTTTGTTCAATGCTCCAATCCCTCCTACGTTACCCGCTACGATATGACGGGCGACATTAAGGAAGGCGGCACATTCCTTTTGAACACCGACGCAACTACGGTTGAAGCCCTTGAACACTTCCTGCCCGCAAAGGTTAAACAGGATCTTGCAAAGAAGCATATCAACCTCTACGTTATAGACGCAATCGCAATTGCCGGCAAGCTCGGCTTGAAGGGCAGAACGAACACCATACTTCAATCGGCTTTCTTTAAGGTTAATCCCCAGATTATGCCCTACGACAAGGCCGTTGAATATATGAAGTATATGGCCAAGAAGTCTTTCGGCAGAAAG
>CANREJ010000018.1 GCA_947629665.1 uncultured Clostridia bacterium
GACGAAGCGTATATAGGCGTGCTGATAGACGACCTTGTAACAAAGGGCACGGACGAGCCGTACCGAATGATGACTTCGCGCGCAGAGTTTTCCGTTTGTCTGCGGCAGGACACGGCCGACTTCCGCCTTACCCCGAAAATTATGGGCACTCCCCTTTTTACCGAGGAAAGAAAAAAAGTTTTTGAGGCAAGGAAAAGCGCATACTTGCACGCGTTGGAAATTTTGGACGGGCGCCCCGACAGCTCTGCCTGCGAACGGTTTGTTTCAACGTTTGCGGTGGGCGGCGCGACAGGCTCGACCTATGCGGATTTGATACGCCGCGGAGCCGCAATAGAGGATATTTGCAAATTTTTCGGGATTTTGGGGGACGTTCCCGACGATATTTTGCAGAGTGCGGAAGCTTCTGCAAAGTACGACGGATATATAAAAAAAAGCATGAAGCAAATAAGCCGCGCAAAAAAGGCGGAAGAAAAAAAATTGCCCGCGAATATGGACTATTCCTCGATTGGCGGGCTGAGGCTGGAAGCGCGCGAAAAGTTGGAGCGCGTACAACCCGTAACGTTGGGGCAAGCCGCCAGAATCCCCGGTGTGAACCCCGCCGATATTACGGTGCTGATGGTTTGTCTGGCGACAAAAAAGAATAAATAAAATAACATATTATATTACAATTTAAGACAGAATTTTTGCTTTGGGCGGCGTTACCATTGAGGTATGCCGCTCAAAATCAATTTTAAAACGATTTTAATGTACGCCGCATACGCTACGGCTACGGTGCTTATAAATTTTGCCATACCCGACGCTCCCCTTTCGCTCGGCCTGATGTTCGCCATGCTTATGTGCGGAACGAACGTTATTTTGGCGCCGATGATTTATGTTGCCGCCTCGGCGGTGAGCCTGAACATAATTACCAGCGCATTGGCGGCCTATGCAGGGATTTTTTTGGGCGTGATTGTGTTTTTATACAGGCGGTATTCCAAAAAAATCAAAGCCGAAGCCGCGGTTTACCTCGTTATTGCGCTTGCGCCATACGTGCTGTTTTCGCCCTGGCGAGCGTTCGGTGCGGCAAGCGGGCTGAACCCGTATATTATGAAGTCGATTGCCGCCGCAGTAACGGGGATTTTTTGCTATTTTTGTTTTAAGAGCGTTTATGCGCTCATTTTTAAAGTTTACCGTTGCCGCTTGCGCGAGGACGAATACGTGTGTTTTGCCGTGTTGTTTACGGCTGTGGGCGCGGGACTCTTTGCCCTGGCGGGAGAGGCGTTTTACATTATTTGCGCGGCGTGTGTAATTACCTTTTTTGCAAGGCTATTGCGCTCCCCCGCCGTTATAATTATTGCGCTGGTTACGGCGGCCCCTCATGCGCTGGCAACGTTGGACCCCTCCCCCATCACCGCTTACGTTATAATTTCCGCAGCGGCGTTGCTATTCGTAAATGCGGGCAGAGCCGCGCCCTCCGTTGCCGTTGCCGCGCTTACCGCCGCGTATATGTACTTTGAAAAATGTTTTAACTGCCCTCCCGCGTTGATAGCTATATATTCGGTGTTGCTGTTTATGGCCTGCGTTATACCCGCGGCGCAGAGCGCAAAAAAACTGAAAGAAATTAAACTGAAACTCGAATGTGAACGCGTGCTGGACGGAGCGGCCGCAGACAGAGCGCGCAGGCGCACGGGCGAAAGACTTTACAGAATTTCCGAATTGTTCAAGGAAATAGAGTGCGCGTTTATGGCGTTGGACGAGGGCGTTGACGAAAAAGCGGCAAAAGAGCGCATGTTCATTGAGCTTAAAGACAGGTGTTGCCGCAACTGCGAACGTGCAAAGCGGTGTCAAAAGAGCGGCGTTTACGCGGGGTTCGGCAGATTGATAACCTCCGGCTGTATGAAGGGCAAGGTGAATTTGATAGACCTGCCCTCCGACATAACCGCAAACTGCGTCAAGCCATCGGAAGTGATGACAAATCTCAATGCAATATTGGCCGATTACAGACGGTGCGCCGTGGAGAGCGAAAACGCGCGCTCTGGCAGGCGGTTGCTTGCCGACCAGGCGCACGGCGTTGCGGAAGTAATGAAGGATTGCGCGGTGGAACTTTCGCACACGGCGGGACAGGATCCTGCGGGCGAAAAGGAACTAAAAGAGGCCTTAGCGGCGCACGGGTTTGCTTGTCCGGAAGTGCAAATTGACGACATGTATGGCGAAATTGTGCTTACGGCGTGCGGCGATTTCAATATAAAAAATCTATGTGCGGCAATTGCCGAGTGCCGTGGCAAAAAATATATATTAAAGGAAAAACTTTTGTACGACGGCGTAAATTACTGCCTCGCCTTTACTTCACCGCCGAGATTGGACGCCGCGTTCGGGGTGGCTTATGCCGTAAAAAACGGCGAAAAAGTTTCGGGCGACACGCACTCGGTAATAAGAATAAACGAGCATGCGTTTTTGATGGCGCTCTCCGACGGAATGGGCAGCGGCGTGTATGCGAGAAAAGTAAGCGAAGCGGCGATTTCGCTTATTGAGGCGTTCTACCGCGCGGAAATGCCCGAAGATACGGTGCTTAAATCAATAAACAAACTGCTTTCATTTAACCGCGACGAAAGATTTACTTGCATAGACATTGCCGCCGTAAATCTGGATACGGGTCGGGCGGACTTTGTTAAAATAGGTTCGCCTGCGAGTATTATTATGCGCGAAGGGGAAATCAAAGTATTGGAAAGCGCCTCGCTGCCGCTGGGGATTTTGGATAACCTTAAACCCACCTGCATGAGCGAAACGCTTAAAAGCGGGGATATTATTACATTCATGAGCGACGGTGTGTCCTCCTGCTTTTCTTCGGCAACGGAACTTTATGAGTTTTTACAGGAGTTAAAACCGCTCAACCCGCAAACCCTTGCCGATAAAATTTTGGCAAAGGCGCTTGCCCTTGCGGGGCATACCGCCACAGATGATATGACAGTGGTCTGCACAAGACTGTTTGAAAATTAATGCGCAGTCAAATAATAATTGCGGAAGCCGAATAAAGCGCACAAAAAAAGGGGTCTGCACCCCTCTTTTTTTATCTGCCGAAATGCGTTACCAATTTGCGCATAATTGCCGCGTGCAACCGCGTAGGCTGTTCGGTCAGCCTGAATTTCCAATTGCCCTGTTGTTCAGACGGCGTGTTCATGCGGAAGTCGTCGTTCAATCCCAATAAATCCTGTATGGGAATTATTGCTATGCGTGCGTTTGTAGCCATTGCGCATACGCACATTGCGCGCGCCGTCTGTTGCTTTGTTACAAACGGATAGGCGACGCCCTCGCTTTCAAGTGCGGCACGCAAACGCTTTTTAAAAGCGCGGAACTGCGCTTCGGTCATATTTTCCAAAAACCCGACTACGGTGTTATTGTCGTGCGTGCCCGTGTAAACAACCGAATTTTCCTCTATGTTGGCGGGAAGATAGGGGTTGGACTGCTTGCCGTCAAAGGCAAACAGCAAAATTTTCATGCCGGGAAAACCTGTTTTTAAACGAAGTTTTATTACACCGCTGTCCAGCACTCCCAAATCTTCGGCGATTATGGGTATATCCCCCAAATCGGCTTTGATTCTTTCAAACAGCTTATCCTTGGGACCGTCGAGCCACTCCCCTGTTTCCGCAGTGGGACTGCCCGCGGGAATGGCGTAGTATCTATCCAAACCGCGAAAATGGTCTATGCGCAAAACATCGTAGAGTTCCGTCGCCTTTTTAACACGGTTTATCCACCAGCGGTAGCCGTCTACCGCCATTGCCTCCCAATTGTAGAGGGGATTGCCCCACAGCTGTCCCGTTTTGGAAAAATAATCGGGCGGTACGCCCGCAACACTTGTGGGACGAAGCTCGTCGTCGAGTTTAAACAGCTCCGGATGACCCCATACATCCGATGAATCGTAGGCGACGTACAGGGGAATATCGCCGATAATTTTTATGCCGAGAGAGTTGACGTAGGCTTTGAGTTTTTGCCACTGCTTTTTAAAAACAAATTGCAAGAACTGCCAAAAACAGTAGTCGCTCTTGTATATTTCGTTGCGGAAATCGGATATGGCGAGATTTTCGGTATATTTATAGGCGTCGGGGAAATTATCAAAAGTTTCGTTATAGCGGGACTTTAATGACATAAACATGGCGTAGTCTTCAAACTCGCCGCTTTGCACAAAACTGCAAAACTCCTTATCCTTTACGTTGAAGCGGGCATACGCAAGGCGCAAAACATTATAACGCGAGGCATATAGTGCGGCATAGTCGATATTGCCAGCGGGGACTTGGCAACTATTCAGTTCCTCATCATCCAAAAGCCCCTCGTCGCGCAGAGCTTCGAGATCGATAAAATATGGGTTGCCCGAATTGCAACACACGGACTGGTATGGGCTGTCGCCAAAGCCCGTTTGCACAAGCGGAAGTATTTGCCAATATTTTACATGGCATTTTTTAAGGAAATCGGCAAATTCGTATGCCTCTTTTCCGAGCGTGCCTATACCGTATTTCCCCGGCAAGGAAGATATGTGGCAGAGTATACCTGCACTGCGTTCAATATTGTTTGCCATAAAATTACCATCATGAAATTTAGTTTTTTAATAAATTCTTTATTCGGCCGACCGCCTCGGCAGTGATTTCCTCGCTACCGAACGCCGTAAGGCGGAAAAAGCCCTCGCCGTTTTTGCCGAAACCCGCGCCCGGTGTTCCCACAACCTGCGCGTTGTTTAAAAGATAGTCGAAAAATTGCCAACTACCCATGTTTCGGGGGCATTTCAGCCAGATGTAGGGCGAATTTTTGCCGCCCGTAAACCATATACCGAGGGACTCCATTGCGTCTGCTATGAGCTGTGCGTTGCGCTTATACACCCGAAGATTTGCATGGATCTCCCTCTGCCCCTGCTCTGTGAATACGGCCGCCGCACCACGCTGGACTATGTAGGGCACGCCGTTGAACTTTGTGCTTTGGCGTCTGAGCCACATTTTGTTTGCGCTCATTCCGTCCTTTTTAAGCTCTTGCGGAATTACGGTGTAGCCGCAACGCGTGCCCGTAAATCCCGCCGTTTTGGAAAACGAACAGAACTCTATCGCACAAGTGCGCGCGCCCTCCACTTCAAATATCGAGCGGGCAAGGCTATTGTCCGTTATAAAACACTCGTAGGCGGCGTCGTATAAAATTACGGCTCCTTCCCTGTTGGCGTAGTCTACCCACTCTTTGAGCTGTTCCTTTGTGTAGGCAGCACCCGTGGGATTGTTGGGCGAACAGATATATATTACGTCAGCATGGACGCCGCTTTGGGGCATGGGCAAAAAGCCGTTTTGCTCGGTGGCGTCCGCATAGATTATCTCTCTGCCCGCCATTACGTTTGTATCCACGTAGACGGGATAGACGGGGTCGGGCACAAGGACGGTGTTGTCCCTTGAAAAAATATCGAGAATGTTGCCCAAATCGCTCTTGGCGCCGTCCGACACAAAAATTTCCGAAAGGTCGAGATTTACGCCGCGGGATTTATAGTACTCCCTTATGCTTTCACGCAAAAAATCGTAGCCCTCGTAGGGGCCGTAGCCCTGAAAGGTCTCCTTTTTTGACATGTCGTCCACAGCCGCGTGCAACGCCTTTATTACTTCGGGCGCGAGAGGCAGAGTTACGTCGCCTATGCCCAGCTTCAACACCTTTTTTTGCGGGTTGGCCTTGGAGTACGCCAAGGCGCGGTTGGCGACTTCGGCAAACAGATAATTTTGAGATATATTGTTGAAATTTAGATTGAAGTTCATATTTTTTACTTTGCATGCTTTACGGCATTTTTGATAAATTCGCGGAAAAGCGGATGCGCCGCCTGAGGTCGGGATTTAAATTCGGGGTGGAACTGCACGCCTATATAAAAGTCGTTTGCGGGAATTTCAACCGCTTCCACCAATAATCCGTCGGGGGAAACGCCTGCTATTTTCATGCCCGCATTTTCGATTTCCGCGCGGAAGTCGTTGTTAAATTCATATCTGTGGCGGTGGCGTTCGGAAATTCTGTCCGCCTTGTAGGCGTCCTTCATAATATCCCCCAAAACAAGGCAGGGATACGCGCCGAGGCGCATTGTGCCGCCCATTTTTACGCCGTGCTGGTCGGGCATTAAGTCTATTACGCAGTGCTGCGAATGGGGTGCAAACTCCGAGGAGTTGGCGTCTTTATATCCCAAAACGTTGCGGGCAAATTCTATAACCGCCGTTTGCATGCCGAGACAGATTCCAAGATAGGGCACGTTGTTCACCCTTGCATATTCGGCGCACAGCACTTTGCCCTCCACTCCCCTGCCGCCGAAGCCGCCGGGGATTAAAATTCCGTTGCAATCGCCCAGAGCCGCAGATACGTTTTCCTCTGTAAGCTCCTCGGTGTCCACCCACTTTATGTCGACCTTGGCGCCGTTTTCGTAGCCCGCATGCGCGAGGGCCTCCGCAACAGACAGATATGCGTCATGCAGTTGCACGTACTTGCCGCAGAGCGCAATTTTTACGCTTTTATCGCGGGCGTCTATGCGTTGGAGCATTTTGTTCCATTCGGAGAGGTCTATAACCCTTGGGTCGAGATTGAGCTTTTTGCACACTATGGTTGAAAAGTTGCTCTCTTCAAGCATTATGGGGCATTGATACAGTACGGGCAGAGTTAAATTTTCTATACAGCACTCCGGCTCCACGTTGCAAAACATTGCGATTTTTGCACGAACGTCCTTGGGCATGGGGGAGTCAACTCGCGCCATAATTATGTCGGGATTTATTCCCATACCCTGCAATTCCTTTACGGAGTGCTGTGTGGGCTTGGATTTAAACTCCTCCGAGCCGGAAATATAGGGAACGAGCGTTACATGGATAAAACAGCAGTTCTCCCTGCCCACTTCGCGCGCAACCTGGCGGATTGCCTCTATAAAGGGCTGGCTCTCTATGTCGCCTATGGTGCCGCCGATTTCGGTTATTACCACGTCCGCGGACGTGGTTTTGCCAACGTTGTATATGAACGATTTTATTTCGTTGGTGATATGTGGAATTACCTGCACCGTTTGGCCGAGATATTCTCCGTTGCGCTCCTTATTGAGGACGTTCCAATATACCTTGCCCGTTGTGAGGTTTGAGTATTTATTTAAGTTCTCGTCGATAAACCTTTCGTAATGCCCCAAATCGAGGTCGGTTTCGGCGCCGTCGTCCGTTACAAAAACTTCGCCGTGCTGATAGGGGCTCATCGTGCCGGGGTCGATATTTATGTAGGGGTCGAGTTTTTGCGACGCGACTTTGTAGCCCCTGCACTTTAAAAGTCTGCCGAGGGAAGCCGCGGTTATACCCTTGCCAAGCCCCGATACTACGCCTCCGGTTACGAAGATATACTTTGTCATAACTGCTCCGTTAAATTTTTATTTTACGCTATGTGAAATACTGAAATATTTTATCACAAAATTTTGGCTATTGCAACAGTTGGGGCAAAGATTATTGCCCGATTTGGGAATCATATTGCAACGTCGCCGACATATGCGAGAGTTGCCGCGCCGTACATATACACAGTATCGTCCGTCCAGGTTATTTTGAGGTCGCCGCCCAAAAGGCTTACGGTTATTTCCTCGCCCCTTTGGCATATGCCGTTTAAAACAGCCGCCACAGCCGACGCGCACGCACCCGTGCCGCAGGCAAGCGTTTCGCCCGTGCCGCGCTCCCACACGCGCATTTTTAAGCGGTTTTGCCCCATCGGCCTTATAAACTCGGTGTTTACACGCTCCGGAAAGGCGGGGTGCGTTTCAAAGGCGCGGCCTATGGTCTTTATGTCCAGACATATTAAATCATCGTAAAATACCACGCAGTGCGGGTTGCCCATGGATACGAGAGTAACGCTGTATGTAGTGCCCAAAACTTCCAAAGGTGCGTTTACTACCCTGTCGCCCTTAAAAGACGAGGGGATTTTTTCGCCGCGGAGTTCGGGCGCGCCCATATCCACCCGCGCCGCCGTTACCACGCCGCCGGCGGAAGTTTCAAGTTCCAGCCGCTTTATGCCCGAAAGAGTTTCCACCGTGCAGGTCGAGCCCTTTACATAGCCCAGATCGTGCGCGAGCTTGCCCACGCAGCGTATGCCGTTGCCGCACATTTTGCCCTCGGAACCGTCGGCGTTGAACATCCTCATCTTGACGTCGGCAATATCCGAGGAACAGAGCATGATAATTCCGTCGCCGCCTATGGAAAAGTGCCTGTCCGAAAGGCGTTTTGAAATTTCGCCTGCGTTTTTAAGTTCGCCTTTCATGCAGTCGAAATAAATATAATCGTTGCCTATGCCGTGCATTTTGTAAAATTTCATCTTTTTACCGCCTTGGGAGTTTATTGTATTATACAATAAAAAAGTTGCGGTTGGCAAACGAAAGAGCGGCAAATAAAAATAATACTTGACAAATGATTTTAATGGGCGGAAAATATATCTGTACCGCAAACAGGCGGAGGTGTTTGTTTATGCCCATGGACAGGCGGGAAAAACTTAATAGTTTGGTTGCCGCCGTTGCGGAGGGCTTTGCTGGCTGTTTGGACGGCATCTACGAGGAGGCTGGCGGACAGATGTTTGCCGTTGCGCTTGGAATTTTGCGCGACAGGGCGCTTGCCGAGGACGCCGTGCACGATAGCCTTATTAAGATTGCAAAGTTTGCTCATAAGTACAAAAAAGGCACCTCCGCTCTCGCCTGGATAATGACCATCGTGCGCAACACGGCGCTGGATTTAGCCAAAAAACGGAAACGGGAAGTGAGCTTTGACGGGTTTTACTCCATTGCCTCTTCAAAATATTCACCTGAGGCAAGAGAGGGCGCAATTACTCTGGAACGGGCAATTGCCGCGCTTGACGCGGACGAGAAAAAGATAATTTATTGCAGATATTACCTTGATATGACGGTGCGGCAGACAGCGGCGGAACTTAATATGAGCAAGTCGGCCGTACAGAGAATACAGGAACGTGCGGAAAGCAAAATCAAAACTTTTTTGGGCGGGACAAACGGAGCCCCCGAAACGTTTTAACAGGTAGAACATGAACGATAAGAGATTACAACAGGAATTCGACGAATATTTTAAAGGCGCGGAACTGCCCGCAAATTTGACCGCCGACGCAAAGGCGGAAGTTAAGCCGCGCAAAAAAACGGGAGCCCTTAAATGGTTTTTAAGGCTTGCCCCCGTTGCCGCCATGCTCGTTGCCGTGATTTGCGTTGCCGTTGCGTTCTTCCCTTCGCTTTCCTCAGGCGGGACTCCCGACAACCAAACGCCGCAGGGCGGAGGCTACTCCTACTACTCACTTGCGGGGCTTGCAGAAAGCTGTGCGGATCCCTACTCGCCCCAAACCGACGGGCTGGAATTTGCAAAGTCTTTGGCAGTTGCGCACAACGCGGACGTGAGCCTTACGGCGTACAGCGAAAACGGCAAAATAAAAATTGCGCGAGCTGATATAAATTTAATTCACGGCGCATACAGGCACGACGCGGTGATTTACGTTGAGTACACGGACGAAAACACCTGCTTTGAGGATTTGAAGGAATATTTGAACGGCGAAGAGAGATCTTACAGCGGACAAAAATATATTTTGAACACCGGATACGACAATGGCGAAAATATTTATAAAATTTATTTGAACGCGGGACAGGTTAAATATTACGTTAGCGTTACCACCTCCGAAATCCGTGGCTATACCTATTACCTTGATCTGCTTGCAAAATATTTTTAAAAATTTTAACATATGCGGGACAAACGCCGAAGTTGAATCGTTTTATTTGCGACAAAACAAGCGGAGGACAATAATATGAAAAAATCAATAACTGTATTTACGGCTGTTATCGCAGCGTTTATGGCAATATCTTTTGCGGCTTGCTCCGCACCGAACCGCGGGTTTGACGGCAATGAAAATTGGTCGGGCGGACAGGTGGCAGGCGGCGGTTCAATGCCCGACGAAAGCGAGGACGACAGCGGCGAATGGAGCGGCGGATTTGTGCATGATTCCATTGTGGAAAACGGATTTACGGAGGTTGCAAAGGAGCCCTCCTCCTACTTTTCCATGGACCGCAACACTGCGAGCTACTCGCAGGTGAGATACCAGATAGAAAAAGGCGGCAAGGTTTTTGCCGACTCCGTGAGGATTGAGGAGCTTATAAATTATTTCGATTATGATTTCCCCGCACCCGAAGAGGGCGCAGTGGCGGTGAATACTTACCTTGCGGACTGCCCCTGGAACGCCGAACACAAACTTATGCTTGCGGGAATTAAAACTGCCGAGAGAAAAACGGACTCCGTGAACGGGAATTATGTGTTTTTGGTAGACGTATCGGGGTCAATGTCGGGCGACGACAGGCTGGGACTTGCCAAAAATGGGCTTAAAATGCTCGCCGACAATTTGGGCGACGGGGATATTATTTCGCTGGTTACCTACGCAAACGGGGTTACAACCGTACTTGACGGCGGCGAATGTTCGCAAAGCGGCAAAGAGGCGGTTAAGTCGGCGATAGACAAACTTAAAGCGGGCGGCGGCACAAACGGAAGCGACGGCCTGCAAAGAGCCTATAAAATTGCCGAAAAACACTATATCACGGGCGGAAATAACCGCGTGATTATAATTTCCGACGGCGATTTCAACGTGGGAATTTATGACAAGGATACCCTGCAAGAGATGATTTCCGAAAGAACGGTTGCCGAAAAAAAGGTTTACCTCTCCGTTTTCGGCATGGGCATGGGCAACATGCGGGACGATATGCTGGAAATGCTTGCAAAGAGCGGCAACGGAAATTACGCATACCTTGACAACATGACCGAGGCCGAAAAAGCCTTCTGCCATGAGTTGGACGGAACTCTTGTTACCGTGGCGAAGGACGCAAAGGCGGGTGTAACTTTTGAGGAAAACGTTGCAAAATACAGGCTTATAGGATACGACACCAAAATAATTTCAAAAGACGAATTTGAGGACGATACAACCGATACGGGCGAAATAGGCAGCAATCTGTGCGTGGCCGCCCTTTATGAAATAGAGCTTGCGGCAAACGCCGAGGGCAAACTCGCAACGGTTGAAGTTAAATATAAGGACGTAACGGGCGAAGCGGAAACAGACGTGAGCGTTAAAACAGAGGTGTTTACCTCCTCTCCCTCTTCGAACGATCTGTCATTTATTGCCTGCGTGGCGGAGTTTGGGTTGGTTTTAAGACAATCCGCCTATGCCGAAAACGCCAACCTGTATGCGGTTTTGGAGAGATTGGAAGGGCTTTCGGCTTACATTGCGGCCGACCCTTACCGAGCGGATTTTGTTATGCTGGCGGGCAAGGCGAGCGAAATAACAATCAAAGCCAAAATTAATTAGAGTTAAAAACCGTGCGGGCGCAAATTTATGCGTCCGCACGGTTTTTTGTTAATATTTTATCGTTTTATCGTTATTTTGCGCCGTTGAACTCCACCGTTTGGGGTTCGCCCTTTTTGAGGGACAGCGCTTTTTTTACAGTGCCATACTCTATATTTACTGCCACATTGCCGCTTAAAGCCTCCAACTCGGCAATAACCTTGGCACCGCGCCATTTAAGTTTATTTATCCTGACGCCGCACCTTGCCGTTATGCCGCGGGCTTCGCCGTGGTTCCATATATTTGCGGGTAGCAAAATTATTCCGTTGCTGTCGGAATAAACGAGCGACTCGTTTATTACTCCGTGTATGCTTGCGGCGTTATCCTGGCAGAACGAATGAGGAGCCCTGCCGAGGTCGTGCCCCGTTACGAGGGAATCGTATTCAAAATCCGCGCCAACCATATCGTAGAGACACTTTGCAAACAGGGCTTTATCGCCTATGCGCGCAGATGCCGCGGCGAGTTGCATTCTGCCGAAACCCGTTGTGCGCTGGTCTGCCGCGTAGGTGCGCCTGTTCTTTATGGCCTGCTTTATATTGCCTGCAAGAGGCTTGCACCGCGCCGCCTCGTAGGCCGGCCATGCGGCGTACAAGTGCGAGGAATGGCGGTGATTGTTGCGGTTGTGTACATGCGGCAGCGCCCACTCCTTTAATGAACCGTCGGCCTCTGTGAGATATGTGGGCAGATGAGCCTCAAAATATTTTACAGCACCGAAGTCATAATCGGTTATTATCCCCCTGCCGGCAAGCGCGTAAAACATTCTTATAGAATCCCTTGCCGCGGCAATATCCATTGCGGCGTTTGCGCAGACGGGTTGCAACTCCTGTTCATCGGGAGCATTTTCGGGAGAATACGCGGGCGCAAATATATACTTGCCGTCCTCGCCCATCACCGAGCCGTCGCCCGCATGAACTTCGCCGTTGCCGTCGATATAAAAGCGGTTGTCCGCAAACCCTATCCAAAAGTTCATAAGTTTTGTGATAAGGGGCTTTAATATTTCATTGGCGAGATTTAAAACGCGCTCCTTTTTAAGGCGTTCGCACCGCTCGACGGAAAGATCCAAAAGGTCTTTGAGCCTGTCTATGTTTAAATCTTCGCGCAGTGATATTTCAACGTCGCCGTAACACTCCCACATTTCAAACGCGGGCAGAATCTGCCACGCCGCACCTGCGTTCCAATATATCATGGGGAAGCCCGCGGGCGTGGAAAAGAACAGGCCGCATCCTGCGCCGTCCGTGCGGGCGGGAGCCTTTATGGCGTTTTGGATTCCGTGAATGTTTTTTGCGTTTTGAAGCCAATCGGGAGCGTAATCAAGCAAGAAATTTATGTAGCTCTGCGTACATTCGGGTAAATTGCCCGTATTCAAACCGCAGATTTGCGCGTTTGTGTTGGCGTTAAGCGTGTGGTCTCCGCTCCATGCGGGCAAGGGATTGCCCACCCATATGCCGCCGAGGCGTGCCGTGGAATAGCCGTGAGAACATACTGTTACAAACCGCGAATGGACATACAATAAGTCCAGCCATTCGGGGATTATTGCGCCGTCCTCCGCCTGTTTTTGTTTGAGCCGCAATTCGTCCGCTTCCGCAAACCCGCTCCCTTTGGAAAATCTTACCTGCGCAGATTCCATGAGCCGGGAATGAATTTTTGTATGGCGTTCAAGGAGCGTGCGGTAAAGCGGCGTGATTTTATATCCCTCCGCAAGGACGTTTAAACTTGTTTGTGCGCCGGCGCAAAGAGCCTCCGCCTGTTCGGCGCTCTGAATGCCCGTGCGCCTGTAATCGGTTTTTACAAGAAGCAACATTTTGCTTGCCGAAACTTCAACGCGGTTGTCATACGCCTTGCATTTGCCGTTGCACATGATTTTTACAGCCGTGAAAAAGCCGCTGTATGAAAGCGAAGTTACGGGGTTCAAAGGGTTATCGTCTATGTGGGATACGGGCGGCTTGCCGTAAAATTCAATTTGACCGGCGCCGTACTTTGCGTAAGTTTGGGGAAATTTTATGCTTGAAAACTTCTTATTTGCGGGGTCGGCGTCCAAAAACATGTCGGTAAAGTCCTCAAAGTACAGCGTGAAGTTCTTTTTTACGCCGCACTCCGTTAAAATTACCGCAACGCCGTCCGCGCGCGAAACAAAGGCTTTGCGGCTGACGGGATCGCCGTTTAAAGTACAACGGCAGGAAATTTCGCCCGTGTAAAAGTTGGTTTGGCGCGAATAATTTTCAATTATACCCGAACTTTTTATATGCAGCAACGAAGCGGGAAAATACGGGCGCGCCGAGCAGGCTACGTAGTCCTCCATCCCATATTTTTTGTTCCAATAATCCTTTAAATAATCCACCCAGATTCCTGCGTTCCCGCGTGTGATGGCGGCTTGTTTCATTTGAAAATCTATGGGATACAGCTCCGCCGTTTCCATTGGATTGACCGTATCCATAACGCACTTGGTGTTGTTGAATATAATGACGTCGTCCGCGGGATTGAGGCCTCCTATTATCCCCGTCTCGCCGTTGGCGGTAAACATTGCGTTGCGCCATTCGTTGCACCCGCTCTTTATGTTGCATATTGAATTTAAAGTTATGCCTTTGTAGCCGTTTACAGCCATGAATATACCTCGCGTAAAATTTAATTTCAGTTGTTCGTGTACATGCGCTTATAGGGATTTTCTTTGTTGGGGGTGAGGATAAAAAAGTTATCGGCTAAAAGCGCTTGGGAGGAATACTCCCCAAAATACGAGCAATAGTCCTCGACAATTTGTTTGAGTTCGGGGATTTGATTGCCCGTTTTGCATTGGCAGGAGATTTGCCCCGGAATTTTATGCGGGAGCTTCCGGCACCTTAAATACATAACTCCGCCGTGCATGCCCGTGCCGCAAAAATTGTGGACAATTGGCAGGCCGTCCTCATTTTGTCCGAGAACCACTATTATGCCGCCCGCCTGATATTCTCCCAAAAAGGAACCTGCCCTGCCGCCTATTACTATTACGGGCTTCAAGGATTGGTATTCCTTCATGTGGATTCCGCAACGGTAGCCCGTGTTGCCCTTTACATAAATTTTACCGCCGCGCATAGCGTAGCCCGTGGCGTCGCCCGCGTTGCCGTAAATTATTATTTTGCCGTCGTTCATAGTGTCGCCCGTGGCGTCCTGGGCGTTGCCGCGCACTATTATATCACAGCCGTTCAAATAGGCGCCGAGAGCGTTCCCCGGCGTGCCGGTTATTGTAATGGTCTTGTCCGAAAGACCTGCGCCTATGTATCTTTGACCCATGGCGCCGTTTACGGTTATTTCCCTTTCGGGCAATTCCCTTATTCTTTTGTTCAGCACTTGGAAGTGCATGTTTTCATCTACGTTAATTTGCATATTTAAAATTTGATGCAGGCATCTCTTTCCGCACCGACGGACACATATCTTATTTTGCACTCGCAAAGTTTTTCCAAAAGGGCGATATAATCAAGCGCCTCCTTGGGCAAATCTTCCTTTTTGCGGCACTTGGTTATGTCGCAATGCCAGCCCTTTACCTTTTCGAATACGGGTTCGCACTCGTCCAAAACGTCGGTGAAAGGGAACTCGTCTATTATTTTTCCGTGCAGTTTGTAGTGCGTGCAAATTTCAATCTCTTCGTATTCGTCCAGAACGTCGAGCTTGGTTAAAGCAATTTCGTCCGCGCCCTGGCAACGTATGCCGTAGCGGGAAGCGACTACGTCGAATGGACCTACCCTGCGGGGTCTGCCCGTGGCCGCGCCGTATTCTCCGCCGAGTTCGCGCAAGCGTTCGGCCTTTTCGCCGAAATATTCGCATGTGAAGGGCCCTGCGCCCACACAACTCGAATAGGCCTTCATGATTCCTATGGAGTTGGTGAGTTTAAGATTGGGCACGCCAGCGCCTATGGGAGCATAGGCGGCTATTGTTGAGGACGACGAGGTGTAGGGCACAATGCCGAAGTCTATATCCCTTAAAGCACCGAGCTGGGCTTCAAACATTATGTTTTTGCCCTGCCTGTTGGCTTCGTTTAAATATACCCCCGTGTCCACGATATATTTTGTGAGCGGCTTGCCGTACTCTTCAAAGTACTCAATCATGTCGTCCACTTTTACGGGCGTAAAACCGTACGCCCTTATGGTCATGTTTTTCCAGGCAACGATATCGGGCAGACGTTTATAGAGGAGCGCGGTGTTTAAAAGTTCGCCCATGCGGAAAGCCTTTTTCATATATTTATCTGCGTAAATGGGCGCAATTCCGCGGCGGGTGGAGCCGTAGGGCTTGCCCGTTGCCTTGGTGAGCCTATCCTCCTCCATTACGTCCTGCAAAACGTTGTAAGGCATGGTGATTATGGCTTTATCGCTTATTTTCAGGTTTTCGGGGGTGATTTTTATGCCTGCCGCACGCAATTTTTCTATTTCGCCGCAGAGGTGCTTTATGTCTATTACCATGCCGCAACCCATGACGTTTACCACGTTTTCACGCAGAATACCAGAAGGAAGCAGGTTCAATATAAATCTGCCCTTTTCGTTTATTACCGTGTGCCCTGCGTTGTTGCCGCCCTGGTAGCGGCAGACTATATCGAACTTTTCGGAAAGAAGGTCTACCATTCTTCCCTTGCCTTCGTCGCCCCAATTTATTCCACAGATACTTGTTAACATTTTCCGCCCTTCCTTAAATTTTTATATTTTTTCGCAAATAAAATTGCGCGTTTTTTGTTGGTTGAGCCATATATGCTGGTGTTTGACCCGTTTACATGGATTCGCCCGCATGGCGTATGCCGAGAATTTTAAGCTCCGTTTCGTTTAAGCCCACTCCGCGGAGCATGAGGCGGTTGCCCTTTAACGCCTCTATTGAGTTTATGCCCATACCGCCCATCATTTCCTGTATTTCGTGTTCCCACGCAGTGATGAGGTTGACAAGGCGTTTGCTGCCCTCGGTGGGATCCAAGCGGGCAACCAGATCCTCCCTTTGGGTGGCTATGCCCCAATTGCACTTGCCCGTATGACAGCTTCTGCACAGATGACAGCCCAGCGCAAGCAACGCCGCGGTGCCTATGTAACACGCGTCCGCGCCCAAAGCTATTGCCTTTACCACGTCCGCCGAGGAGCGCACCGAACCGCCCGCAATAATTGACACGCTGTCGCGTATGCCTTCCTGCCGCAAACGTTCGTCAACCTGCGCCAACGCAAGCTCTATGGGAATACCTACGTTGTTGCGTATTCTTGTGGGAGCCGCGCCCGTGCCGCCGCGGAAGCCGTCCAAAGCTATCATATCTGCGCCCGAACGGGCTATGCCCGAAGCGATTGCCGCCACGTTATGCACCGCCGCAACCTTTACTATTACGGGCTTTGAATAGCCCGTGGTCTCCTTTATGGCGTAGATGAGCTGTCTTAAATCCTCAATCGAATATATGTCGTGATGGGGCGCGGGTGAAATTGCGTCAATCCCCTTGGGAATCATGCGGGTTTTGGAGACTTCGTCCGAAATTTTCATTCCGGGGAGGTGCCCGCCTATACCGGGTTTTGCGCCCTGACCCATCTTTATTTCTATTGCCGCCGCCGCGGAGAGATACTCGGCATGCACGCCGAATCTGCCAGAAGCAACCTGCACTATCGTGTTTTTGCCGTACTTATAAAAGTCCCTGTGGAGCCCGCCCTCGCCTGTGTTGTAAAAGGTGCCCAGCTCCTCCGCCGCACGGGCGAGCGCCTCGTGTGCGTTGTAGGATATGGAGCCGTAGCTCATTGCCGAAAACATTACTGGCACGCGCAATTTGAGCTGGGGTGGCAAATTATCTATCAGCCTGCCGTTTATATCCCTCTTTAACTCCACGTCTTTTTTGCCGAGATACACAACCGTTTCCATAGGCTCGCGCAAGGGGTCTATGGGTGGGTTGGTTACCTGCGAGGCGTTGACTAAAATCTTATCGAAATACACGGGATTTTGCGTGGGGTTGCCCATAGAGGACAAAAGCACGCCGCCCGTTTCCGCCTGGCGGTAGACCTCGTTCATCGTTTGCGCCGACCAATTTGCGTTGTAACGGTATGCGTCGGGGTTCTTTGTTATTTTGAGCGCGTGCGTGGGGCAGACGGTTACGCAACGGTGGCAGTTTACGCACTTGTCGCTGTTTGCCGTCATGATTTTCAATTCCGCGCTGTATTTGTGGACTTCGTTTGCGCACTGCCTTTCGCAAAGGCGGCAGTTTGTGCAGAGACGGACGTCCCTTACCACCTCAAATTCGGGGGGAATATACGCTTGCATTATTCCGCACCCCCGTTTTTGAGAGTATATATAACGGGTTCGCCGCCCGCAGGCGAAAAGATTTTATCCAGCTCCGGCTCAACCGCGCGGATACCGCACTCTTCGCTGGATACGTACGCAATATCGCCCTTTTCGGCGCAGACCATTGAGCGTAGCTTCAACCTGTCGTTGAGCGCCATTATGCCGCCCGTAAAGCCGAAAATTATAGAAAACGGACCCGTTACCAAAAGGGACGGGAACGCTTTGCGCAAAAAAGTTTCCTGCCGCTGTTCCTCATCCGATTTTTCTTCTATTGTCGACCAGAATGATGCGGAAATTACCTTTGCAACCTCGTTTAAGGTGAGCTTTTTTACGCGGAGAAGATAGTCGATTATGTAGGTTATAACTTCTGTATCGGTCTGCAAGGAACATTTGTAGCCGAACATTTCTATGTAGCGGCGGTTGGCGTCGTATGAGGATATTTCGCCGTTGTGGACAATTGAATAATCCAAAAGCCCGAAGGGGTGCGCACCGCCCCACCAGCCGGGGGTGTTTGTGGGATACCTGCCGTGCGCCGTCCAGCAATAACCTTCGTACTCCTCGTCCAAAAGATAGAACCTGCCTATGTCCTCAGGATAGCCGACACCCTTGAATATGCCCATGTTTTTACCGCTGGAAAACACAAACGCGCCGTTGATTTCCGCATTGATTTTGTTTACGCACTTGACAACGTACCTCTCCTCGTCCAAAAGGGAGTTTGCAAGCCGCTTGGAAAGCGGATATAAAAAATATCTGTAAATTACAGGCTCGTTTTGTATGCTTACGTTTTTGCGGGTCTTCATCTCTGCCGAATAGGCGACTTCAAAGTGTTGGATTAAAAAGTCTTCCGTTTCCTTTTTGGCGTGGAAATTATCGTAAAAAAGATGAAAGGCGTAATATTCCTTATAGTCGGGATAAATGCCGTAGCCCGCAAAGCCGCCGCCCAACCCGTTGGAACGGTCGTGCATGGTGGCAATGGAGCGAATGATTTTTTTACCCGTCATTTTATTGCCCGCACGGTCGATTATGGCGCTGACCGCACAGCCGGACGGTATTTTTACCTCCCCCTCCAAAGGGGCGGTTTTTAAGTTCAGGTCGTTGAAATACATAGCTACTCCGTTATCTGCAAAAAACAACGCAGAACAGCACTATATTATTATAATTAATACGGGCTGTTTAGTCAAGTTAAATATTTGTTTTTTGCGCGCACACGTGCGCGCGTGAGATAAAAATATTTGTGAGGGCGCCCGCAAACGTGAAATAGGGCAAATGCAAAAGCCCGCAGGCAAGCCGCCCGCGGGCTCTATGTGTCATATCCTTAAAGCCGCGCTTTATTTTACCGAATAAAGAAGGTCGAAGTACGACGGATAGGGCCAATAGTCGGACGACGTCAGCGTTTCCATTTCGTCCACGGGCTTGCGCAGGGCCTCCATGTCGGGGATTATTACGTGCGCCATTGCCTGCGATGCGGGACCGATGTCCTCCTTGTTGATTGCGCCGAGATCCTTTTCCAGCTTTTCGATTGCCGCGCTTGCCTCGTCGTTTAAGGCGGCAAGTTTTGTTATTAATTTCTTTTCGGTGGCGTAGGGAATATCGCCGCAGACCGCCTGTTTTGCCGCCACGTTCTGGCAGAGGTCGGCAACAAAGTCAGAAACGGCGGGAATTACGTCGCGCTTTGCCATTTCAAGCATGGTCAAAGCCTCTATGTTTATTATTTTTGTGTAATTTTCAAGGCGTATGTCGGCGCGGGCAATAGCTTCTTCGCGGGTGAATACACCCTGCCTTACAAATACGGAAATATTTTTTTCTTCATACAGAACGGGCACCGCGTCCGCAGTGTTCTTTTTGTTTAAAAGTCCGCGCTTCTCCGCTTCGGGCTCCCATTCGGGGCCGTAGCCGTCCAAATTGAAAATTATGCGGTAGTGAGCCTTTAATTCGCGTTCGATAAGCTCGTTTGCGGCCTTTTCCAGGTCGGCAGCCCGTTCAAGCTCGTCGGCAAACTGCTGGAAAGCGTCGGCGACGATTGTGTTCAAACAGATATTCGCGTCGGATACGTTCGCCTGCGAGCCCAACATTCTAAACTCGAACTTGTTGCCAGTGAACGCAAACGGCGAAGTGCGGTTTCTGTCCGTTGCGTCCTTGGGGAATATGGGAGATTCCGGCACACCCAAACTGCCTTCGGGAGCCTCGCCCGAAACATATTTTTCGCCCTTTACTATACTGTCTACCATGGCGCCGAGCTGGTCGCCCAAATAGACGGAAATTATTGCGGGGGGAGCCTCGTTTGCGCCTAAACGGTGATCGTTTGCCGCCGAAGCAACGGACGCGCGAAGAGGGCCTTGATAATCGTCCACCGCCTTTATAACCGCCGCCAGAACGAGCTTGAAAAGGGTATTTTGTTCGGGATTGTTGCCCGGATCGAGCAAATTAAGCCCTGAGTCCGTTGACATTGACCAATTGTTGTGTTTGCCGCTTCCGTTTATCCCGCGGAAAGGCTTTTCGTGCAGTAAGCACACAAGCCCGTGCTTTTTGGCAACCTTTTTCATAATTTCCATGGTGAGCATATTGGTGTCCACCGCAACGTTGGTTGTGGAAAATACGGGCGCCATTTCGTGCTGGGCGGGAGCAACCTCGTTGTGCTTGGTTTTGGAAAGTATGCCGTAACTCCAAAGCTCCTCGTCCAAATCTCTCATAAACTCGGAAATTTTGGTTTTAAGTACGCCGAAATAATGATCTTCAAGCTCCTGTCCGCGGGTTACGGGCGCGCCGAACAGCGTTCTGCCCGTGAGCTGTAAATCCTTCCTCTTTTCGTACTCCTCTTCGGTGATTATAAAATATTCCTGCTCCGGACCCACTGTTGTGGCAACCTTTTTGCACTGTATGCCAAAGAGTTTTAATATGCGCTTTGCCTGTGCGTCGATTGCCGTCATCGAGCGCAAAAGGGGACCCTTTTTATCGAGCGTTTCGCCTGTGTAGGACACAAATATGGTGGGTATGTAGAGAGTGCCTTCCTTTACGAACGCGGGGGACGTGGGGTCCCATGCCGTGTATCCGCGCGCCATGTAGGTTGCGCGGGAACCGCCCGAAGGAAAGCTGGAAGCGTCGGGCTCGCCCACTATAAGACTCTTGCCCGTGAGACGCATTATTACCTTGTCTCCGTCGGGTTCTATAAAGCTGTCGTGCTTTTCCGCCGTCAGTCCCGTCAAAGGCTGAAACCAGTGCGTGTAGTGCGTGGCGCCCTTGGATACAGCCCAATCCTTCATGGCCGCGGCAACCGCGCCCGCAATGGACGTATCGAGCGGCTTGCCCGCCTCGATGGTTGCCCTTAACGCCTTGTACACTTCTTTGGGAAGCATCTCTTTTTGTACGGAGTCGCTGAATACGTTTTCGCCGAATTTTGAGGGAAGATTCATAAAAAACTTTTTTCTCCTTGAATACTGTATTTATCCGCTCTTTTTGAGCCGAGTTTGTTTTTTACGTGTAGATTATAAAAAATAATTTTAAAATAGTCAAATTAATTGGCTATGGTTATGCTTTTAAGGTTTTTATAAAATGTATAAGACAATCTTATATAATTTTGTGTTTGCAAACGCACGGTTATTTATCTTCCCTGTCCTCAAAATTGGCGGGTTTTATGACGTGGGAATTTTTTACGTCGTTGTGCATTTGAATTGGGTCGTTGGCGAGGAGCCCGCGTTGGAGTTTGTCGTAGCCGTGCTTTTTGCGGATTTCGTCCACCGTGCGCTCTGCCTTTTCAAGTTTTTCGTAGTTGCCGAAGCTCTCGTCAAATGTAACCTGCGAGGAGCCGTTGTCAAAGCCCGAAACGGTAACGCCGAGGGCGCGCACTTTAAAGGGCGGCTTTACGTTCTCCTTAAACAAGTCAAAGGCGTGCTGCGCTATTTCGCCGCAAAGGGCGGTGTGGCGCACCTTTTTTTGCACGGATATGTCGGTTAAATCGGCGTAGCGCACCCAGAGATGAACGGTGTCGGCAAGACCCTGGTTTGCCTCGCGCAGGCGGGTTGCAACGCTTTCGGAAAGCACGTAGATATAGCGTTCGATTTGGTTTATGCTCTCTATGTCATCGGGATAGGTTGAAGAATTGCCTATGGATTTGTACTCCCTTTTTTCGTCCATGTGTTTTACGGGCTCCGCGTCCTCGCCGCGGGCGTATTTCAGCAAAGTTTCGCCCACTTTGCCGAACGTGGATTTTATAAGAGCGTCGTCTGCCCGCGCAAGTTTGCCGATTGTCGTTATGCCCATGGCGGCGAGCTTTTGACCCGTTGCCTTGCCGACGTACAATAAATCTTCCACGGGAAGCCCCGAAACCACCTGCCTATGGTTTAGATAGGAAATGACGGAGGTGCCGTCGGGCTTTTTTAAATCGCTGCCGAGCTTTGCAAACACCTTGTTGAACGAAACGCCGCAGGACACGGTGATGCCGAGTTCGCCCTTTACCGTGTTGCGGATTGTATCCCCCAAAAACCGCAGATATTCATCTGAAAAGTGTTTTTCGCCGTCTGCCATAATAAATTTAGGCTCAAACTTGGGGAAGATTAAAGTTGAATGGGTAACGTCCAGCCAGCACTCGTCTATGCCGTAACTTTCTATGAGGTCGGTGTATCGGGCGTAGATAGCTTTGACCCTACGGGAATACTCCATATATTTATCGAAATGTGTGGGCACGGTTATAAGATTGGGGCACTTTTTTTGCGCTTGCCAGACGGTGTCGCCCGTCTTTACGCCGAAGCGTTTTGCCTCCTCGCTCTTTGCGAGGACTATGCCCTTGCGCTCTTCCTTGTTGCCGCAGACGGCAATGGGCTTACCCGAAAGTTCGGGGTGCAGAATACGCTCCACAGAGGCGTAAAAATTATTCAAATCCGAGTGAATGACTATGCGTTCCATATTTTTGAAATTAAACGACCGTGCATTAAATGAAAGCCCGTCCGCGGCCTTACCTGCGGCGGACGGGCTCCCTATTATTCTGTGAGTTTTTTGGTTAAATCATCTAAAACTTCAAAGTAATTTTTAAAAGTTTTGGAGCAGACTTCGGCGTCTGTTATTTCTATGCCGTATGCGCGCAGACCCGTGAGAGCGAACGCCATTGCCACGCGGTGGTCGCCGAAAGTTTGTATTTGCGCAGGCTGGGGATCGGAGGGATATATTAAAACGCCGTCATCCAGCTCTTCACAGCGCACGCCCATCAATGTAAGGTTGGTGATTATTGCGTTTATTCTGTTGCACTCCTGCCCGCGCGTGTGGGCTATTCCCACTATTTGCGTTGGCTCTTTGAGATATGGCGCTATTGCGGCGAGGGTTAAAGCCTGGTCGGAAAAGGCACTCATATCCACTTTGCCGCCGTTGAAATTCTTTAATAAATTTATAAATTTTATATCGCCCTGCATGCTGTGGGGCATAACGCCCTTCACGGATATATCCGTTCCCAGAATTTTGTTTGCCGCGTAAAAATAGCACGCCGCGGAAATGTCGGGCTCGATGTCGTACTTTTTTGCGGAGTAGTTGCCGTTGACAATGTATGAGCCGTTATCCTGCTCCGCCGTTACGCCGAAAGACCACATCATGTTGAGGGTCATATCCACATAATCGGTGCCGTGCCTGCCCGACGCGCTGACTTTTATGCCGTTTTTGGCGCACACGCCGGCCATTAAAAGGGCGGATAAAAATTGACTGCTCTGTGTAACGTCAACGGAAATTTCACCCTTGGGCGAAGCCGTGCCACGGATTTTTAACGGGAAAGTGCCGTCTGTTGAAACTATTTCCGCACCCGCCCCGGTTAAACTTTGTATGAGGGGTAGGATTGGCCGCGTTTTCATTTGCGCGGAGCTGTCAACCGTAAATTCGCCTTCGGAAAACGCCAGAACTGCGGTTAAAAACCGTGCCGCCGTGCCCGCCGAACCAACGTTGATATTTGCGCTTTTTACGGGCAAAACGCCGCCACAACCCGTAATTTTTACGGTGGTTCCAAAAATCTCGCAACGGATACCCAATGTTTTTAAGCACCCGATAAACGTTTTGCAGTCGTCCGAAAACTGCGCGTTGTACAAAACGCTTTCGCCGTTTGCGAGCGCCGCCAAAAGAAGGGCGCGCGCCGTTATGCTCTTTGAGCCCGGCACCTCTACCGCAACTTTTTTGTTTTTGATTTTTCCGTAGATATTTTTTACAAGATAATTCATACTTTTCTTCTGCGTACAATGTCGCCCGCATGCAGTTTGAACGGGCAGGGCACTCTGTATACCGTTTGCACGAGTTTGCAATCTTCAACCTCTTCGCCCGTGGGAAGATAGGCTCTTTTTACCGTAAAAGATTTGCCGAAATCGCCATACGGGGTGAGAATTTCAAGCTCGTCCCCCACTTTGAAGCGCCCGCGCATTTCTATAAAGGCAAAACCCTGCTCACTGCCCGTAACGTTGCCTATATAGTCGCAGTCGCCCTTAGCCTGGCTGTCGGCATAGTTCACCGTTTTATCGTTTCCGCCCAGCATGTACGCCGTGGTGTAGTCCCTGTGAGCCGCCGTTTTGAGTTCGCGCTCCACAAGTTGGGAATAGCCGCCGTCGATACATCTGCGGTAGGCGTTTATTACCGTGGCGAGATAGTACTCGCCCTTCATTCTGCCCTCTATTTTAAAGGAACTTATGCCCGCCCGTTCAAGTTCCGTAAGATGGGCGCTCATGTTCAAATCCTTGGAGTTCAATATGTATGCGCCGCGGGCGTCCTCCTCCATATCCAGCCAGCCCGTATCGGAAAGTTCGTCCTTTTTTCTTATGGAATACTTCCAGCGACAGGCCTGCACGCACTCGCCGCGGTTGCTTTCACGCCCTGCGAGATAGTTGGACAAGAGGCACCTGCCCGAATAGGAAATACACATTGCGCCATGCACAAAACATTCCAGCTCTATGTCGGGAACGTAGGCGTGTATCTCCGCAATTTCCCCTACGGACAGCTCGCGGGCGAGAATTACGCGGGCGGCTCCCTGTTCCTTCCAAAATTTTACGGCATACTTGTTTGTGAGGTTGGCCTGCGTGGATATGTGCAGGGGTAAGCCCTCCGCGGCCTTTTGCGCGGCGGCAAACACGCCGCTGTCCGAAATTATCGCCGCGTCCGCCCCTGCCTCTTTGAGGAATTTGAAGTAGTCCTCCAAAAGCGGGAAATCGGCGTTTTTTGCAAAGATATTGACCGTTACGTACACCTTTTTATTGAGGGCGTGCGCGTAGACGACCGCCTGTTTAAGCTCTTCGCGCGAAAAATTATCCGCAAACGAACGGAGGGAAAAATCCTTGCCGCCTATATACGCCGCGTCCGCCCCGAAATATAGCGCGGTTTTTAGTTTTGAAAAGTTGCCCGCAGGCGCCAAAAGTTCTGCCATATGCAATAATTATATAAAAAATTTACTGTTTTACGGACATTGCAAGTCCGTTGCCGAGGTTAATTATCGTTGTTACCAATTGCGGGTCGGAGGTAACCGCCGCAATATACTCCTTTATATGCTCCACAAGCATTTTGCGCTTTTTGGGCGGCTCCGCTTCGCCCGTAACGTAGCCGTAGAGCAACACGTCGTCGGCAAGCAAAACCCCGCCCTGCCTCAAAAGGCGTTTGAGTTCGGGCAGATACTTTACATACTGCACCTTTGCGCTGTCCAAAAATATAAAGTCGAACTGCCCGCAAAGCTCCGCCATAACCACGCCCGCGTCGCCCTCGATGAGGGTGATTTTGTTGGATATGTTGAGTTTTTGGAAGTTTGCGCGCGCTTCCGCGGCGAAAGTTTTATCCTTTTCAACCGTGCATATATGCGCACTTTTGCACGCCGAGAGCATTGCCGCCGCCGACACGCCGACCGCAGTGCCGAGTTCCAATATTTTTTGGGGTTGCAGGGCGGCCACGAGCGTGGTCAAAAAGGTGAGCGTTTCCCTGTCGGATACGGGGATTTCCCTTTGGTGAGCCGAGTTTATAATCTCCTCCAAACAGGCGCAGAAAACCCGCCCGTTGAACTGCGCCGTGGGACTTGGCCTTTCCGTTTGCGTTGTATCTTTGTGGGCGTAAGAAAAATCCATTTAAAGCTCCACTACAACCGGCACAATCATGGGAGATTGCTTTGTCTTTTTGTAGATATAGTTTTTGAGGGCGCGTTTTATTACCTTTTTGAGCTCGTCCACCGAGCCGCGATATAGGTCGTAGCCAGCAATCGCCCTGTCGATGACCTCGCGCATTTCCTTGTTGTAGTCGCGGTGGAAGTCAAACACAAAGCCGCGGGAATTTATTGCGGGTTCGCCCAAAACAACGTTGCCCGAAACCGCCACCGAAACAATGAACAGTCCCTCGGCGGAGAGCTGGCGCCTGTCCTCTATTACCGTGGAGGCCTTTTCGTCTTCTATTCCTTCGCCGTCGATGAGCCGCGCACCGGAGGGAACGTCGGCAAGGCGTTTAAGCCCGCCCTTTGAGGTAACTTCTATGCAGTTGCCTATATCGGGAATGAAGATGCGGTTGGCGGGCATACCCAGCTCCTCGGCGAGTTCGGCGTGCTTTTTTAAGTGCCTGTATTCGCCGTGAACGGGAATAAAATATTTGGGTTTTAAGAGGGTGTGCATAATTTTATGCTCCTCGCAACAGGCGTGCCCCGAAACGTGTATATTCTTTATACTCTCGTACACTACCTTTGCGCCCTTTCTGTATAGGTTGTCAATTACTTTATATATAAGTTTTTCGTTGCCGGGAATAGGCGAAGCGGAGATTATTACCGTGTCATTTTCGCCCACAACAACCGAGGGGTTTTCACCGTTGGCCATGCGCGTTAAGGCGCTCATGGGTTCGCCCTGGCTGCCCGTGGATACTATGACTATTTCGCTGTCGCGCATGTTCTTTATGCGGGATACGTCAACCAAAACGTCGTCGGGAATATTGAGGTCGCCTATCTTTTCTGCCGCCTCCACTACGTTTTGCATACTGCGCCCGGAGAGCGCAACTTTGCGGCGGTGCTTTACCGCCAGATCCACAATCTGTTTTAAACGGTGAACGTTTGAAGCAAAGGTGGCTATTATTATCCTGCGCCTGGAATTTTCGGAAAAGAGCCCGTCCAAAGTGTTGCCGACAACCGTTTCGCTCATGGTAAAGCCGGGGCGTTCTATGTTGGTGCTTTCGCCCAAATATAAAAGCACGCCCTCGGAGCCTATTTTGGAAATGGAGGTTAAATCTATCGGCTCGCCGGCAACGGGAGTCAAATCTATTTTATAGTCGCCGCTGTGGAATATTACGCCCTGCGGGGTTTCTATCGCAAACGCCAGCGAACCGGCAATGGAGTGGTTTACGTTTATGCAGTGTACGGTAAAACAGCCCAGACGGATTGCGTCGCCGGGGGCGACGACCTGCATTTTTGCGTCGTTTATGCGGTGTTCGCGGAGCTTGTTGTCGACGAGCGCAAGCGTAAGTTTAGTGCCTATTACGGGCACCTTTATTTCCTTCAACAAATAGGGTACGCCGCCGATATGGTCCTCGTGCCCGTGGGTTAAAATGAGCGCACGGATTTTTTTGGCGTTATCTATTAAATAAGTTATGTCGGGAACCACAAGGTCGAAGCCGGGGGTTTCTTCCGTGGGGAATATTGCGCCTGCGTCGATTATTATTATGTCGTTGCCGCACTCTATGGCGGCCATGTTTTTACCGATTTCGCCCACTCCGCCCAAAAATATTACTTTTACTGCCCTCTGCTTTGACTCCCTTTGGGGTTTTACTTCCTTTTTTTGAACGGCGGGTTTTTCTTTTTGGGGTTTTTGGGCAACGGCGCGCTCTGTCTTTTTGGCGCGCGGCTCCGCCTTGGCTTTTGTGGGTTTTTCGTTTTGTTGTTTACGCACGTCCGTTGTACGGCGGCGGGGGAGCTTTTTTGTATTGGCCCCGTTTTGCATATTTTCCAATATAATCCTCTTTAAGGTCTTTGTTTTTTAACTTAATAAAGGGGGCGAACCCCCTTTTATTGTTATTTGTTTACGTCCTTTATAAGTCCGTCCTCTATGAGTTCCTCCGTGGTTTCGTAGGGGTACATTGCGGCGTAGTCGCGTTCGAGTACTTTGTTGCGCTTTACCGCTCCGCGCTGTTGAAGCATATCGTCGATTAAACGTATCGCCTTTTTTACGCCGCGGGGAGATTTTATTTTAACCATAAACGGGGTGTTGTGAAGGCTCTTGTTGCCCGATACGTCCGTTTGGTGATACACCGAATAGGGGTAGTCGGTGGGATTCAACGCGAGATATAAACAGAGCGTTTTGCCGCGGATTTTAAAGCGGGCGATGGTTTCCCTGCCCTTATTGAAGCGTTCCGCACCCCATGCCACGTTGGAATTTACGCGCGCATAGGATAAAAGAGCCGTTTTAACACTGCCGTAGTATTGCTTTTGCTCGTCGGTACTCTGGATTATGCGGGCTATGAACGAGCGGTTGTACTTCATCATGTTTTCAAAGTCAACGCCGTCCGCGGGTTCCTCCAAAGGCTCTTCTTCGGTGTTTATTTCGTCCACGAGTTTTGAAAGATCTTCATACTCTTCGGCAGTTTCCTCTCCTTCCTCGCCCTCCATAAGATCGCTGACGGTAACGAGCGATTCTTCCGCGACATAACTCTCTTCGGCGGCCGACGACGCCGCAACTTCACGCAGGGCGCCTGCCGTGATCATTGCTTTGAGTTCGGCTATTTCCTTTTCTACCCTGTCGAACCGCTCGCCCGTAGTTCTGTTTACTTCCTCGGTTACTTGCCCTGTTATGAGCCCTAAACCCTCTTCGTCTATAACTATGTTGTAGTCGTTGTCCGCCTGAGCCGTCTCCTCCGAGGCGGAAGCGGTTTCCGCTTCCGTTGCGCCGCTATGCAAAACGCTTATCAGCTGGGCGGCGATTTTGTCGGCAATTTCATCGGAGTCGATTTCGGGAATATACTCCGAAAGAACTGCCGCCGCCTTTTCGGCAATGGCGTCCTCGTTTATGCCGGCAACTTTGATTTTGTCGCCTATGCGGGAAGCGACTTCGTCATAGTCGGTATCCCTGTCGGTGATGTATTCGAGCATGGAACGCAATTTTTCGGATATCGCCGAGGAAATTACATCGTAATTGAGGTTTTCGGCAATTTCCTTGGATATGGACGCGCAACCGTCGTCGTCAACCAAAATATCGAAGTCCTCCGCTTTGATTCCGCCGACTTTTAAAGCAATCCTGTCGGCAAGGTCGTCCTCGTCAAGCTGTATGTCCACGGGAACGGGCTGTTCTGCGGGACGGTATTCCTCCGCTTGCTCCGCCGACGAATATTGTGGAGCGGGATATTCGGGTATGACGATTTGCTCGGCAATTTTGCTTGCAATATAATCGGGAGATACATACTCCTGAACGGGCAACATTTGGGCGACTTTTTCGGCAAGCAGGTCGTAGTCGATTTCGGCGCGGGGAGGTTGCTCGGCAACCGCCACAGCCGCTCCGCCGCCCACAGCCGAAACAAGCGCCTCCATTTGCTTCCGTACAGAGAGGAATATACTCTCGTTTTGGGCGGCAAGATATTTAAGCTCCTGCTTTAAGGAATCTATTTCGCTTTGAAGGGAATTGTGTACTTCGGTTATTTGGCGGGAAGCATAATCGCTCTCGTCGCGCCCGGACATGGAACTAATCCGTTCGTTGGTTTTTTTGATTTCATCGGAAAGCCTGCCCAGCTTTTCGAGTATCTCCATATCCGTTTCCAATATCAAATCGGCTTTGGTTGCGCTTTTTTTGTTGCGCTTATAATTTACTTCGCTTTTGCCGTAACCCATACTTCACCTCGTAACGGAAAAATCAAAAATGATTTTTTTGCAAATGTTCTCTTATATTAGTTTACACCAATTGCAAAAAAAAGTAAATATAATTGCCTTAAATTTTAAGTTTATTTTTGTAATTTTTTACGGTTATCCGTGGCATATTACGGGGGCTATTGGGTTTCGCGCATAAAAACTGCGTTTTTTGGCGGATTAAAGCGAAATGGTGCGCGGCGGTGTATAAACGCAAACGCCTCCGCGCATAATAAATAAAAACGCGGAGGTTTTTTATGGGTAAAAAAAAGAAGAAAGTTGCCCGCCTGACCGAGGAGCAATATAACGCATATATTATGAGCATTAAGGACAACGCCTCTGCCTACGGCGCGGACGGCGAAATTTTAGTGCCGCCCGCCATAGACAGAAAAGACGAAAAGAAAGACTATTAAAGCAATATGCAGATTATGCCGCCCTTACCCTCGTTTATTATGCGGGTTATTGCGCG